>NZ_BCQQ01000214.1 GCF_001552155.1 Actinomadura formosensis NBRC 14204 | reverse complement strand
CAGGCCGGAGCCCAGCTCGCTCAGTTCTTCCGACGTCAGCCGCAGCTGAGGCCGATTCCCGTCAAGCGCTACCTTGCATCCCTCTCCCTGCCGAAAACCTCGTCCGTGCAGGTCAACCCATCCGGAACCGTCCAAGCCCGGCGCCACTGCCTGCCAGGCACTACGCCTCTCACCTGCACGGACGTAGTCTTCGGCAAGCACAACCTGGTTCTGGTGACGGAGCACCAGCAACTCCACGTCCTTGGACAGATCAGACCGGACCACAAACACCAGCAGTCCCAGCAAGCTCCGGACCACCCGGTACAGCACCGACAACAACACCTCGAGATGGTCACAGTGACTGCGATGGCCCCGCAGCAAAATCCCAGCTCAGAGCACGAAACCGAGTATCCGAGCGGTACACGGTGTCCGTGCGGGGAGATGGCGTCCTGCCAGGTCGTGTAGGGGAACAAGGCATCGGTTGCGTCATGTGCCGGTCCTGGCCGCGTCGACCGCCGCTTGCACGGTGGGATAAACGTGCCTCAGCTCCGTCTTGGCTTCGGCGGTGCGCAACACGTCCCGAACCTGACCCACGTCGCGGGCAAGCAGGAGCCGGACTCCGCGGGCCTCCAGTTCCTCGGCCAGCTCGTCGAGCATGCGTACCGCGCTGACGTCGATGAAGGGGACCGTCTCGGCGTCGATCACGACCACCGTCGCCCCTTCCCGGCCGACGGCACTTCGTACCGTGGACCGGATCCGCTCGGCGTTGGCGAAGTAGATGCCCGCCTCGACGCGCAGCACGATCACCCCCGGGATCCTGCGGCTGTCCGTGTGCCTGTCGAGCGCGGCGAAGTGTCCGTTCCCCGGCAGTTGCCCCAGCTCGTTGATGACCGGGCGCGAGGAGCGGTAGAGGAGCAGGAGCAACGAGGCACCGATGCCGATGAAGAGGCCGGGCAGCGTGTCGAAGATCATCACCCCGAGCATCGCGGCGACCGCGGTGACGAAGTCGGGTCGCGCGGCGACGCCGTAGTCCTGGCCGAGCCTGCGGGTGAAAACGCGATAGAGGGCGACCAGGGAGGGGATGTCGACCAGTTCGACCACCGCCGCGACCACCACCCCCGCGAGCACCGCCTCGGGAAGCTTCTCGAAGAGGCCGGTGAAGAAGAGCAGCGTGATCACGGTGAGGAGGGCGACGAAGACCCCGGACAGCTGGGTGCGTGCGCCCGCCGACCAGTTGACGGCGGTCTTCGAGAGGCTGCCGTTGACGACCATGCCGCTGGACAGGCCGGCGCCCAGGCCGGCAGCCCCGAGCCCGATCAGCTCGCGGTTGGCGTCAACCTCGTAGTGGTCGCGGGTGGCGTAACTCTTCGCCGCCCCGAGTCCCTCGGCGAAGGCGACGAGCAGCACGCCGACACTTCCGG
Organism: Actinomadura formosensis NBRC 14204; assembly: GCF_001552155.1. Lineage (GTDB taxonomy): Bacteria > Actinomycetota > Actinomycetes > Streptosporangiales > Streptosporangiaceae > Spirillospora > Spirillospora formosensis. The sequence continues at coordinate 4,474 of NZ_BCQQ01000214.1, read as the reverse complement.
CGGCGAGGCCGCCGAGGTCGTCCACCGAGACATCGGGGAAGCCGAACGAGGGCAGCCCGGTCTCGATCCTGCCGACGACATCGACCCCATGGTCCTCCAGATCGAAGGCCGCTGCCGCCGCGATCCCCAGCGCCACCGCGATCAGCGAGCCGGGCAGGAACGGGGTGACCCGCTTGAGAACGAGGATCAGGAGGAGGCTGCCGACGCCGACCAGGACGGTGAGGCCACTGGTTCCGCCGAGGGCGCCGATCAGGGCCCAGATCTTCTCGAAGAAGTCCCCCGACGCGCCCTCGACGCCGAACAGCTTCGGCAGCTGGCCCGCGATGATCGTCAGCGCCAGGCCGACGATGAAGCCTTTCAGCACCGGCTCGGAGATGAAACCGGCGAGGAAGCCGAGGCGCAGCAGTCCGGCGAGGAGCGCCGCGATGCCCACCGTCACGGCCAATGCCGCCGTCATCGCAGTGCGGAAGTCCGCACTCGAACCGCCTGCGGCCTCACCGACGATCGCCGCCGAGAGCGCCGCCGTCGCCGCCATCGGCCCGACCATCAGGTGCTTGGAGCTGCCGAAGGCGGCGTAGAGGATCAGGGCGGCGGGCGCGGCGTAGAGGCCGACCACGGGCGAGACGCCGGCGATCGTCGCGTAGGCGAGCGCCTCGGGCACGAGAACCGCCCACACCGTCACCCCGGCCAGGGCGTCCCGCCCCAGCCATTGCCGCCGGTATCCCCGCAGTGAAGGGAACAGCCCGAGCATGCTCGGCCTCATCAGGAGGAGAGATCACTGATGGCGTTGCCCACCAGCTTCGCGGCGAGAATCAGGCAGATCACGGTCATGATCGCCGAGTTGTTCCTCTCCATCCAGAGCTTGAGGCCGTCGAGGATGTGCTTGGAGCGCTCCTTGAGGGCGAAGTAGAGCACGACCGGCGCTCCGGTCCCGAACGCCCGATCACAACGAAGACCGCGAGTGCCGCGGCCTGTGCGCCGGCTGAGGTGCCCGTGCGCGCGATCGCCGCCGCGGCGATCACGAGCAGCAGGTTCTTCGGGTTGAGAGCGGACGGCGCGATCCCGAGTGCTCCCGCCGTGACGGGTGGGAAGGAGTCGACCGTGTGCATCCACTTCGGCAACGACACCTCCTCGTCGCCGCGCGCCCGGCCGCGCCGCTCCGACGCCGTACGACGGAATCTGACCGATCGCCTCGCCCACGGCCGTCTACCTCACGCCGGTTCGACCTCGCCCGGCCGCCAGCTCTGGTCGAACCAGCTTTCCAGCGGACCGTAGAGTCGCAGGACGACGAACCATCCCTTGCCGGGGACCGTCTGGATCCAGTTCGCCTCCCTGCCGAGTGGCGCGGTCGGGCCGAAGTGGATGACCGTGTCGCCGCTGTCCTCGGCCTGCACGGCGTCCGAGAGGCTGTTCACGCTCGGGTAGGGGTTGTCGGTGCGCAGCAGCGACCGAGTCTGGGGGTCGTAGACGTCAACGGCCCAGAAGTTCTTCGCCGGGATGCCCTTGGGAAGGGTGAGCGTGTAGCTCTTCTCACCGTCGAGCCAGGCGCCGGTGGTGTCCTCTGCCGTGTAGGCGTACTGCGATCCGGCCCCGACCGCCGCCGTCGCCATCGCCGGCGTGATCACGAGCGCCCCGTGGTGGAACACGGCGCGAGCGTCCAGCAGGCGCGCACCCTGCGGCGAGAGGAACTCGTGGCTTCCGGAGGGGAACATGTTCTTCCACGAGCTGCCCGGGTAGTAGTAGAAATCCGGGTCGCGCGGTTTGAAGGTCAGCGTCCGCACGAGGCCCGACCCGACCCGCGCGGCGGTGTCGAGGATCGAGCGCATGCGGTCGTCCGGTCGAAAGGGCTTGCCGGGCACGATGCCGATCGAGGCGAGCTGTCCCGCGCGCTCGGGGTCGAGTGCCTCGGGCGGTTCCTGCTGAACGATCTCGTCGACCTCCCCGAAGAACGAGAAGTCGTTGGCGGGGACCGCATTGAAGACGGAGTCGGCAAAGTTGACGAAGCGCTGCTCGGGCGGGTCGGCCGCGGCCGAGAGCGGGTACATCCGCGTCTTGAGCAGGCTCTCGACACCCCCCAGCACGCGGAGCGCCGCCCAGCAGGAGAAGGTCGGCGGCCGCGAGACGAAGTAGCCGTCCGGGACGTCGCCGTCATGGCCGGGGGGCAGGAAGAGGTACTTGCCTCCTTTGCCCTCGTCGGGTCCGGCGATCCCCATGTCGGCGACGTAGCGCTGCCACAGGTCGTCGACGACACTCAGCGAGCCCCCGGGCACTTCGATCACTGTCGGGCCGTCCTGATCGAGCGCCAGGAAGGCCAACCCGTACGTGGTTTCGGTGTTCGGCGTGAGCATCAAGGGTGCCGAACTGCACCGCGGGGCCGTGTAGCCGATCGTGCGGGAGCCGATACCGAGGCTCCGCAGCCCGCGCCGCATCGCCACCATCGCGGCGCCGGGCAGGCAGTTGAGGAAGACCTCGATCCCGCGCAGCAGGTCGAGCGCGTCATAGCTCCGGGTGACCGTGTCGGGCAGGGGCAGGCCGTCGAAGAAGTCCATCGCGCCGAAGACCGCCTCCAGCCGGTCCGGGACGCTGATCGACGCGAGGGTCTCAGCTGATATGCCCGGGCTGGGCGCGTCGCTCACGTGAGGCACCGCGTTCCCTCCTAAAGGGGTCCTTCCTTGAGAACTGCGTTCCAGTCGTTCTTCACGCCGACGATCGTCCGCTTTGCGGCACCGCCGTTCCAGCTCCCCGGCGGGCTCGTGCTCATGGCCACCTCACCGTCCGGACCGTCACGCCTTCGGATCGCCGCCATGCCAGGTCAGTCCACCGCCTCGACCTCACCCGGCCGCCAGGTCTTGTCGAAGAACGGCCGCAGAGGGCTGTAAAGCCGCAGGACCACGAACCATCCCTTGCCCGGCACGGTCTGGATCCAGTTGCCCTCCGGCACGCCGCCCGGCCGGTCGGGTCCGAAGTGCACCGTAGTCGTGCCGTCCGCGTCGGCGGCCGCCGCCGGGGTCGGATAGTCCTGGCTGCCGGCCCGGGGGAAGCGTTGCGGCGTGGAGAGCATCGAGCGGGTCTGGTTGTCGTAGACGGTGCACGACCAGAAACGGGCGGCGGGAATGTCCGGCGGAAGCACCAGACGGTAGTGCCCGCCCCCGTCGAGGGCCCGGTCCTGCCGGTCCGCGAACGCGAACAGGTACTGCGAGCCGATGCCGGGCAACGGCGCGGTGAACGCCGGGCTGATGCCCACGCCCAGGTACCACCACCAGGTCCGCAGGTTGAGCTTGCGGGCGCCGTCGCTCATACGGAGCTCGACGCCCCGGTCGGTGATGTCCGGGGGCGGTGTCATGAAGTCGTAGCCGGACACGAGCAGGCCGTTGATCCACTGGGAGGACGCGCCGTAGAAGTGCGCCCCCTCCTCCGGGCGCGGGTGGCAGGCGAGGGTACGGGCCGTCGCGTTCCCCACCGCGGCCGCCTCGGCGAGGATCTTCCGCATCCGCGGATCCGGCTGGAAGGGGCGGCCCTTGACGATCCCGATCGCGGCCAGCGCACCGGCGATCTCGGGATCGAGCGCCTCGGCCGGCTGATCGTGCACGAGCTCACTCGCGAGGTCGAAGTATGTCGAGTCCCCGGGTGGGACCGTGTTCACGGCGAACCCGGTGCCCTCGACGAAGCGCGGCGGGTCGGGCCTGCGGAGCGCGGCGGTCCACGTCTGAGCGGTCCACGGCAACGGCGGGGCCGTTCCCCCTGTGACGATCTCCCCGATGCTGGTTCCGAAGAACCCGGGGACGTAGCGGTGGATGCGCAGCCTCTCCTTGATGCGCTCGACCGCCGGCTTCGGGTCGTCGCCCTCCAGGAACGCTCGCCCGCCCAGGACGAGCCGCGTGGTGCGGGTCGGCTGTGCGAAGAAGCCGCCCTCCGGAAGAGGACCCTCATAACCGGGCGGCACGAAGAGGTATTTGCCGCCGGCCCCGCGATCCGGCCCGGCCATACCGGGATCCGCGACCCAGCGAAACCACATGTCATTGACGAAACAGAGGGAGAGGGGCGGCATTTCCACTACCAGTGGCCCCTCAGTCAGGTCGAGGAACGTCACGAAATAGACGGTGTCCGCGTTCCCTATCAGCAAGAGCGTCTCGGAATCCATGAACTCCGAGAAGAGCAGGACATCGTGGTCTCTGATCCCGGCTTCAAGGAAGCCCTTGCGCGCCGCCCACGCATTGACCCCGGAGTACGCGTCGAGGAACCCGCGGACGGCGTGCACATAGTCCAGATGGTCGTAGACGCGGTCGGCGGTCTCGCCGGTGGGCCTGCCCAGCGGGAATTCCAGAGTGCCCAGATGCGTCTCTACCCGCTCGGGAGTCGAGAGCGACTTCATGACCTGAGGCGAGATCCGTCCGGCTTGCTGCAAGGCATCGCTCCGTTCTCGGGAGAGGTCTCCTCTCGACCACGAGCCGTACCTGCCGCAGACCACCACTAA
>NZ_BCQQ01000213.1 GCF_001552155.1 Actinomadura formosensis NBRC 14204 | reverse complement strand
CGGCGGCGGAGGCGGCCAGCAGGTGCCGCGCGAAGATCGCGGCCCGGCGGCGGCGCGGCACCCGCGCCCGCGCGGTCAGCACGTCGTGGCCGGCCGCGGCGATCTCGTCCAGGATGCCGCCGTACAGTTCGTACGCGGCGCGGATGCACGGGCGGGAGGACGGCGCCAGCAACTCCATGCCGCCGAGGGCGCGGCGGTAGTGGTCGCGGGCGCGGTCGGCCTCGAAGGCCACCAGGTCGCGCAGTGCCGGCGTACGGCCGTCGCCGCGGAGGTCGTCCTCGGTCACCCCGAACTTGGCGAGGTCCTTCTGCGGCAGGTAGACGCGGCCGCGGGCCAGGTCCTCGGCGACGTCCCGCAGGAAGTTCGTCAGCTGGAACGCCCGCCCGAGTTCGCGGGCGGGCTCGCGGGCGAGCCGCCCGGCGCCCGGCACCGTCTCCAGGACGGGAAGCATCATCAGGCCGATGGCGGCGGCCGACCCCTCCATGTACCCCAGCAGGTCTTCGTAGGTCTCGTACCGGGTGACGGTGAGGTCGGAGCGCATGGACCGCAGGAAGACGCCGATGTCGCCGCGCTCGATGCCGAAGGAGCGGACGGTGTGCACGAAGGCGGGCAGCACCGGGTCCTGGATCGCCTCGCCCGCCAGGCTCGCGCTCAGCCGCCGGGCCACCTCGTCGAGCGCCTTCGCCCGCCCGGCGGTGTCCGGGGCCGTCGCGCCGAACGCGTCCACGATGTCGTCCACGTGACGTGTGAAGCCGTACAGCGCGTGCACGTGCCTGCGCTTCCACGCCGGCAGCAGCAGTGTGGCCAGGTAGAACGAGCGGCCATGGCGGGCGTTGAGGCGGCGGCAGTGCTCGTAGCTCGCGGTCAGCGTCATCGGCGGCCTTCCAGGACGCGGGCGGCGGCGAGCCGCCCGGAGATCAGAGCCGGTGGGACGCCCACGCCGGGCGCGGTGTACATCCCCGCGAAGTGCAGCCCGGGGACGCGGCGGCTGCGGCCGGCGGGCCGGAACCAGGCCGTCTGGCGGAACCGGTGGTCCAGGGCGAACGGCGTGCCCGCCGAGTGGCCGAGGCGCGTCCAGGCCGGCGGGTCGAAGGTCAGCCGGGGCGCCGCCGACAGGTCGCCGTACCCCAGGTCGGACAGGCGGCCGAGCAGGCGCTGCTCCAGCCGCGGCGCGAGACGGTCCCAGCCGTCCGCGCTCACCGTGTTCGGGACGGGTTCCAGGACGCTCAACGTGGAGTGACCGGCCGGCGCGGCGGTGCCGTCCGCCTCGGGACAGGTGACCAGCAGATTCGGGTCGGGCTGCGGCCGCCCGGACGCCAGCGCCGCGAAGGCGCCGGCCCACTCCCGGCCGAAGTGCAGCGTGTGGTGCGCCCGGCCGGCCGGCCGATGGTCGAGCCCGAAGTGCATGACCAGGCAGGACGGCGAGTAGCGCGGACGGCGCAGCCGCCAGTCGCCCGCCCCGTCGGGCAGCAGCCCCCGGTGGGCCCGGACCAGGTCGCAGGCGACGACGACCGCCCCGGCGGTGAGCCGCTCGCCGCCCTCCAGCCGGACCGCCGCCACCCCGGCCGCGTTCGTCTCGACCCGTTCGGCGCGCACGCCGTACCTGATGGCGGCGCCCGCCTTCGCCGCGACGGCGGCCAGGGCCCGGGGGATGGCGTGCATCCCGCCGGCCGCGGGGAAGTACACCCCGCCGACCGTGTCCATGTGCGCGACGACCGCGTAGATGGCCAGTGCCCTGTCGGGAGGAAGCCCGACGTACAGCGCCTGGAACGTGTGCGCCTTGACGAGCCGCTCGTCGGTCAGTTGACCCGCCACGAACCGGTCCAGGCGCCGGAACCCGCCCGCCGCCGCCAGCCTGAGCAGCGCGAGGGGACGGGCCATGCTCCGCAGCCGGGTCATGTCCGCGTCGATGAACGACGACCATTCGGCCTCGAACATCGCGCTCAGCCGCCGCCGGAACCGCAGGTACCGGGCGGCTTCGGCGGGCCCGCACAGGGCGCGGACGTTCTCCGCCATCCGCTGCGCGCCCGCCACCACGTCCAGCCGTGAGCCGTCGTGGAAGGACAGCCGGTAGAACGGGTCCAGCCGCCGCAGCGGCAGCAGGCCGTCCATGTCCTCGCCGGCCGCGCCGAACGTGTCCGCCAGCACCTCCGGCATGGTCAGCACCGAGGGGCCCGTGTCGAACCGGTAGGGACCGGCGTGCGCCGATCCGCAGCATCCTCCCGGCTCGTCACGGGCCTCGACCACCACGACCTCACGGCCCCCCGCCGCGAGATGGATCGCCGCCGACAGCCCGGACAGACCCGCCCCGATCACGACGACCGGATCCCCGGCGGCCATCAGCGCCCTCCGCGCGAGCCGCGCACACGATGTCGGGAGTGCACTGTTCCTCCATCGTCGTCCGAAAGGTTTCGCACGTTCTTCGGACCTCGGTGGCCGGCCGGTTGCATCGCGCTCGGAGACCGCTTCCGGACCGTGCCGCGGCTACCGCATCGCGGCGGCTCGCGACGTGGCGGCCCTCTCCTCCGTCTGGGCGCGGTGTTCGGCCGCCTCCTTCTTGTACTCGTCCCGCGTTTCCTCCATGCGCAGGGCGAGGCCCATGGCGAAGAAGGTCGGGGCCCATTCGCCGATGAAGATGCCCCACCGGTCGGCACGTTCCAGGCCCGCGTCCTCCAGCCGGTTGGACGCCGCCCACGCGGCGAACGCCAGGCCGACCGAGCCGATGCCCGCCGTGTACATGAAGTTGGACTTGATGCCCCACTTGTGCAGTGTGCTGATCATTTTCCCCCTTGATCGGTCGCCCCGTACCCGCCCCTGATCTGCGCAAGCGCGCGTTTGAGGGATCTTTGCCCACCCCGCACCGGCGGGCGGATCACCGCCGGGGGCCGAGTGACCGCCGGTGTGGCGGGCATGGTGCCCCTCGGATGCGGCCACTGCGGAAGGCGGGGAGGGCGGATGTCCGATGCCGTGATCATCGTGGGCGCGGGGCTGGCCGGGCTGGCCTGCGCGGTCCGGCTGCACGAGGCCGGCGTGCCGGTGCGGGTGCTGGAGACGTCGGACGCGGTCGGCGGCCGGGTGCGGACCGACATCGTCGAGGGCTTCCGTCTCGACCGCGGGTTCCAGGTCTTCAACACCGCCTACCCGGAGGCCCGGCGCGTCCTCGACCTCAAGGCCCTGGACCTGCGGCCGTTCGCCTCCGGCCTGCTGGTCTTCCATGAGGGACGGCGTGACCGCGTGATGCTCCCGTGGCGGCATCCCGGGCACGCGCTGAGCGGTGCCCTCGCCGATGTCGGGTCTGTCCGGGACAAGGCCGCGCTGGCCGCGATGACCGCCCGCGACCTGACCGTCCCGGGCTCCTGGATACGGGACGGTGCCGAACGCGACACGGCCGCGGAACTGCGCCACTGGGGCATCTCGGACGAGATGATCGAGAAGCTGCTGCGCCCGTTCCTGGCCGGTGTGCTGCTGGAACGGGAACTGGAGACCTCCAGCCGGTTCTTCCACCTGGTCTGGCGGTCCTTCGCACGTGGCACCATCGGCGTCCCCGCGCTGGGCATGGGCCGGATACCCGAACAGCTCGCGGCCCGGCTCCCGGACGGGGCGGTGTCCCTCGGCACCGCCGTCCGGGAGGTCACCGGCGACGGGGTGGAGACCGTCGACGGTGAGGCGATCAAGGCCGGCGCCGTGGTCGTCGCCACCGATCCCGTCCGCGCGGCCGCGCTCGTACCCGAGATCGAGGCACCGGTGATGCGCTCGGTCACGACGTTCTACCACGCGGCCCCGGAGTCTCCGCTGGAGGAGCCCGTCCAGATCATCGACGCCGAGGGCGTCATCACCGACACGCTCGTCCTCACCGACGCGGCCCCCGAGTACTCCCCGGACGACCGCGCTCTCATCTCGACGTCCGTGCTCGGCATCAACGTCCACGAGAGCCGGGTGCGCGGCCGGCTGAACGAGATCTACGGCGACACCTCGGCGTGGCGGCTCCTCGCCTCCTACCCGGTCAAGGTCGCCCTCCCGGCGATGCCGCCGCCCCTGCCGCTGCGGCGCCCGGTGCGGATGCGCGCCGGACGCTACGTCTGCGGCGACCACCGCGACACCGGCTCCATCCAGGGCGCGCTGGTGTCGGGACGGCGGGCCGCCGAAGCCGTCCTGGCCGATCTGCCCTGAGCGATTGGCCGGGGGCGGCTCGCCGGTGCCGCCGGGTCACGGCCCGCTCGCCGGACGGTCGGGGTCGGTGATGGGCGGCGGGTAGCCGAGGCCGCGTCTGCGGGCGGCGGGCAGAGTCCAGGGGCGGTGGACGCCGGACCGCTCGATGCCGGCGAGTTCGGGCACGTACCTGCGGACGTAGTCGCCGCCCGGGTCGAACCGGGACGCCTGCCGGAGCGGATTCATGACCTGGCCGGGCCGGGTGCTGTTGCCGGTGCCCGCCACCCACTGCCAGTTGCCCGCGTTGTCGGCGATGTCGCCGTCGGCGAGCCAGTCGCCGAAGTGGCGCAGGCCGGCCCGCCAGTCGATGCCGAGGTGGCGGGTCAGGAACGTGGCGGTGATCAGGCGTGCGCGGTTGTGCATGAAGCCCTCGGCGCGCAGCTGGCGCATTCCGGCGTCGACGATCGGGATGCCGGTCATGCCGTCCCGCCAGGCGTCGAGGGCGTCCCGGTCCCGGTTCCAGCGCCGGCCGCGCGGCCGGTAGTCGCTCCGGGGCAGCGCGGGGAAGGCGGCGGCGACCTGGTGGTGGAAATCGCGCCACGCGAGCTGGCGCCGGAACCCCTCCGGGCCCGCCGCGGCCAGTTCCAGCGGCGAGAGGCAGCCGAACTTCAGGTAGGGGCTGAGCCGGGAGGTGCGGTCGGCGGCGAGATCGTCGCGGACGTGCTCGTAGTCCGCGGCGTCGTCGCGCAGCCATGCCGCCAGGCGGGCGCGTCCCGCCCTCTCACCGCCGGGCGCGAGGCCGGGGGACGGCGAGCCCGGTACCGGATCGGCCGGCGGCCGGCCGGGTTCGACGCCGGGCGGCAGGCGCATCCTCCCGGGGGTCTTCGCGGCCGGACGCCGGCGGGCCGCGTCCCAGGCCCGCCAGTAGGGGGTGAACACCCGGTAGTGGTCGCCGTTCGCCGGGGTCAGGTCTCCGGGTGGCACGACCGTGATGCCGGGAAGCGCCGACACGTCCAGCCCCAGCCCGCGGAGACCGGCGAGGCGCCGTGTCCCGTACGCCGACCGCTCGTCGGCGAGGAAGAGCGAGCGGGCGCCGGTGTCCCCGGCCAGGCGGGCGACCTCCGCCACCGGATCGCCCCGCCGCACCACCAGATCGCCGCCCAGCTCACGGAGCGACCGCCGGAGGTCGGCGACGCTCTCCCGGAGGAAGCGGACGCGGTTGGCCGCGGCGAACGGCCCGGTCAGGATCGCGTCGTCGAAGACGAAGACCGGGACGACGCGCTCGGCCTCGCACGCGGCGGCCAGGGCGGGATTGTCGCGCACGCGCAGATCACGGGTGAACAACATGATCGAGGTGCTCATCATCGGGTCTTCGGAGCGGCACCGGCGGCCGGTTGCCGCCGGGATGAAACCGGCGCGCGGAGTTCCGGCGAAGACCTGGTAGATCGTACGCTTTGCGATCCGGGAAGCGGCGGAGGAGAGCGGGCGCATGGACGGGGCGGCGGGCCGGGAGGCCGGGCTGGGCGTGGGCGCGGTGGCGCAGCGCCTCGGCGTGGCGCCGTCCACCCTGCGCACCTGGGACCGCCGGTACGGCATCGGCCCGAGCGGACGCAGCCCCGGCGGCCACCGCCGCTACACGCCCGCCGACATGGCGCGGCTGGAGGCCATGCAGCGGCAGATCCTGTCCGGTGCGCCGCCGGGCGAGGCGGCGCGGTTCGCGCTGGGCGTGCCCGCGGGCGCGCCGCCGC
>NZ_BCQQ01000212.1 GCF_001552155.1 Actinomadura formosensis NBRC 14204 | reverse complement strand
GCGACGGCGACGCCGGCCGGGGCGAGCACCGCACGTACTCCGGCGGCGAGCGCCGGGGCGGCGGTCCCCGCACCGGCGGCGGCTCGCACGGCGGCCGCCGCGGCGGCCCCTACAACGGCCCACGCCGCGAGAACGACCGCCGCCCGGCCCGCTCCAACTGACGAACCGGAGAAGCCCCGCCCGTCCCGGGCGGGGCTTCTTCATGCGGTGGTCAGCCGGCTTCTTCCTGGAGGGGCCGGACGCCGTCGCGGGCCGCGGACTCCGCGCGGAGCCTGTCCTGGAGGATCTGGAGACCCTCCAGGCCGTCCACGGAGAGGGCGGCGAGGTCGTCCAGGGAGATCGGAGAATCCTTGCGCAGGGGCGGCTGCCAGCCGTTCTCCTTGTCATGGCTGCGCAGGATCTTGGCCGGGACGCCGCCGATGACCGAATGGTCGGGGAACTCGCCGCGGACGACGGCGCCGCCGGCGACGGCGACGTTGCGGCCCAGCCGGGTGCCGGGAAGGATGATCGCGCCGGTGCCGATCCAGCAGCCGTCGCCGATCACGACCGGGTTGTTCTCCGGCCACTGCCGTCCGATCGGCATGTGCAGGTCGCCGTAGGTGTGGTTCTGGTCGGTGATGTAGACGTTCGGCCCGGTGAAGACGTCGTCGCCGATGTCGATGGACTGGTGGCCGACGATGTGGGTGCCGCGTCCGAGTGAGCAGCTCGCCCCGATCCGGACGATGATGTCCGGGCCCAGGTCGAGACCGGGGACGAACCCCGCGGAGATCGTGACGTGCGTGCCGACGAGGGTGTGGTCGCCGATGGAGATCCACGGTTCGCCGTAGATCGCGCCGATGGGGAAGCCGATGCAGGCGCCCTTGCCGAGATGGGCGAACTTGCGGCGGCCCGGGGTGTGCGGGGTGATCTCGCCGTGCCGCTGGATCCATTCCCAGGCGGTGTGCACGGCCGTGTGCACGCCCTGGCGCGCCCGCTGCCTCGCGCGGGCCGCCAGCGCCTGCCGGATGGAGCGTTTCGGCGACATGGCGGATACCGTACCGGGTGGTAGCCCTCCCCGTGCACGGTGGAGGGCCCGGCCGGAAACGGCCGGACCCTCCGGGGTGCCGCGTCAGCGCGGTGAGTGGACCTGCCCGTCGACATCGGCACCGGTGACCGTCATGGAGTCGGGCGAGGTGGCTTCCTCCGCATGCTCCCCCGAACCCTTGGTCAGATCGCGGATGACGCCGCGCCGTGTCGCCACCGCGCCGGCCACGCCGACCGCGGCGACCACGCCCATCATCGCCATGAGGGCGCTACGGCCGGGCCGGCCCCGCTTCGGGGGCTCCACCCGTCCGGCGACATCGCTCAGAAACGTGCTCACCCGCGGGGCGAGCCCGGTCTCCACATACCGGGCCGCCTGCCGGAGCCTCGGTGCGCTCCAGCCACGGACGATCATGACGCGCTCCTCCGCGAGGGGCGCGATCCGCTCCGCCGCGCTGGAGGCGCCCTGCCGCGCCATCCCGGCGCCCTGCCGGGCCACCTCCTGAACACGGCCGAACCGCGTGAGAATTTCATCCTGCGGCTTCCGGCGGATATTGATCATTAGGGACACGCTAACCTCCCTGTTTGCGAGGTCCTGTCATGCAGCCTTCCCAGCGGTCGGGAGGTAAACCCCGAACGCGTGACCGCGTGTTCACGCTGGGTGGTCGATTCGAGCATGGCCGAGACCGTAACGTTCAGACCTCACGCACAATCCACGTCACAAGGAGGCGGCCAGCGTGGCCAACGAGATCTTCGCGACGCTCAACACGTCCCTCGGCAAGATCGTGATCCAGCTCTACCCGGAGCAGGCGCCCGAGACGGTCGCGAACTTCGTCGGGCTGGCGGAGGGCACCCGGACCTGGACCGACCCGCGCACCGGGCAGAAGTCCGACGCGCCGCTCTACAACGGGACCGTCTTCCACCGGATCATCGACCAGTTCATGATCCAGGGCGGCGACCCGCTCGGCACCGGCACCGGCGGGCCCGGCTACCAGTTCAAGGACGAGTTCCACCCGGACCTGAAGTTCAACCGTCCCTACCTGCTGGCGATGGCGAACGCCGGGCCCGGCACCAACGGCTCCCAGTTCTTCATCACGCTGAGCGTCGGGCACACCCAGCACCTGACCGGCCGGCACACCATCTTCGGCAAGGTCATCGAGGGCACCGACGTCGTCGACCGGATCGGGAAGGTACCGACCGGGCGGATGGACCGCCCGAAGGAGGACGTCGTCCTGGAATCGGTGACAATCGAGCGTCGTTAGTCGTTTCCTACATGAGATCCCGCGACGGATGACGCCCGCACCGGTCCCACGGAGCCCCAGATGAGCACAGACCACAGTCCCGCCCCCGAGACCTCGGTGCCGACCTGCTACCGGCACCCGGGGCGCGAGACGTATGTGCGCTGCACCAGGTGCGACCGCTACATCTGCCCGGACTGCATGCGGGACGCGGCGGTGGGGCACCAGTGCGTCGAATGCGTCGCCGAGGGCAACCGGAGCGTCCGCAGGGCGGCGCCCCGGACGGTCCTCGGCGGGCGGGCGCCGGCGTCCGCGGTGCCGGTCGTCACGTACGCGCTCATCGGCGCGTGCGTGGCGGTGTACCTCGCCGAGCTGGCCTCGTGGCGCGTCGTGTGGGAGTTCATGATGCTCGGCCGGGGCGTGCTGCCCGGCGGGGAGGTCGGCGGAGTCGCCGAAGGCCAGTGGTACCGCCTGTTCACCACGATGTTCCTGCACCAGCGGGGCGGGACGTTCGGCATCACCCACATCCTGTTCAACATGTGGGCGCTGTGGGCGGTCGGCCCCGCGCTGGAGCAGGTGCTCGGGCGGTGGCGGTTCCTGGCGCTGTACCTGCTGTCGGGCCTCGGCGGCTCGGTGCTGCTGTACCTGGTCGGCTCCCCGCAGTCCGCGGCGGTCGGCGCGTCCGGCGCCATCTTCGGGCTGTTCGGGGCGTACTTCGTGATCGGCCGCAGGCTGGGCGGGTCGGTCGGACCCATCGTGGTGCTGCTGGTGATCAACCTGGTGATCACCTTCTCGGTGCCGGGGATCTCCTGGCAGGGCCACGTCGGCGGGCTCGTGGTGGGCGCGGCGCTGGCCGCGGCGTACGCCTACGCCCCGGCCGCGCAGCGCCGGCTGTTCCACCTCGCCGCGCCGCTGCTCGTGCTGGCGCTGCTCGCCGCGCTGGTGGTGCTCAGGACGGCGGAGCTGAACCCGGCGCTTTAGCCGTGCAGGCGCGGACACCGTTCATCCGTGACGGTGTCCGCGCCCCCGAATCCCGGCCGCGCCCCTGGCCGCGATCTTGTGGAAAACCACTGTGGAAAACCTGGGAAGGCGCGGTGGAAGATCCTTAACCTGTGGATAACTTACCGTCAGCGCCAGCGCGTCGACAGGATCACGCCGAGGATGATCGCGGTGAAGCCGATCCCCAGGTTCCAGTTGTGCAGGTCGGTCATGTACGGCACGTCGGTGCCGGTACTGGCCGTCACGTAGAAGACGGCGATCCAGGCGAGGCCGACGAGCCACAGCGCGAGCATCGTGGGCACGAGCCAGCGGGGGCTGACGTCGGGCGCCTTCGACTTCTGCGGGGGCGTGTAAACGGCCTTCTTACGCACTTTCGACTTGGCCACGTGGGATCGATCTCCTCGGGCGTCCGGCGGCCGGAGCGCCGGACCGCGCATGGGTGTTTTGTCGGTTAGCGTAGTCGCTGGTGACCACTGTCTGATGAGCAATGTACGGCGTCCAGCGTGGGGAAGCATCATCCCAGCTCTCACGCTCCTCGCGGGGACCCTGTTCGCGGCGAGCGCGAGCACGGCCCGCGGCACGAGCCTGCGCGAGCAGGGCCGCACCCGGCTCACCGAGCTCATCACCGCCGAACAGCGCCACGGCCGCGAGGAGCGTGCCGAGTACCGGCGACTGCGCGACCGGGTCGACCGTATCTCTCGGGACGCCGGGCGTCACGACGCCCGCGTGAAAAGGGCGCGGGCGGAGGCCGACCGGCTCGCGGCCGACGCCGGGTTCACCCCGTTCACCGGGCCCGCCGTCCGCGTCACGCTGGACGACGCGCCGCTGCCCAGATCGGGTGATCTGCCGCGCGGAGCCCGTCCCGACGACCTCGTCGTCCACCAGAGCGACGTCCAGGCCGTCGTCAACGCGCTCTGGGCGGGCGGCGCCCAGGCGATGCAGATCATGGACCAGCGGGTCATCTCGACCAGCGCGGTCCGCTGCGTGGGCAATACGCTGATCCTCCAGGGCGTCGTGTACTCCCCGCCGTTCCGGATCACCGCCGCCGGCGACCCGGACCGGCTGCACGCGGCGCTCCACGCGTCCCACGAGATCGCGATCTACCGCAAGTACGTCCGCGCGTACGGGCTCGGGTACGCGGTGCGGACCGTGGACCGCACCACCCTGCCGCCCTACACCGGCAACGTGACGATGAAGCACGCTACGGTGCCGGCGGAACCGCCGGAAGACGACTGACCCCCCGGGCGAAGAAGGAGGACGCGCGTGCGGACGGTGATCCGTGGCATGGGCGAGCTGTGCATCACCGCCGGACTGATCCTCATGCTGTTCGTCACGTACGAACTGTGGGGCACCGGCCGGTACACCCAGGGCCAGCAGGACCGCCTCCAGGACGAGATGCTCCACAACTGGCGCGCCGCCAAGGTCACCACCGAGAAGGTGAAGCTCGGCAAGGGGCTCGCGGTGATCCGCATCCCCCGGTTCGGCAAGGACTACCGCTTCGTCGTGATCGAGGGCGTCGACCGGGACGATCTGCGCAAGGGGCCCGGCCACTACCCGGGCACCGCGCTGCCCGGCCAGGTCGGCAACTTCGTGGTCTCCGGGCACCGGACGACCTACTCCGCCCCGTTCAACCGGCTCGGCGAACTCGACCGCGGCGACCGGATCCTCATCGACACCCGCGACGAGCAGTACGTCTACACGGTCACCGACCGCAGGATCGTCGAGCCGTCCGCGGTCGAGGTGACCGCGCCCGTCCCCTTCCACCCCAAGCGGCGGCCGACCGGGCGGCTCATCACGCTCACCACCTGCCACCCGGAGTACTCCGCCGCCGAACGGATGATCGTCTTCGGGGAACTGGCCGAGACGCTGCCCCGCGTGAACCCCGCCGCCGGAAAGTAGGAGGCCCCGTGTACATCTGGATCTGGCGCCGTCTTCCCGGCGCCTGGCCCACCAAGACCGCCACCGCGCTCGGCATCGTCATCGCGGTCGCCGCCGTCTTCTGGTATCTGGTGTTCCCCCGGATGGAGGCCAAGATCCAGTTCGACCACGGCGTCGTGCAGACCCCGGCGCCGTCCGGCTCCGCGACCCCCGGATGACCGCGATGCGCGTCCTCGTCGTCGACAACCACGACAGCTTCGTCTACAACATCGTCCAGTACCTGCTGGAACTCGGCGCCGACTGCACGGTCAAGGACCGCTCGGACGTCACCGTGCCGGACGCCGCGTCCGCCGACGGCGTCCTGCTCAGCCCGGGACCCGGCCACCCCGCCGACTCGGGGATCTGCCTGGACCTCATCGCGGACGCCGACCGCCGCGGAACGCCCCTGCTCGGCGTCTGCCTCGGCCACCAGGCGATCGCCCACCACTACGGCGCGACGGTCGCCCGCGCCCCGGAGATCGTCCACGGCTCGCCGAGTGAGATCGTCCACGACGGCGCCGGCGTCTTCCAGGGCCTCCCCAGCCCCTTCCCGGCGACCCGCTACCACTCGCTCGCCGTGGAGCCCGCGACCGTCCCACCGGACCTCGCCGTGACCGCCCGGACGCCCGACGGCGTCGTCATGGGCCTCCGGCACCGGACCCGCCCCATCGAGGGCGTCCAGTTCCACCCCGAGTCCGTCCTGTCGGCCGGAGGCCACCATCTGCTCCGAAACTGGCTTCTCACCTGCGAACTCGCCGTGTGGACAGGGCCGCCGCAAGCCATCCGCCGCAAAGTCGAAAAAAGTTCGATCGAACCCGTAACGTCCTGAGACACCGGGACGAAGACCATACTGAGGGCTTCCGCCATTGCCCCCGAGTGGCGGAAGCCCTCTTGTTTATTGCTTT
>NZ_BCQQ01000211.1 GCF_001552155.1 Actinomadura formosensis NBRC 14204 | reverse complement strand
TTAACACCTACCAACGCATCACAGCTCATCCGGACCCAACATAGACACTTTCTGAGGTCCCCCTAGCGGGGCACGGGCTTGATACTTCCCCAATGTTGCGGACTCGTCTCGATCTGTCTGAGGTGCCACGGATCTTCCGGACAGGCCCCCAACTAGAGTTGGGTGGAACCGGAGAGGAAGGCAGTTGGCGAGACAGAGGCGGCATTTCACCCAGGAGCACAAGGACGAGATCGTCCGCATGGTCCTGGACGGCCCGCGCCCCATCGCTCATGTGGCCCGGGAGGTCGGGATCCACGACACCACCTTGGGCAATTGGGTCAAGGAGTACCGCAGAAGGCACGGCGGGGACTCGTCCGCCACCTCGGCCGGCGAGCCGAAGAGCCCTCGAGAACGAGAACTCGAACGCGAGGTCCGCAAGCTTCGCGAAGAGAACGAGTTCTTGAAAAAAGCCGCGGCCTTCTTCGCGAAGGATCACCGGTGAGCGCGAAATATGAGTTCTCCGACGCGGAGAAGGCCGACCACGCCATCGTTGACATGTGCGCCTGGCTGCGGGTGTCACGGTCGGGGTTCTATGAGTGGCGGACCCGGCCGTTGTCGGCGACCGCCGAACGCCGGGAGCGCCTCAAGACGTTGATCGAGGCGATATTCGCCGCCAATCACGAGACTTACGGCCATCGGCGTGTCCACGCGGTGCTGGCCCGCTCGGGCGAGGAGGCCTCGCTGGAGTTGGTGCGGCAGCTGATGCGCGAGCTCGGACTCCAGCCGGTGCAGCCGCGGCCGTGGCGGCCGGTCACCACCCTGGCGGGCGATCCGGGCGCGATCCCCGACCTGGTCAACCGGGACTTCACCGCGGCGCGGCCCGGGACCAAGCTGGTCGGGGACATCACCTACATCCCCACCTGGGAAGGGTTCCTGTATCTGGCGACGGTTATCGACTGCCATTCGAAGATGGTGGTCGGATGGGCGATGGCCGACCACTTCAAGACTTCACTCATCACCGCTGCGCTGGATTCCGCGGCGGGAAGCATCCGCATCGAGGAAGGTTGCATCTTCCACTCAGATCGTGGGTCGAACTACACCAGCGATGAGTTCGGCCGGCATCTGAGCAAGAAGTACAAGATGCGGCGCTCGGTCGGCAGGACCGGTGTGTGCTGGGACAACGCAATGGCCGAATCGTTTTTCGGAGCGTTGAAGAACGAGTGGCTCAACCGTATGGTGTTTGCCACACGAGCCAAGGCCCGCCGTGCGGTTGTGCAGTACATCGAGGGCTTCTATAATCGACACAGGCTTCATTCCGCGAACGGGTACCGGACACCGCTTGAGGTGCATGCCCAGTACCTGAGTCGGCAGCAAGCGGCGTAGATCTGCCCGCAGATCACCGATCAAGAAGCTGTCCGGAAAACGCGTGGCCCCTCAGTCCGGTGAGCTGGTAGTGCGGGTCGGAAGGATCGCGGCGCCAGGAAGACCTGCGAAGTGGCGGGGCATCATGCCTTTTGCGAAGCGGGTTGCGAGCCGGACCGGCGTGTCCGGGGTCAGGGGGGCGGGGTCGGCCAGGCCGGTTAGGCCGGTTAGGCCGAGCAGGCTGGTGCGGGCACAGCGGGCATCAGCTGCGATGGAGGCATGGCAGTATTCGTCGCGGTTGTGGAGCGCGGCAGTGGCCTGATCGATGGGCTGGACGTTCGGATTGTCCGCGAGCAGGTCGAGGTATGCTCCGATGCCGATCTCGGAATCGGTGGAAAAGGCCAGCGTCGTCAGGCTCGCCTGCCATCGCTCCATTGCCTGCGCGCACATCTCCTGGTGCCGGACACTGTGGTGTGGGAGAGGCAGCGCCGAGTCGGGTATGGCACGGTCCCGTTTCCTGCGTGTGACAGCGCTGGCGTTGATGTGCATGAGCGTGTGATATTGCTCGTCGACCATGGCTTGAAGCAAGCAGGCTTCCAGCGCCCTGCCCGCGAGTCCTGGATACTCGCCCGATATCACCAGCTCGAAGGCCGGATTCGCGACCGTCAGTTCCGCGACTACCGTGTTGCGGTTGAAAGCGATGATCGTCCAGGAGAGGAGTTCGTGTTTCTTTGCTTGATCAAGGTCCTGGTAAGCGGGATGGTCTCCGAACGGAAGGATGTCCTCCGGGTAGTGGGGCCGGTCTATCTCGAAGAGCCCTTCGAGATCAAGTTCCGGGCGTTTTACACTGAGCTGATTCCAACTTCATCCGGCCTGGTGGTGCAGGGTGAGGATGGCCTGGCCGATGGCGGTTAGGCGGCTGGGTGAGCAGCGGGCTTTCCGCAGGATGTGCCAGCCCTTGAGCGTTGCGGCGCCCTGCTCGCCCAGCGCGCGGACCTGGGCATGGTGCCGGTTGAACAGCTTCTTGCGTTTGCCGAGCTTGCGGCGTTTTCTGCGCTTGTAGGGGGTGCCGATCGCGCCGCCTGCTCCGATGTGGCCTTTGTCGGCATAGCAGGCGATCGCGCGGCTGGTGAGCGCGTCGATGATGCCGTGGACGCGGGCGGCGGTCAGATCATGGGTCGAGCCGGGCAGTGCGGGCGAGGCCCAGATCAGCTCGCCGTGCGGGCCGGTGAGGAACTGGATGTTCACGCCGTGCCGGTGGTGCTTGCCGCTGTAGTACAGCCGGTCACCCGCCCCCGAGAGCCGGTCGATCGGCGCCAGGGTGCCGTCCAGGATGACGTAGGCCTTGCGCTGGGCGGATCCGCATCGCCTCGCGCAGATCGGGCGCCAGGTCGGCGAGCAGGGCGATGACCTCGGTGACGTAGCGGTGCGCGGTCGCGGCGCCGATCCCGAACGCGGCCGCCAGGCGGGCGAAGGTCTCGTTGCGGCGCAGGTGCACCAGTACCCGCCACCGCGAACCGATCCGGGACCGGTGGCCGCGCACCAGATCGGCCACAAAGGTCAGGGTCGGGCGCGACAGATCGAGCGCGGCACGGTAGAACAGCACATGAAGCTCCTGTGCAGACGAGGTTGATCTTGGTCGACAACCCCATCTAGCAGGAGCTTCACTCATTCCCCAGCCAAATCCATCGCCTGCAACCGGCCCATGACCTGCACGCTCAGGTTGGAATCACCTCATAGAGGATCGCGTCCATGATGGTGTGCAGGTTGTGTTCGGGCGGACGGCCGATGTCTGGGACCCCGGCGCGGCGCTGGTCGCGCCGGGTGGTCAGGATCGGTTCGATGAGCTCCCAGTGGGCGTCGGACAGGTCGCCGGGGTAGCGGAGGCGTCCGGTCATGGTAGGGGTGTGATGCCGGGTGGAGCCGTGGGCCACGGGCGCGGCCGTCAGGTCGTACGGGTCAGACCGCCGTGGCCATCCGCGAAACCAGACGCAGGCTCTCATTTTGGGCTGAGACAGAGGAACATTCATCAACATGGCTCCGGAAGTACCGCTCTTGCCTCGCCTGTCCCAACCGCCTCCCGTGGTGTTCTCCGAGCGAGGTCGCCCACACAAGGATCGTCAACTATCACCACATTTCAGGATCAAACGCCCTCTGGGAACCTGTTCGTGAACTTCAGAACACAGTTCCAGTTCCGACGCCCCGCTGTCCATGCCCGCCGAGGCGGCGGCGATGTTCCAGGTACGTGAATCGTGGCTGCGGAAGAAGACCAGCGCGCGGGTGCTCCGTGCACCGTAGGAGCGGCGGTGGGAGGCCGACGGTCACCGGTCCGCGCGTGGGTGACCCGGTACTCGGGCCGGGATCCAGTTACCGTGGAAACCCCCAGGAATGCGCACTGGGAGGTGCACCTCGGCGATCGGGGGCGCGGCGAGGTCGGCGGCGTCAAGAATGGCCAGGTAGCTCCGGTCGGCGCCGCGGTCATGGGCGAACGTCATCAGGTACCCCTCGTTCTCGCCGGACCCCGCCCGGGGCACGAAGACGGCTTCGCCGCAGGTGTGGCCCGCAGGCAGGCGGTGCACCGCTCGTACGCCACCGCTGGTGAGGTCATAGGCGTAGATCTGCGACCGATCGGGTTCGGCGTCCAGGGAGAAGCTTGTCGTGTAGCCGTAGCGGTGGGGGAGGCCGAGTATCGAGTCGGCCACCCGGGGGTATTCGCTGGGCGCGTCGTCGAGCGGGCCCTCGGCGACCGCGCCCGACCTCAGGTCCAGCGTCCAGCGGTACATGACCGGGAGCGCGCCCTCCAGGCT
This sequence comes from Actinomadura formosensis NBRC 14204, assembly GCF_001552155.1. Classification (GTDB taxonomy): domain Bacteria; phylum Actinomycetota; class Actinomycetes; order Streptosporangiales; family Streptosporangiaceae; genus Spirillospora; species Spirillospora formosensis. The sequence goes on along the minus strand of NZ_BCQQ01000211.1, from coordinate 2,066 downwards.
GTCGGGGCCGCTGCGCCACAGGGTGGGGACGCGGGTGCCGGTGACGGTGATCGTGTCGCCTTCGGGGTTCTCGTAGGCGTTCATGGTGTGCCACACGTAGCAGGGAGTGACGTCGAACCAGCGTACGGCCGCGTCGTTGCCGGCCGTACGCGCCAGCACGCCGAACCGGGCGCGGTGCGCGTCGTCCCAGCGCCAGGGCGGCCCGCCCGCCGCGGCCTGGGCGGCGTCGAAGACGACCGGCAGATCCATGAAGATCACATGGTCACGGGTGATGGCGAAGTCGTGCATCATCACCGCACGCGGCACGTCCACTACCCGCGTTTGGACTATCTCCCCGGCGGCCGAAGCCCGGTAGTAGGTCAGGTACGGCGGGCGCAACTGATAGCCGAAGAACAGCAGTTCTCCCGTGGCCGGGCAGGTCTTCGGGTGCGCGGTCATCGGGGTTTGAAGGGCCCCGTCGAAGGTGTGCGCCCCGATCGTGGCGAGGTCGGGTGTCACCTCGTAGGGGAAGCCGCCCTCCTCCAGGGCGAACAGGCGGCCCGCGTGCGTGATCAGGTGGGTGTTGGCGGTGGTGACGCGGTAGTCGATCCGGCCCGTGTCCTGGTCGAAGGCGAGGGCGAAGCGCGCCTGGCCGGGGTGCTCGTACAGCGGCGTGCGGACGTATCGGTTGCGGTACCAGCGCGCCCTGCCGCCGTCGAGGGCGATGGTGTGGATCATGCCGTCACCCGAGAAGGAGTGCGGCGACCAGCCGGTACGCGGGTTGGGTCCGTTGCGGAAGAACTGCCCGCTCAGCGCGGCCGGGATCTCGCCGACGACCTCGGACGGCTCCATGGTCACCTCTTCGGGAACCGGCGCGTTGTTGCCCGCCAGGTGCAGTGGCACGATTTCGGACACGTTGGAGCTCCTGTAGGTAAGGGGTGGAGACGCAGACAACCGTGCACGAGAAACCTGCGGCACAACAGTCTTGTTCTTCCCGCACGCCTCAGCCGCCCAGCAAAAGACCAGGTGAGGGCGGTGAAGGAAGCCGGGGATAGAGCCGCTACAGCATTGGATCTGGAAGGTGTGATCGGCGGGTTTCGGGTTTCGGGGTTCGAGGGGCGACCACGCTAAGGAGTTACGTGATTTGGCGGGCCAGCTGTGGCAGATGAGTGTGCCGACGATGCCGACGAGGGCCAAGAGGTGCTCGGGTTTGCGTTCGTGGCGACGGTGCAGTCGGCGGCAGCCGCTCAGCCCGGACAGGGGTGATTCCACCCCCTCGGTGGTGTCGGCCGAGTCGGCCGGAGGACTCGATGCCGTCTCAGGCGGTGCGCGGGGGTCATGCCCGGCCCTGCATAGCCGGCGCCGCAGGTCGGTGTAGCGGTAGCCCTTGTCAGGGCGCCGCCGGAGTACGTCAGAAACGGGCCGCGGACGTCAGGTGGCTGCGGCATTCGTGGAGATTTCTGCGGGCAGGCGTGGCGGACGTGGTCGGCGCCGGTCGCGGCATTGCCAACTGCCCGCAGTACGACCTTGCGCTCCCGCTCCCGTTGGGTAACCAGCCCTTGGATACCAGGTACTTGACGCACAGTTGGGCCTGCTGGTCGGTCATGTCGAGGAGCCCGGCAAGGGCGTAGAGCTCGCTGGCGTCGACCGTTCCGCCCTCGCGGCCAGGGTGTTCACGAGCAATCGCATGAGGATCTCCGGACGGGATGCGCACTCTGGCGCGCATGAGTCAACGGGGGTCCACACCACGTCGTCGCGGCCCCCGAGCTTGTTGCCCGGCGACGCCGACGACACGGCCCGCACTGTCGAGCGCGGTGATGTCACGGTCGTGGCGCAGATGGGGGAGGAGCACCCTGCCGCTGCTCGGGCGGGCCGAGCGCGCTGCCGGGTTTGCGGCCGGACACCTCCCAGTGCATGGCGGCCACTTGCCGCTCGGCCCATTCAGGGCTCACCCGGTGCAGACGGGCGGCACCGCGCCATCGCCCGGGCCTGCCGCTTCCTGTAGTGCGTCCGCCGGTCGCCTTTTCTCGTCCCCCCGCCGCTTGGCCATCGTGCGCGCCGCTGCTTGTCGACCGTTAGAAGCAGCT
>NZ_BCQQ01000210.1 GCF_001552155.1 Actinomadura formosensis NBRC 14204 | reverse complement strand
TTCAAGCCTACCCGATCCGCCCCGTTTGTCCAACTCTGGGGCAGTTCGGCCTCGTACGTCCCGTTCGATGGAGACATGATTCCACCGAGACGGTCTGCAGAGGATCCCCCGAGGCTGGCCGCCTGTCCGGCGTCCCGCTCCCCCGTGGGGCGAGTAGAACATTAGATCCGGCCGTCAGAAGCGTCAAATCGGCCTCTGGGAACGTGAAGGCGCTGGTCAGATGCTGTTTTTGGACCTCCGAACATACCCAGGACGGGCCCTCGTAACCGCACTGTGACGTGTATCTACCGAAGTTCGTCCCCAACATGGCAACCGCCCGCCCGGTACAGGTCCGGGCGGGCGGTCATGGGTCGGCTCAGGACGTGGTCACCTCGACGCCCCCCACGTTCCGCTTGCCGCGTCGCAGGACGAGGAAGCGGCCGTGGAGCAGGTCGGTCGCCGCCGGCACGGCGGCCTCCGACTCGACCTTGGCGTTGTTGAGGTAAGCGCCTCCCTGGGTGATCGCACGGCGTGCCTCTGACTTGCTCTTGCAGAGGCCGGACGCCGCCAGGAGGTCCACCACGGCCGGCAGTTCCCCGGAAGGCACCTCCGCACGGGGCACCTCGGCGAGCGCGGCCTTCAGCGTGCGCTCGTCCAGGTCCTCCAGGGAGCCCTGCCCGAACAGGGCACGGGAGGCGGCCACGACGCGTTCCGTCTCGTCCGCGCCGTGGACGAGAGTGGTCATCTCCTCGGCGAGCGCCCGTTGCGGAATGCGTGCGGCAGGACGGTCGGCGCCCTGCTTCACCAGGTCCTCGATCTCCTCGCGGGGCCGGAAGCTGAAGAACTTGAGGAACCCCTCCACGTCCCGGTCGTCCGCGTTGAACCAGAACTGGTAGAACGCGTACGGCGAGGTCAGCTCAGGGTCGAGCCAGTAGGTCTCGCCTCCCGCGGTCTTGCCGAACTTCGATCCGTCCGCCTTGGTGAGGAGCGGCGTGGTCAGCGCGTGCGCGCTGCCGCCCTCGACGCGGCGGATCAGGTCGACGCCCGCGGTGAGGTTGCCCCACTGGTCGCTGCCTCCCGTCTGCAGCCGGCACCCGTACCGCCGGTACAGCTCCAGGTAGTCCATCGACTGGAGCAGGACATAGCTGAACTCGGTGTAGCTCATGCCCGTGGTGTCGAGCCGGGCCTTGACCGTCTCGCGGGCGAGCATCCGGTTCACCGGGAAGTGCTTACCGATGTCGCGCAGGAACTCGATCGCCGACATGGGGCCGGTCCACTCCAGGTTGCTGACCATCGTCGCACCGGTCGGTCCCTCGTGGAAGTCGAGGAACTTCGACACCTGGCCGCGGACCCGCTCGACCCATTCGGCGACCGTCGCCTCCGAGTTCAGGACGCGTTCGGCGCTCTTGCCGCTCGGGTCACCGATGAGGCCGGTGGCGCCGCCGACCAGCCCGATGGGCCGGTGGCCCGCCTGCTGGAAGCGGCGCAGCGTGAGGATCTGGATCAGGTTTCCGAGGTGCAGCGACGGCGCCGTCGGGTCGAAGCCGCAATAGAGCGTGACCGGTCCCGCGGCGAGCAAGGCCCGCAGTTCGTCCAGGTCGGTGGACTGCGCGATCAGGCCGCGCCACGCGAGATCATCCAGGATGTCGGTCACGGTCTCCCTCGTCTCCGGCTTGCTTTCCGTATGCCCACCAGACTGCATCGGCGGGCGTATGTCACGCCAACGATATTCAACGGCGGCCTGTGCCGTGGTGCGCAGGAACGAAGAGCTCTTGTCCGGAGGTGAACGTGTCCCGGGCGCCGCCGACTTCCCGGTCCACGGCCTCGGCGGCGGGCCCCTGCTCGGATGATCCGAATCTCGGACGGACGATGGGTCCGTATCCAGCGAAGATCCAGCCGCGGCCATGGATCACGCCGCGATCATTCGCCGCCTCCGCCGTCCCGGGGACGCCCGCCGGGGTCAGTCGTCGGCGGGGATCTTCTTGCGCTGCCTCGGGACGTGCGGGCGGTACGGGGAGACGGTCGGGTCGCCGTCGATCCAGAACCGCCAGGGGATCTCCTTGGCGCCGTTCACTCCGGTCCGCGGTCCGCTGCGGATCAGCGCGGGGTCCGCGGCCTCGCCTTCGAGCACGGTCATCTCCCCGCCCGGGGAGCACACGTCCAGGCCGTTCTGCTCGCGGGTGACGCCGAGGGCCTGGCAGAGCCGGGCCGGGCCGCGGGCCAGGTCGCGGACCGTCGAGCGGGGCCGGCGGGCGCGGGCGATGTCCTCGCCCGTGATGATCTGGCCGGCGCGGAGCAGCACCGCCATGGACGTCCCCTCCGGCCCGCACACGAGGTTCATGCAGAAGTGCATGCCGTAGGTGAAGTACACGTAGACGTGCCCGGGCGGCCCGAACATCACCGCGTTGCGCTGCGTGCGTCCCCGGTAGGCGTGGGACGCGGGGTCCAGGGGCCCCGCGTACGCCTCCACCTCGGTGAGCCGCGCGGCCACTTCGCCTTCCGCGGTGCGGTGCGCGATCACATGCCCGAGCAGCGACGGCGCGACCTCGTCCACCGGACGGTCGAAGAACTCGCGCGGCAGCAGCGCTTCGTACATCGCCTCACCATCGTCTTCGGGACGGTTCGCCGGCCGGGCGGCCTCGGGGGGCTCCCCCACGACGTCAGTTGTCCGATCCCGCGGCCCAGGCGGCGTGCTCGTCGACCAGGGTGCGCAGCGCGCCGATCTGCTCGCGGACGCGGTCGGGCGCCGTCCCCCCGTACGCCTTCCGTGACGCCAGGGCGCCCTGGACGTTCAGCACCTCGCGGACGTCGGGCGTCAGGTGCGGCGACACCTTGGCGAGTTCGTCGTCGGTGAGGTCGCCGAAGTCCTTGTCGTTGACCTGGCACCAGACGACCAGGTGGCCGACGACCTCGTGCGCGTCCCGGAACGCCACGCCGCGCCGGACGAGCAGTTCGGCGAGGTCGGTGGCGAGCGCGAAGCCGTCGGGAGCCGAGGCCTCCAGGCGTTCGGTGTTGATCCGCATCGTGGCGACGAGCCCGGACATGGCGGGCAGGACGAGCAGCAGCGTCTCGACCGCGTCGAACGCCCCCTCCTTGTCCTCCTGCAGGTCACGGTTGTAGGTGAGCGGCAGCCCCTTGAGCGTGGTGAGCAGGCCGACGAGGTGGCCGATGAGCCGGCCCGCCTTGCCGCGCGCCAGCTCCGCGACGTCCGGGTTCTTCTTCTGCGGCATGATCGACGACCCGGTGGCGTAGGTGTCGTCCATCTCGATCCAGCGGAACTCCTGCGACGCCCACAGGCAGATCTCCTCGCCGAGGCGCGACAGGTGCACGCCGGCGAGCGCGGCGGCGAAGAGGAACTCGGCGACGAAGTCGCGGTCGGCGACGGCGTCCATGGAGTTGGGCGCGGCGGCGTCGAAGCCCAGTTCGGCGGCGGTCGCCTGCGGGTCCAGCGGCAGGGACGAGCCGGCGAGGGCGCCGGAGCCGAGCGGCGAGACCGCGGCGCGCCTGTCCCAGTCGCGCAGCCGCGCGATGTCGCGGGTCAGCGGCTGGACGTGCGCGAGGAGCTGGTGGGAGAACAGCACCGGCTGGGCGTGCTGCAGGTGCGTCATGCCGGGCGCGGCGACGCCGAGGTTGTGCTCGGCCTGCGCGATCAGCGCGGTCTCCAGCTCGACCAGCCGGGACACGATCTGGCGGGCGTGGTCGCGCAGGTAGAGGCGCAGGTCGGTGGCGACCTGGTCGTTGCGGCTGCGGCCGGCGCGCAGCTTGCCGCCGAGGGCGCCGAGCCGCTCCAGCAGGCCGCGCTCCAGCGCGGTGTGGACGTCCTCGTCGGCGACCGTGGGACGGAACTCGCCGGACCGGCAGGCCTCCTCCAGGTCGTCCAGGGCACCGAGCATGCGTTCCAGCTCGTCGCCGGTGAGCAGCCCCGCCCGGTTGAGGACGCGGGCGTGTGCGCGCGAGCCCATCAGGTCGTAGGGGGCGAGCCGCCAGTCGAACTGGACGCTCACCGAGAGCCGCGCGAGCGCGTCCGACGGGCCGCCTTCGAACCGGCCGCCCCACAGCCGCGTCGGTGCCTTCGTCACGTAGATCCTCTTCCCACCGCTGAACGTTGTCATTTCCGCGCCGTGGCGCCACGCGCGGGGGCGCCGTGTGCACGGCGTCCCCGCGCGGTGACACAGGCGTCCCGCCACAGGGTACGGCGAAACCGCCGTACCCTGCGGGGCGACCCGTCAGGCTTCCCGGTCGCGCTTGGCGGCGATCTTGCTGGGCAGGCTCCACAGCTCGACGAAGCCCTTGGCGAGGCTCTGGTCGAAGGTGTCGCCGGTGTCGTAGGTGGCGAGGTCGTAGCTGTAGAGGGACGCCTTGCTGCGCCGCCCGGTGACGACGGCGCGGCCGCCGTGCAGGGTCAGCCGCACGTCGCCGGACACGTGCTTTTGCGCATCGGCGATGAACGCGTCCAGGGAGTCCTTCAGCGGCGAGAACCACAGGCCGTCGTAGACCAGCTCGCCCCACCGCTGGTCGACGGACCGCTTGAAGCGGGCGAGGTCGCGTTCGACGGTGACGTTCTCCAGTTCCATGTGCGCGGTGATGAGCGCGATCGCGGCCGGGGCCTCGTAGATCTCGCGGCTCTTGATGCCGACGAGCCGGTCCTCGACCATGTCGATGCGTCCGACGCCCTGGGCGCCGGCGCGCCGGTTCAGCTCGGCGATGACCTGGTACGGGGTGAGCGGGCGGCCGTCCAGGGCGACGGGGACGCCGGACGCGAACGTGATGACGACCTCGTCGGCCTCACGCGGCTGGGCGGGGTCGGCGGTGTAGTCGTAGACGTCCTCGGTGGGCCCGTTCCAGATGTCCTCCAGGAACCCGGTCTCGACGGCCCGCCCCCACAGGTTCTGGTCGATGGAGTACGGCGACTTGGCCGACACGTCGATGGGCAGGCCCTTGTCCTCGGCGAACGCGATCGCCTTGTCCCGCGTCCAGGCGAAGTCGCGGGCGGGCGCGATGACCTTCAGGTCGGGGTTGAGGGCGGACAGGCCGGCCTCGAAGCGGACCTGGTCGTTGCCCTTGCCGGTGCAGCCGTGCGAGACGGTGGTGCCGCCGAACTCCTTGGCGGCCGCGGCGAGGTGCTTGACGATCAGCGGGCGGGACAGCGCCGACACCAGCGGGTAGCGGTCCATGTAGAGGGCGTTGGCCTGCATGGCGGGGACGCAGAAGTCCGCGGCGAACTCCTCCTTGGCGTCCACGACGACGGCCTCGGCGGCGCCGCAGGCGAGGGCCCGCTTGCGGATGGTGTCGAGGTCCTCGCCGCCCTGGCCGACGTCGAGGGCGACGGCGATGACCTCCCCGCCGGTCTGCTCGGCGAGGTAGGGGATGGCGACGGAGGTGTCCAGGCCCCCGGAGTATGCGAGTACGACGCGCTCGCTCATGTCTGGTCTCTCCTGTGCGAAGTGTTCGGATTCGGAAGGCTGGGACGGGGCCGCACGCGGCCCTAGCTTCGTCGTTCGCGCCCGCCGGTCAGCTTGAGCAGGGCCTGCGCGACGTCCTCCCCGCCGTTCGGGTCGCGCGCGATGACGAGGATCGAGTCGTCGCCCGCGACGGTGCCGAGGATCGTCGGCCACTCGGCGTGGTCGATCGCCGAGGCCAGGTACTGGGCGGCCCCCGGGGGGGTCCGCACCATGACCAGGTTGGCCGACGCCTCGGCCGAGACGAGCAGCTCCGCGGCGAGCCGGGAGAGCCGTCCGGTGAAGGTCTCGGCGGCGCCGGTGCGGGCCCGCCGGATCCGCTCGCCGCCCTCTCCGGGGACGGCGTAGATCAGGCTGCCGTCGTCGGCGCGCAGCTTCACCGCGCCGATCTCGACCAGGTCGCGCGACAGCGTGGCCTGGGTGACCTCGACGCCCTCGTCGCCGAGGAGCTTGGCGAGCTCGCCCTGCGAGTGGACGGGATGCCGGGTCAGCAGCTCGATCACCCGGGCGTGCCGGGCGGCCTTGGTCAGGGGGGTCGTCACCGGGAGCGCTCCAGAAGCCAGACGAGCAGCGCCTTCTGCGCGTGCAGCCGGTTCTCTGCCTCGTCCCATACCCGGCTCTGGGGGCCGTCCAGGACGGACGCGGCGATCTCCTTGCCGCGATAGGCGGGCAGGCAGTGCAGGACGATCGCGGCCGGGTCGGCGAGGGCGAGCAGCTTCTCGTCCACCGCGTACGGCTCGTAGAGCGAGGTGTCCTTGCCGTCCTGGCCCATCGACACCCATGTGTCGGTGGCGAGGACGTCGGCTCCGGCGGCGGCCTGCGCGGCGTCGTCGGTGACGGTCACGGACCCGCC
>NZ_BCQQ01000209.1 GCF_001552155.1 Actinomadura formosensis NBRC 14204 | reverse complement strand
ATGAATGCAGGAACGCGCCCCTACGCCCCCCCAAGCCCGACCCTGAACGTCTGTACGACTGGGCCATGGCCGGCCTGGGGCCGCATCCCGGCGACGACCTGGCGCACCCGAGGCATTCCAGCGCTGGCCGTTGGTGCGCCGCAGCCTCGCCGCCCAACGGACAAGGCGAACTCGAACTGGCCTTCTAGCAGTACTTCGGCCCCGCCGGCACCCCAATGCAGGAACTGGTCCGCGTCGCCGGTGTCCGCCACATCACCCTGGCCATGCTCGCCCACGCCTACCTCGCCGTCACCGCCGCCCACGCCCCAAAAGCAGCCGCGGCTTGGTCCCTGCTCCGCCGCACCCGCCAAGCCCGCGCCCGCAGCACCCACTACTGGAAACGCCGGCTCCGCCACCACCACATTCAGGTCTAGATCACAGACCCTGATAGCAGTACTAGGAGGTAGCGCGCCAGGAGTTTGCGGTTCCAGACGTCGAAACCGTTCGAGAAGGGTGATCGAGGGCGGTCGTCCGCCCGACGTGGTGTCCCCGACGAGAATCGCGTGATGCCCTGATCCTTTTGCCTTGGGCACGTCAGGTGTTCGTGGCCTATGTGGGACAAGTGTGATCAGTGAAACAAATAGGCGGTAATGCGCCAGCTAGACTCCAGCGTGTCCGCTCGTCTAGATAACCGCTGATTGCCTGGTCGGGGGCGCTCATGGACTTCGCGTCCTTTCAACTCGCCGCTCATGAAACCAGCCGCCTCAAGCTCGGCGGCCCGCAGGCGGCGATCGCTCCAATGCTCGGCCTCGCCAGCGAGACGGGCTCAATTCTCAACGTTTATCGCAAGTACTTGCGCGACGGCTTTGATTTGGCCGCGAACCGGGAGTTCTTGCGCGAGGAGCTGGGCGATCTGCTGTGGTACACAGCGGCCGTCGCCACCGCGTTCAACCTTGACTTGGAGGACATTGCAGCGGCCAACCTTCAGCGCACACGCGACCGCTATCCATCACCATCGCTTGGCGAGCCGCTGACCGGCCTTCCGGTATTTGACGCTGAGTTCCCTGAACAAGAGCGCTTCCCCAGGCGTTTGGTTCTCGCCTTCGCCGAACACCCCACCTCATCCGGTCGTCAGACGGTCCTGCTCACCTTGGTGTCCGCTGAGCCCAACGCTTTTCCCGATGGCCCGGTACGGTCCGACGGCGACAAGGTGATCGGCTATCAGGTTGGCGACACCATCGGCGATCCCTTGACGGACAACACCCGACGTACCGACGCCTACCGCTACCACGACGCGATCCATCTCGGCTTCATGGCCGTCTTGAACTGGTCTCCCAACATGCGGTCGCTGCTGCGCGTGAAACGCAAGTCCAACTCGACGACCGATGAGTGTGAAGACGGGGCACGCGCCATCTTTGCCGAGGAAGGCCTGGCGGCAATGCTCTCGCGCCTGGCGGTCCGCCGGTCCGCCTTCCAGAGCGAAACCGGCATCGACGGCGAGGTGATCGACGTGGCCAAGGCCGCGGCAGCTGATCTCGAAGTCGAGACGCTGCCCGTCTGGCTGTGGCGACGAGCCATCCAGCAAGGCTTCGGCGCGCTTCACCAGCTCGCCGCAAATGAGGGTGGTTATCTGGTGGCTGACCTCGACACCCGCACGCTGACGTATCAGAAGGTGCTGGCGTGAGCGAGGACGTCCGGTTCAAGGTGGCGGTCCGCAGCCTGCATCGTGAGAAGAACGCCGCTTACGGTCCCGCCTGGAAGCGGCGAGGCGAGCTGATCTCTGTTCTCGCGAACATCGCGCGCAAGGTGGATCGACTGGAACAGGCGGCAGCCGGTGCCCCAGCCACACGTGACGAAAACCTGCTGGACACCGTGGTCGATCTCCTCGTGTACAGCCTGAAGTATCAAACGTACTTGGCCGACCAGGACGAAGCCGTTGGTCGCGGCCTGCTGGGTGGCCGGGTTCAACCGCCCTACAGCGACGGCCGCGGTGGGTTCGAGGGGCTGCTGGAAACGCTCGACCTTACCGTGCTGGACGATCCGGACGTTACGCCTTCCTTGGCTGAAGCCGCCGGTCACGTGATCACGTCCTTCAGCGAGGTGGAGCAGTGCTTCATGGAAGCACTGCCGCCGGCACCCGTTCCTGAGCGGTTGACGCGGGCGATCAATCTCACGTACGCCACTACCGAGGTTGTTGGAGTCCTGCGGCGTGAGGCACCTGCCCTATACGTTGACTTCCTTGCCACATGGGAGGGTGAGTGATGCGCGCCGAAGACTTCGCCAAACTGCGCGAGGATCTTGAACGCGAGCTCTTCAGCGGCGCACGGTCCGTTGGCATCCTCGGCTTGACCGACGTTGCACTACGCCTACTCGATGGTTTGGCCGTCTCCGGCTTCATCGCCGCTGTCGGCGGCATCTTCACCCCGTCGCCCGAAGAGCCGCCGATCACGCCGCATGTGCCCGTGCTCCCCATGGAGGGGCTGAGCCGCGCCAACCCGGACGCGTTGGTGGTGGCGTCCGACGAAGCCAAGCAAGATCTGCTGCTTGCGGCGCTGCCGTACATCCAAGGCACACCAAAGGTCATCGTCGCCGGGTATGGGCACCTGGATTTCCGTGACCAGGTGTACGACGAAGAACGAGCGCAACTTCTGGTACCGAGCCTGGCCAATGGGTATCCGAACAGCTTGCCGCACCTGTACCAGTGCCTCATGAACGCCGCTCGACTCGACCTTCAAGGTGTCGTGGCCGAGTTCGGCATGTTCAAGGGCGGAACAACCATGTTCCTGTCCCGCGTGGCCGAACGCCTCGGCATGAGCTGGCCCGTTATCGGTTTCGACAGCTTCGCCGGATTCCCACCACGTCGAAGCCCTCTCGACATGTATGACCACCCTGATTGCGTGTTCACCGATCTGCCGGCTGTACGCCGCTATCTCAACGGCCGTAACGTCGAACTGGTTCCTGGTGACATTGTGGAGACAGCCGCGCGCCTGGAACACGAGGACGTAGTGGTGAGCTTCGTGGACACCGACAACTACAGCTCGGCACGGGCAGCGCTGGAAGTCGTCCAGGAGCGCACTGTGGTCGGCGGAGCCATCGTGTTCGACCACTTCACCGGAGTTGACCGCTTTCGGTACACCATCGGCGAACGCATTGCGGGACTGCCGCTGCTGGATGACTCGCGTTACTTCCACCTGCACGGTACTGGCGTGTTCTATCGTCAGCGGTAAGACCCGTGCCGCTTGTAATGATCATGAGATTGTAAGACAGAGAGTGATGATGCGACCACCTAAGCCCCGATCCGGCATATACGAATATTACTGGAACTTCGCTTCTAAGCGGCAAGCAGCATTTGAGCGTCGTGTTGCCGGCGCTCCTGCACCATGGACAGATGACCCGATTCTGCAGACCTTCAAGTTCTGCAACGTCTTTCGAGCCGCCGACCGCGTGAGCCAGTATATGATCCGTGACGTGTGCTACCACGATGAGGACTGCACACCAGAAGACCGGCTGTTTCAGATCCTGGCCTTCCGCACTTTTAGCAAGATAGAGACGTGGCGGAGTGTCCGCACTTTCCTCGGCCGCTACCCAACCCTCGATGACCTCGGTGACGGCTCGTTCACCGAGGCGTTAGAACGGGCCAAACAAGAAAACGGTGGCCTATATACCGGAGCGTTCATCCTGTGCGCCACTGACGCTTACGGTCAGGGTCTCAAGCACCTGAATCATGTCGAACTGTTCCGCCACATGTTCCTTAGCGACGCTCTCGGGGAGCGTCTGCTCGAAGCGACGTCGCTGCGTCAGGTCTACGATCTGCTTCATGGCTACCCGCTCATGGGTGACTTCATGTCGTACCAGACAACCATTGACCTGAACTACTCCGATCTCCTCGCCTTCTCGGAGAACGAGTTCACTCAAGCAGGCCCCGGGGCACTGCGCGGGATCAAGAAGTGCTTCGAGGATCTGGGCGACTACAGGCCTGCCGACATCATCCTCTGGATGGTCGACAACCAAGAGAAGGAGATGGAGCGGCTCGGGCTGCCGTTCAATGGTCTATGGGGGCGACCACTGCACGCCATTGACTGTCAAGGGCTGTTTTGTGAGACCGACAAGTATTGCCGGGAAGCGGCACCAGAGCTGACCAGCGCCCGCAAGCGCATCAAAGCCAGATTCACCCAGTCAGCCGAACCAATGGCGTTGTTTTTCCCGCCCAAGTGGGGAATCAACGACAAGGTGCCGTCCGGCAACGTGTTCAGCGCACCCTCTCCAGTGGATGCCGTAGTCGAACAAGCGTCGCTGTTCTAATGCGTCAAGGTGATCTGGATCAACCCCGATCCACCGATGGTGAATCGGGGGTTGATCTTTCGGCCATTTTGGTGAGGTTGTCGGGTGCTCGCGGGCAGGGGTGATCGGCTGGCCTGTCCGGCTTTCCACGTGTTCGGCCCTGGCGGGCGCGAGGGGCAGGGGCGGTGAATCAGAGTGCGCGGTGTCCCCGGAAGAACCGGCCAACTACCGTCCAGCCGGCACCATCAGCCACAAGCGTGGCCGTCCCGTGAACCGTCGCCTGCGAGCACAGCCTGAGTAAGGACCTGAGGGGTCTCTCAGCCGTAACTCAGGGGAAGGAGGTCTATGAGGACGGTCGCAACACCGCATTCAGGTGGGCGCAGTCCCTCGTAGATGAGGAACGCGACATTGATTACGACCGTAACGAGCCTCCCAACGAACTGAGTCGGCAGGGCGGATTCTTCCTATAGAGGCAAGCCCCTGATAACTGGCGCCTGAAGAAGGTTCTCGACCGAGCCGAGGCAGGTGTCCTCAAGCACGAGCTTCAGGAATGACAACGAGGCCATTCTGTAAACGGCGGCCGAAGTTTTCACCCGTCGACACCCGGAACGGGACGGGACGCACGGCGCTGATGCCGGGGCCTGGACGGGCGCCGGAGTCCGGGACGGGGATGGGACGTGTTGGGAAGTGGACGTCCGGAGGCGGGAGCCTCGGGGCCAGATGGGCGTCGATCGGTGCTTGCGGACGATCGAGAAGCGGCGTCCTGGGCAGCGGACCGCGATGGGCGACCGCCACCCCAGGACGAATGATCCGCCCGCAGCCCCCTGGAAATGAGCAGGCAACGGTGTGGTTCACCCCCGGACTCCGGAGGCTCAGGCGCAGGGGCGGGTGGACGCAGAACGCAACGCGCCCCGGGATGTGAACCGGCTCAAGGATGGGAGGGGTCCGTACCGAGGGCGAGGGTTCGGCTGGACGGGAGGACGGTCAGGGGGCCGGGTACTGCTTGACCTGCTTGATCAGGCTGGCGAACTCCACAACGGACAGGGTGAGGTGTCCCCCATCTGGGTCCTTGCTGTCCCGCACCCCGATCCCGACCCCTGGCGCAAGTCGTCCCAGCTCAACGCACTGCTGGTCACTAATGCCGCCGCTGTAACTGCTCTTCCGCCAATGGACGATCATGAGTACTGCTCCAAATACTGCTCGATGAGGGCACGCGAGGCGTCTTCGGGGAGGGCCTTCGCCCCGATACGTTCGAACTTAGCCGAAAAGTCCCTCGCCTCGATGGGTCCCTCAATCAACCGTCCCCCGTTCTGGGCACCGGCGTAGGCAACGTCCCGCTCTGGAAGACAGATGACCTGGAACGGCCCGTCGAACCCGTGGTGAGCGCCCGCCGCAGTCGGCACGATCCGCATGATGACGTTCGGTCGGCTCGCCATGTTGAGCAGGTGGTTGAGTTGGTGCTTCATAACCTCGCGTCCCCCGACAGGACATGCCAGCACGCTCTCATCAACAAGCATCCACAGCATGGGCGCGTCCGAACGCTCCAAGATCAAGCGTTGCCGCTCCACCCGCGTGGCAATCTCGGCCTCGATGTCCTTGGTCGCCTCCGTTTCGAGCATCGCGCGAATGTACCCCTCGGTCTGGAAGGGGCGCGGTATCGCCTTCCCGTGGTAGGTCTTGATCGCAGTGGACGTCTTCTCGTACTCCATGCACTGACGCGCCCAGTCCGGGTCGTGCGCCATTCGGGCAAACCAGAGGATTAGCTGAAAAAGCAGACCCGTCCCATAGTGCTTGTCGAGCAGCCGCATATGGTCATCCTGGGGGCGCCGCCTGCCCGCCTCCATGTTGGAAACAGTCGAGCGTGCGACCCCGATGATCTCGCCGCACTGGGCGAGCGATAGACCAGCCTTCTCCCTCATGAAACGCATGAAGAAGGCCAGGAACTGCCACATCGAGACCCGGGGATCCAGAGGTTCACGGACGGGGGGCATCGCGTCTCCCTAGTTTTCAACTCCCGTGGGTACGCCAAAAGACTAGGCATCTC
>NZ_BCQQ01000208.1 GCF_001552155.1 Actinomadura formosensis NBRC 14204 | reverse complement strand
GGAACCGCGCGCAGGAGGCGGCGCGCGAGGCCCGCGCGGCCGCCGCCGAGGCCCGCCGCGCCGGCGGCGACACGCGCCGGGACTGACCCGAGACCGACCCGGGTCTGCCCGCGGGCCCGGCGGCGAACGGATGTTCGGGATGAAGTAGGTTCAATCCGAACGTGATTCGACAATCAAGGGAGCGCGCGGTGACGGCACCGGTCGTGGAGCAGCCGACTGACTGGACCGAGCCGGGTGCTCATCCGGTGGTGCCGGGGGTGCACCGCGTCCCGCTGGCGCTGCCCATCCCGTCGCTGCACTCCGTCAACGTGTACGTCATCGAGGACGCCGAGGGCCTCGTCGTCGTGGACTCCGGCTGGGCGATGCCCGACACGCGCGCGACGATGGAGAGGGCCCTCCGCGCGCTCGGCCACGGGCTCGGCGACGTGGCGCAGTTCCTCGTCACGCACGCGCACTGGGACCACTACTCGCAGGCGCTCGCGCTGCGCGAGTCGTTCGGGACGCGGGTCCGGATCGGGCGCGGCGAGCGGCCGTCGATCGAGGCGTTCGACGTCCGCCGGGGGCTGCATCCCCGCCAGATCGAGATGCTGCGCAGGTGCGGCGCGGGCGGCGTGGCCGACGAGATCGCGGCCCTGGATGTGGACCGTTCCGAACGGGACATCCCGCACACGCTGCCGGACGCCTGGCTGGACGACGGGGAACGCGTCGGCCTCACCGGGCGGGACCTGGAGGTGTTCGCCACACCGGGCCACACGCGCGGCCACATCGTCCTGCGGGACGCCGGCGCCGGCCTGCTGTTCGCGGGCGACCACATCCTGCCGCACATCACCCCGTCGATCGGGCTGGAGACCGAGCCGGAGCCAAGGCCGCTGCGCAGCTATCTGGACTCGCTGCGGCTGGTCCGCGACATGCCGGACACGCTGCTGCTGCCCGCGCACGGCCCGGTGAGCCCCAGCGTCCACACCCGGATCGACGAGCTGCTGGAGCACCACGCCCAGCGCCTGGACGCCGCCGCCGCGCAGGTCCGGGCGGGCCGCGGCACGGCGTTCGAGGTCGCGGAGGCCATGCCGTGGACGCGCCGCGGGCGCGCGCTCGGCGATCTCGACGCGTTCAGCCGGATGCTGGCCGTCCTGGAGATCGAGGCGCACCTGGACGTCCTGACCGACCAGGGCGTCCTGGACGCGCACGAGGAGGCGGGCGTCCGCCGCTACGCGCCGAGGCGCTGACCCGCGCTCCCGGCGCGGCACCGATCCGGCGCCGCCCCCTGCCGCCGAGGCCCGGGAAGCCCCCGGGTTACGCTGATCTTCTGTTTTCCCCGGTGGAAGGAGCGCCGATGACGCGCGCCCCCGAGTTCACTGCGATCACCTCCGCGGCGGAGCTGCGCGAGCTTCTCGGCGCGCCGATGCGGCGGGCGATCGACAAGGAGCGCGTCACGCTGCACGCCTGGGACCGCGAGTGGCTCGCCCGGTCCCCGTTCTGCCTGATCTCCACCAGCGACGCGGACGGCAACTGCGACGTCTCCCCCAAGGGCGACCCGCCCGGATTCGTGCACGTCATCGACGACACGACGATCGCCGTCCCGGACCGTCCCGGCAACCGGCGCGTGGACGGGTTCATGAACGTGCTGAGCAACCCGCACGTCGGGCTGATCTTCCTCGTCCCCGGACGCGGCGAGACGCTGCGGATCAACGGCCGGGCCACGCTCGTCCGGGACGCGCCGTTCTTCGACGAGATGGTCGTCAAGGGGCACCGCCCGGCGCTCGCCCTGGTCGTGGACATCGAGCAGATCTTCTTCCACTGCGCGAAGGCGCTGATGCGCTCGAAGGTGTGGAAGCCGGAGACCTGGAACCCGGACTCGCTGCCGTCGCACGCCCGGATCGTGAAGGACGTCCAGTACACCGAGGAGAACCTGGAGCAGCTGGAGGAGTACTACTCCGAGGGCACCTACTCCAAGAAGCTGTACGGGGGCTGAGCGGCGGCTGACCCCCGCGCCCGCGGCGCAGGGGTCATCGTCGGCGCGGCCCGGTCAGCCGCTCTTGCGGCGGAACTGCCGCTGGTGATCGGCGCGCTCATGCGCGCCGCGCACCTTCGAGCCGCTCCTGCCGGCCGCGCCGGCGTTCTTGCCCGCCGCTCCGCGCTTGCGCTCCAGGGCCTCCCGGAACCTGCGCTTCACGTCGTCCTCGCCGTCCGTGGGTTCTCCTGACGAGTCGGCCATGCGGACCTCCAGCTCTGTCGGTGGCACCCCCAGCTTCACACACCACCTGGGGAATCGGCCATCCGGCCCCCACCGGAAGATCATCTCCGGAGATTCCGCCCCAAACCATGTCAGGGGCAAACGATCTCTCCTATGGTTTGTGCCCGTGGAGCCCCAGACACCGCAGGCAGACCCCGCCCCCGCCCACCCGCCACTGGACGCGCTCGCCGTCCAGCCGCTGCTGAACCGCGACTACGAGTCGCGTCCCGCGGCCTTCTACGAGCGGCTGCGCGCGGAGTACGGGCCGGTCGCACCGGTGGACGTCCTCGGCGTCCCGGCGTGGCTCGTCATCGGCTACGCGCAGACCCTGGACGTCATGCGCGACACCCGCGGCATCTGGAGCAGGCGGGTGGAGAACTGGCGCCGGTACCGGGAGGGCTCCGTCCCGGCGGACTGGCCGATGCTGCCGGTGGTCGAGTCCGGCAACTCGGCGTTCCGCGACGGCGCCGACTCGACCCGGCTCCGCAGCGCCTGGAGCGAGGGGCTCCGGCCGTTCCAGGACCGTACCCGGCCGGAGGCGAAGGCGCTGGAGCAGGCCGTCCGCCGGTACGCCGACGAGCTGATCACCGTGCTGGCCGAGAGCGGCCCCGCCGGCTGGGCCGACCTGTCCGCCCAGTACGCGCGCCCGCTGCCGCTGATGGTCATCGGGCGGCTGCTCGGCACCGGGGCGGACGGCGACGACGAACTGATCATCGACCTGTGGCGGGTGATGGACGCCGGCCCGGAGGCGCGGGAGGCGTCGGACCGGCTGCTCGCCCGGGTCGCGGACGTGTGCGCGGCGCGGATGGCCGCCCCCGGCGCGGACCTGCCGTCCTACCTGCTCGCCGCGGCCCCCGACCTGACCGCCGAGGAACTGGCCCGCGAGATGTCGATGATGACCGGGCTGGTCGGCGACGTGACGGGGACGCTGATCTGCAACACCATCACCGAGGTGCTGATCGGCGAGACCGGTGCCCGCGCCAGCCTGTCCGCCGGGATGATCCCGGAGGTGATCAACCGGGCGGCGGCCGCGAACCCGCCGATGGCGAATCTGGCGTTCCGGTGGGCGAAGGCGGACGTGCGGCTCGGCCGGTTCCAGATCGCGGCCGGCGACCCGGTCATGGTGTCGCCCGCCGCCGCGCACCTGGACCCGGCGTTCACCGCGTCCACCGCCCCGGACCCCATCTACAGCTCCCGCGCGCACCTGGCCTGGAGCGCGGGGCCGCACGCCTGCCTCGGCCGCGACCTCGCCACCGCGATCACGACGATCGCGGTGGAGCGGCTGTTCGAGCGGCTGTCGTCGCTGCGGCTGGCGCTGCCCGCCGACCAGCTTCCGTGGCGTTCGTCCCCGCTGATCCGCGGCCTGCGGTCGCTGCCGGTCACCTACGAGCTGGCCGGTGACGCGCCGGAGCCGCAGCCCGCCGCCCCCGCCGATGCGGAGGAGGCGGCGGAGGCTGCGGAGCAGGAGGCGCCGGACGAGAGCGGCGCGAACCTGGTACGGCGTGTCCTGCGGATGGTGCGCCTGTCCTCCTGACCCGGCCCGCCACGTCCCGGCCCGGCGCTCGGGGGGTCAGCCGGCGGCCTCCTCGCGGATGCGGCGCCACGCCTCCCGCACGTGCTTGTCGCGCGTGGCGGGCGAGCCGATCGCCATGCGCAGCAGGACGCGCCCGCCCACCTTGGTGTGGGTGAGGTAGAGGGCGCCGGACGCGTTGAGCCGCTCCATCAGCCGCAGCGTCGCCGCGTCGGCCTCCTCGTCCGGCATGCCGTCCCAGCGCGGGCGGAAGCAGACGAGGCCGAACGGGTGCGGCGTCAGCAGCTCGAATCCGGGGTCGGCGTCGATCCAGGACGCGAGGTCCCGCGCGAGCCGCACGCCGGTGCGGACGTGCTCGCGCAGCCCCTCCGCCCCGTACCAGCGGATCACCGACCACAGCTTCAGCGCGCGGAACCTGCGGCCGAGCGGGATCTGCCAGTCGCGGTAGTCGATGACCTCGCCGGACGTGGTCGCCTGGTTGCGCAGGTACTCCGGCAGGATCGACAGCGCGCCGATGAGCGGTCCCCGGTCGGCCACCCACATCGCGTTGCAGTCGAAGTTGGTGAGCAGCCACTTGTGCGGGTTGGTGGAGTAGGAGTCGGCGTACCCGGCGAGCCCGTCGTTGACCCAGCGGAACTCCGGGCAGACGGCGGCGACACCCGCGTAGGCCGCGTCCACGTGCAGCCAGACGCCGTGCCTGCGGCAGACCTCGCCGATCGCGGGCACCGGGTCGACGGCCGTGGTGGACGTGGTGCCGATCGTCGCGCAGACCATCACCGGCAGCGCGCCCGCGGCGGTGTCCTCGGTGAGCAGCGCGTCCAGGTGGGCGGGGTCCATCGCGAGGGTCGCGGGGTCGACGTCCACGACGCGGACGTTCGCGGCCCCGATCCCGGCGATCTTCGCGGCCTTCTCCAGGGACGAGTGGGTCTGGGAGCTGATGTAGAGGGTGTGGCGCCGGGTGATGCCGTCGCGTCCGGCGGCCCCGCCGTCCGCGCGGTGGAGCGCCGCCAGGATCGCGACAAGGGCGGCGCTGGACGCCGAGTCCTGGATGACGCCGCCTCCGGTGCCGTCGCTGCGGAACCGGCCGGGCAGATCCAGCAGCTCGGCCAGCCAGTCGATCGTCCGGGTCTCCAGTTCGGTGCAGGCGGGGCTGGTCGCCCAGAGCATTCCCTGGACGCCGAGCCCGGCCGACAGCAGGTCACCGAGGATCGCGGGGCCGCTGGCGTTGGCCGGGAAGTAGGCGAAGAAGCCGGGATGCTGCCAGTGCGTGATCCCGGGCATGATCACGCGGTCGAGGTCGGCGAGGACGGCGTCGAACCCCTCGCCCTTCTCCGGCGGGCTCGCGGGCAGGGCGTTCAGCACCTCGCCCGGCCCGGCCTGGGACAGCACCGGATAGGACTCGATCTTCTCCTGGTAGTCGGCGATCCAGTCGACGACCTGCCGGCCGTACCGGCGGAACTCCTCGGGCGTCATGTGTCCGGCCACCGCGTGCCTCCCCCTGCCGCGCGTCCTCACTCCGCCCGGATCATAGGGCCCCTACCGAGATGGGCGCTCTGCCGGGTTCACCGGATCGGCGCATGTTTGGGTGCGGCGGCCCGGGAACGCTCTGACCGTAGGCGCGCAGGGAGGACGAACGATGCCGGACCAGAGCGACAAGCACGGCCCGAAGCTCGACGACGAGATCGGCCACGAGACGCGGGGCATGGTCCGCGGCGGGCATCCCACGCACGCCGAGGAGTTCAGGGAGACCGAGCCGTTCTCCAACGACCACCCCGCGGACCCGGCCGCTCTGGGCGCCCACGCGCGCGAGGGCTCCCCGCCCGGGATGAGCGCGCGGGACGTCGCGGGCCGCAGTGCCCTCGCCCGGATGCTCACCGGGGTCCGGTACCCGGCCCGCCCGAACGAGCTGGTCCGGCACGCCGCCGAGGGCGGCGCACCCGACGACGCGGTCGAGTTGCTGCGGACGCTGCCCAAACGCGAGTACGAGAACGTCGCCGACGTCGCCGAGCAGCTCGGCTACGGCCGCGAGGAACGCCGCTACTAGCCGCCGCCGCGCGGGCTGCCCGCGGACGGCGCGGTCGCGGAGCAGCGGGATCCGGCCGACGAGGGCGGCGGTCTCGGGCCGGTGCGGCCGATCGCGGGCGCCGGCCTGCCCTGTCAGCTCCTCCGCTCCTTGTCCTCGCCCGGGACGCTCCCGAGGCGGTGCGGTTCGTGGACGGTCCGGTCGGCGGGCTGCCCGCACCAGTGGCTCAGGGCGTCGCGGATCTCGGCGGCCCGCAGGTCCGGCGCGGTCTCGTCGGTGGCCCACGCGATGTAGCCGTCCGGGCGCACCAGCGCCGTCGTCGGAGTCGCGCCGCCGGCGAGCGCACAGTGCACGCGGCCCGCCCACCGCTTGGTCGCCAGATAGGTGACGGCCGGGTCGTTCGCCGCGACGACCAGCACGAACCGCCCGTCGCCGAGAAGTTCGTGCAGCCGGCCGGGGCTGCCCGCCAGCGGGACGTCCGGGGCGCGCCGCCCGGTCAGCCGGTGCGCCCCGCGCGGCGCCGGGTAGGCGATGCCGATGCCGGAGACGGCGCCCGCCGCGCGCCGCGCGACCGG
>NZ_BCQQ01000207.1 GCF_001552155.1 Actinomadura formosensis NBRC 14204 | reverse complement strand
CCGCGGCCGGGGGAGTGGCGGCCGGGGGAGGGCTGTCCACGGCGGTCGCGGCGAAGGCGGCGGCGGCGGTGATCGCGGCCACCGCGGTCGCCGCCGGAGGCGCGGGGGTGTACGCGGCGAACTCCGGCGACGGTGCGGAGGGTGCGAACACGCCCCCGGTCCTGCGGGTGCGGCCGGTGTCGTTCACCCGCACGACGAGCGGCCCCGCCACCCGGGTGACGGCCCGGGTGCCGCAGTTGACCGGACTCTCCGGCGGGCTGGCGGGCAGGGTCAACGCGCTCGTCCGGGCGCCCGCCGAACGCTGGGCGGAGACCGCCGGTTCGGACATGTCCGCCTTCAGCCAACGGGACGACCCGGCGAACCCCTTCACGGGCAAGGTCGACTACGACGTGGGGCTCGGCGGACCCAGGCTCTTCTCCGTCCGCTACACGTTCGGCGGGACGGTCATGACGCGCAACACGCCCGCGGTGCAGATGGTCACCGTCGACCTGACCACCGGCCGGGCACTGGCGGGCCGTGACCTCCTCCGCGCGGACGCGCTCACACGGCCGGGCATGAGCGCCCTCACCCGGCTGCTGGCCGAGTACGGGCCGGGCCACGGAGCGCTGTGCGAGGGCCCGTTCTGGGACTCCTCGGGGCGCGGCTACACCAACGTCCCGCCGGGCGCGACGGACCTGACGCCCGGGCTTGTCGCCGAGGGCGTCCTCTACATGCTGCCGACGCGCGCGGGGATCGACTTCTATCCCCCGGTGTCCCGCATGGGCTACTCGATGGCATGCGGCCGGGCCTGGCGGGCGTTCCACATCCCCTACCGGCGGCTCGGACGGTTCGTCCGGCCGGAGGTCTTCCGCGCGGCCGGCGCGCCCGTGCCGTCGCCCTGAGGGGCCTGGTACGGGCCTTCCCGGGAACGGGGAAGGCCCCCACCTGGCAGGAGGGGGCCTTCGGATCGGGGGTGGAGGTGCGCGGTGTCAGAACGTGCCGCGCCGCGTGCGCCAGCCGCTCTTGCGGCCGCCGTGGCCGCGGGTGTTCAGCCCCGTGAGCGCGGCCACGCCGAGCGCGGCGATCACGATCGCGAACACGAAGGCGATGACGGAGCCCGCGCCCAGCGCGTCGGCAACGACACCGCCGAGGACGGCGCCGGCGATCCCGACGAGGATCGTCAGCAGCACGCCGATCGGGTTGCGGCCCGGAACGAGCAGCCGGGCGAGGGCCCCGATGACGGCACCGACGACGATGAACCAGAGGATCGTCGTGAGCATGTCGATCAACCATTCCTTTCCGTGGGCCGGTGAGCCCGTGAACGGTGACCGGTATGCCCCCCGTACCAGTTTGAAACAAAGCGCAGGTCAAGGCCGGTTCGAGCCGGACCGGACCGGCACGCCTACTGGCTGGCGAAGCCCACGCTGCGCTGCTCGTCCTCGGCGATCTCCAGGTAACCGACGCGGCCGGCCGGGATCATGATCCGCCCGGACCGCCGGTCCTTGAGGACCAGCACCCCGTTCGGCTCGGCGAGCGCGGCCGCCAGCGCGTTCTGCACCTCGTCGGCCGACTGCGCGGTGTCCACCACGAGTTCCTTGGGAACGTTCTGCACCCCGATGTGAACCTGCAACGCGCTGCTCCCGTCGTCCGTCACGTCCCGCCGACCACCGGCGGGTCACGCCTCCGATGGTCGCACGGAGATCACCCGATCCGCCGTCCCCCCGTTGTGCCGAGGGTGAACGCCGCCGCTGCGGGTACCGCGTCAGCCTTGGTCGGACGTGCGGGGGAAACCGGAGATGCCGCGCCAGGCGAGCCGGGCGATGATCTTCTCGGCGGTGTCCTTGGGGATCGCGCGGTGCTGGGACAGCCAGAACCGGGCGCTGACCTCGGCCATGCCGACCAGGCCCATGCCGAGCAGGTGCGCCTCCTCGGCGGGGGCGTTGGTGTCCTCGGCGATGACCTGGGCGATCATCTCGGCGCACTGCTGGTTGGCGCGGTCGACGCGGGCCCGGACGGGCGCCACGTTGCGCAGGTCGGACTCGAAGACGAGCCGGTACGCCTCGCCGTCGCCGGCCACGAAGTCGTAGAAGGCCTGCATGCTCGCCTGAACGCGCAGCTTGTTGTCCGTGGTGGACTCCAGCGCCTCACGGACGATCTTCACCAGGGCCTCGGCGTGCTCGTCCAGCAGCGCCAGGTACAGCTCCAGCTTTCCCGGGAAGTGCTGGTAGAGCACGGGCTTGCTGACGCCTGCGCGTTCGGCGATCTCGTCCATCGCCGCAGCGTGGTACCCCTGCGCGACGAACACCTCCTGGGCCGCGCCGAGCAACTGCCTGCGGCGCGCCAGCCGTGGCAGCCTCGTGCCACGGGGGCGGGCGTCCGGGGTCGCGGTCACCGTACTCTCCGATCACCGATCGTCGCGACGGAGGACAGTGTCCGCCGCGGGGGAACAATTTCATCATCGTACGCGCGAGTAACCACGCCGGTCACACAACGGCCGCCGTTGTTCCTTCGCGCGGGTCAGTGTATTCCCGCTGGGACCGGTGACAGTATTCCCGCTGGGACCGATGACACCCGCACACGAGCTTTCCGGAAGCCTCGTCACCTGCGGGCGGAACCGGCCCTGGTCACCGGTAGTCGTCCTCGTCCACCGGCACCTCGCGCCACTGCTCGGCGGCGTCGGCCTCGTTGACCTCGTCCGGCAGCGGGCCGCCGGCGGTGCCTTCGTCGGTCTCGTCGAGCGCGGCGCGCTGCTCGGCGGCGTCGGCCTCATTGGCGTCGTCGGGGGCGGGCTGTTCCAGGTCGCCGGTCTCGCTCATCTCGGATCCTCCTCAGCAGTGCCGCCGCGCAGCCGTTCCACCGGGCTCCGCGGCGATGTCTCGGCGGCCTCGCCACGGGCCGGGAACACGGGGACGACGCCGGCGTGCAGTTCCATCCTGCCGCGCTCGCAGGCATCCACCGCCGCCCGCGCTGTCGCGGCGAGGTCGTACCCGGCGGCGAGGAAGTCTATGCGGGGCTCTGCGACAACTGGTTCAGGGGAAGTCAGGGCAGCGGCTGATGGTCCTTCAGAAGCGGCTTGAGAAGGTCGCCGTGCTTGTCCACTCGAGTGAGGACCTCGTCCGGTGAGAACATGAGGGCGCCCGCGCTCTTGCAGGACTCCAGCTCGTCCCAGGTGACGGGTGTCGAGACGGACGGGCGGTCCGCCGCGCGCAGTGAGTAGGGGGCGACGGTCGTCTTCGCGGGATCGTTCTGGCTCCAGTCGATGAGGACCCTGCCCCTGCGCAGCCGCCTCTCCATCTTCGCGACGATGAGCCGGGGATGCTCCTCGGCGAGACGCTGCGCCGCGGCCTTGGCGTACTCCGACGTCCGCTCGGCCTCCTTGGGCTCTTTCACGGGGACGTACAGGTGCAGGCCCTTCTTGCCGCTCGTCTTGGCGTAGGACTCCAGGCCGTCCTCCGCGAGCAGGCCGCGGAGCAAGCACGCGACCTTGCACGCCTCCACGATGGTGGCGGGCGCACCCGGGTCCAGGTCGAAGACCATCAGGTCGGGGGCGTGCACCTTGCCGCGTGGCCCGACCTTCCACTGGGGGACGTGCAGCTCCAGCGCCGCGAGGTTCACACACCACACGAGCGTGGGCAGGTCGTCGATGACGACGTAGTCGAGCGTCTCGCGCCCGCGTGTGCTGCCGGGGCTCGGCACGGTCACGGTGCGGACCCAGCCGGGCGTGTGGGAGGGGGCGTTCTTCTCGAAGAACCAGTCGCCGTCCACGCCGTCCGGCCAGCGGACGCGGGTGGCGGCACGGTCCTTCAGGTGCGGCAGCATCACCGGGGCTATGCGCGCGTAGTAGTCGATGACCTCGCCCTTGGTGAAATCCGGATAGAGGTTCTTGCCGAGGTTGGACAGCGACAACTGCCGTCCGTCCACCTCGACGGTGGTCCTCTTACTGCTCACTCGTGACCTCCAGGGGGTCCTTGTCGTCACGGAGCCCCCGCCAAGACGGGAAACGCAGACGGCCGTCCCCGGTGCGGGAGCTGTAGGCGACCTCCCCGACGAGCCTTGGCTCAACCCATTGGGCGTCCTTGGCGAACTCGCGGGGGACGGGCTCGTCGTAAGGGCTTGTCGGACGGCGCAGCGGCCACAGCATCTCGTACAGCTTGTCCAGGGCGCGGTCGGTGAAGCCCGTCCCGACATGGCCGACGAATCCCAGCAGGCCCTTCACGTCGTACTCGCCGAGGAGGAGGGACCCGACCCCGCCCTCGCGTCGTCCCTGGCCGGGCTTCCAGCCGCAGATGACGACCTCGCGTGTCAGGAAGTTCTTCACCTTGCGCCAGAAGTCGACGCGGCGCCCGGGACGGTAGGGCGAGTCGAGCCGCTTGGCGAGGACGCCCTCAAGGTGCTGCTCGCGGGTGAAGGCGAGCAGTTCCTCCACCTGTGACCGGTCGCCGCCGTGCAGGTACGGGGGCACCTCCACGGGGCCGGTGCCGGCCAGGTCCAGCTCGGCCAGCAGCGACCGGCGGTCGGCGTACGGCATGTCGTACAGGACGTGCCCGTCCAGGTACAGGACGTCGAAGACCACGTACCGGACGGGGACGAGGCGGATCAGCCGGGAATCGGGGTGCTGGACGTGCATCCGGCGCTGGAGGCGCCCGAAGCTCGGCCGTCCCTCGTCGAAGGCGACGATCTCGCCGTCCAGGACGACGTCATGGTCCGGCAGCAGATCGGCCAGCGCGGACAGTTCCGGGTAGCGGCCCGTCACGTCGCCGCCGCGCCGGCCGCCGGCCCGGACGCCGTCCGCGGAGACGTGCGCGAGCACGCGGACACCGTCCCACTTCAGCTCCAGTCCCCAGTGCTCGCCGTCGGAGGGGAGGTCCCCGGTGATGGCCATCATCGGCTCAACGGGCCACGGCATGGTCATATCGCCGTCTTACCCGGTCCCGCCCCGCAGAAAAGGATCAAGAGCTCGTCCTGGCACAAATCGCAGGGGCTGTGACGCTAAGAGCGAGAATGTGCGGGGTAAGGACGGACCATGCGGAGTATCTGGAAGGGCGCGATCTCGTTCGGGCTGGTGACGGTCCCGGTGAAGCTCTATTCGGCGACCGAGCAGAGGGACGTCGCCTTCCACCAGGTGCACCGGGAGGACGGCGGGCGCATCAGGTACAGGCGGGTCTGCACGCTCGACGGCGAGGAGGTGCCGTACTCCGACGTCGCCAAGGGCTACGAACTGCCGTCCGGCGAGATGGTCGTGCTCACCGACGAGGACTTCACCGACCTGCCGCTGTCGTCCAGCCGCCGGATCGAGGTCCTGCAGTTCGTGGAGCAGGAGGAGGTCGACCCGATCTACTTCGCGAAGTCCTACTACCTGGAGCCGGACGGGCAGGGCGCCAAGCCTTACGTGCTGCTCCGCGACGCGCTGGAGAACTCTGGGCAGGTCGCCATCGTGAAGGTCGCGCTGCGGCAGCGCGAGTCGCTCGCCACGCTGCGCGTCCGCGAGGGCGTCTTCGTGCTGGAGACGATGCTGTGGCCGGACGAGGTCCGCACCCCCGACTTCCCGTTCCTGGACGAGGACATCGAGCTCCGCAAGCAGGAACTGTCGATGGCGACGTCACTGATCGAGTCGATGGAGGGCGAGTTCGACCCGGTGGAGTACAAGGACGCCTACCGGGAGGCGTTGCAGGCGGTCATCGACGCCAAGATCGAGGGCAGGGAGGTCACGCGGCCGTCCGAGGAGGGTGCGGAGGAGCCGGCCGCCGACCTGCTGAGCGCGCTGCGCGCGAGCGTCGAGGCCGCCAAGAAGAGCCGCGGGGAGAGGGCGGGCGCGGCCGGCGAGGGCCGGGAGCCGGCGGCGCGCAAGCCGAAGGCGGCCGCGCGGAGCCGCGGCCGCAGGTCGGCCTGATCAGCCCACGGGCGCCGGCCTGGACGGCTCCTCCGGCGGCGGGGCGGGGACGCTCTCGCGGATGCCGTACCGGCCGTAGAGGCGGGCGAGGGGACCGGGCGCCCACCAGTTCACCCGGCCCATCAGCCGCATCATGGCGGGCACGAGCAGCGCCCGGACGATCGTCGCGTCCACCAGGATCGCGATGGCCATCCCGACGCCGACCATCTTGATGAAGGTGATGCCGGAGGTGGCGAACGCGCCGATCACGATGATGAACAGCAGCGCGGCGCTGGTGATGATCGAGCCGGTGCGCTGGACGCCCGCCGCCACGGCCGTGACGTTGGAGCCGGTCAGGTCGTACTCCTCGCGGACGCGTGACAGCAGGAACACCTCGTAGTCCATCGAGATGCCGAACAGCAGGACCAGCATCAGGATCGGCATCGCGGGCGCGATGGCGCCGAGCGCGGTGAAGCCGAGCAGGCCGGACAGGTGCCCCTCCTGGAAGATCAGGACGATGG
>NZ_BCQQ01000206.1 GCF_001552155.1 Actinomadura formosensis NBRC 14204 | reverse complement strand
AGTACGGCGGGCGCC
Source organism: Actinomadura formosensis NBRC 14204 (assembly GCF_001552155.1). Taxonomy (GTDB): domain Bacteria; phylum Actinomycetota; class Actinomycetes; order Streptosporangiales; family Streptosporangiaceae; genus Spirillospora; species Spirillospora formosensis. The sequence continues at coordinate 6,624 of NZ_BCQQ01000206.1, read as the reverse complement.
CGCCGTACTGGATCAGCTCACCTGTTCGCCTGGCTCGCTGAGCCGCCGTCCACGTCCCGGGAGGACGCCGCCGTGCTCGTCGCCCGCTCCATCGCGCTCTTCCTCGCCGCCGCCGTCCTGGAGATCGGGGGCGCCTGGCTGGTCTGGCAGGGCGTGCGCGAGCACCGGGGATGGCTCCGGGCGGGCGCCGGCGTCCTCGCGCTCGGCCTGTACGGGTTCGCCGCGACGTTCCAGCCGGACGCCCATTTCGGACGCGTGCTGGCCGCGTACGGCGGGATCTTCGTCGCCGGGTCGATCGCCTGGGGCGTGCTCGCCGACGGCTACCGCCCGGACCGCTTCGACATCGCCGGCGCACTGATCTGCCTCACCGGCATGGCCGTGATCATGTACGCCCCCCGCGGCTAGGAATGAGCCGGGCGGCCGTCCTTGAGCCGGGCCTTGCCCGGCCTGGTGCGGTAGCCAGAGCAAAGCCCCGGCCACCGAGCCGGGGCTTGCCTGGACGCGGGATCAGAGATCCAGTTCGTCCTGCTTGATGCGTGCGACTAGCTCGGAGAAGCTCTCGGGGGAGAAGCTAAGGTGCCCCGCCTCGGGAGCCTTGGAATCCCGCACACCGACCGTACGGGACAGACGCGCCAACTCCACACAGTCTGCCTGGCCCGAGTTGGCGCTGCGGCTGGACTTCCTCCACTGGATCACTGCTGAACCTCGATCATCTCTTGGAGTCTCTTACTGTGGCCTCAGAGGTTCAGCTCATCGCGCTTCACCTTGGCAACAAGTTCGGTGAACGTCTCGGGCGACAGCGTGAGGTGGCCAGTGTCGAGGGCCTTGCTGTCCCTCATACCAACCTTTCCGGCGAGGTTGGCAACCTTGACGCACTGTCCGCCGCTCGTGTTGCTCCGGCTGGACTTTCTCCACTGGATCACCGCTGAACCTCGATCATCTCTTGGAGTCTCTTACTGTGGCCTCAGAGGTTCAGCTCATCGCGCTTCACGTGCGCTATGAGCCGGGCGAAGCTCTCGACGGAGAGCGTCAGGTATCCGAGGTCAGGGGCCTTGCTGTCCCTGATAGCGCACCCCTGGGGAAGGTTCGCGACCTCTACACACTCGTTACCGGATGCGTTGCTCCGGCTGGACTTGCGCCATTCGATCACTGCATGGCCTCCATGATCCGTGCGACGTGACCACGTGAAGCGGACGCGGATGACGCTTCCGAGCCTATGAGGTCGAAGCGCCGTTCGAAGTCGTCCAGGCTCGCCGGGTCATGCGTCAGTCTGCCACCTGTATTGGCCTCCATGTAGGCCGCAGACCTGTTTCCCCAGGTGAGGAGTGTGAACGAACCGTCCAGGCCGATGTGTGCGCCAACGCTACGCGGCACCGTGCGCAGGATGACGTTACGTCTGTGACTGAGTGCAATGAGGTGGGAGAGTTGCTCCCTCATAACTTCCGCTCCGCCGACGGGTTGATCAAGCGCCGCCTCGTTGATCAGTGCGCGAAGCTCCGGAGGATTACTCCGATTCAGCACCTCTTGACGGGCCATGCGTGCGCTGACAGTTGCCTCCACGTCCTCGATGACCTGGCCGCCCTCCAGGAGGGCGCGGGCGTAGTCCTCGGTCTGGAGCAGTCCAGGAATGATCGCAAGTGCCCAGTAACGGACGCGGGATGCCTGCGCCTCAATCGGCGTGTATTGGGACCACCAGCCAGGATCGTGCTCCCGCTCGGCCAGGCGGCGAAGCCGGGCAAAATGTCCATATGTACGCCAAACCCTGTCGAGAGTTTCGGCGTGTCTCATAGGAAGATTTTCGCGAGCCGATTCCCAGTTCGAAACCTGGGTCTTTGTGACGCCAAGAATCTTGCCCACGGCGGTCTGTGTCATATTCCGCTCAGTCCGCCATAACCGCAGGTCAGATGCCAGCCAGTCCCAGTGATTATTATCCGGATCAAGATCGTTTCGAGCTGTCATCCGTGATCCAAAAAGTACAGGTTGTTGGGTTGAACGACCTCACTGTACTCGGCCGACGACATTCTGTGACCAGCAATGCAGGAGGCCGGAGAAGTTCGCCACGTGCGGACGTTCGCCGGAGCAACCGAGCGAACGAGGGGTGAGCGAGATGGGCATCGAGGTCAAGGAATCGGATGGGCTGGACGTGACTTGTCTTGCGGCGCGGACGGCTCCGGGGCAGGTGCGGACGCTGGTGGGTCTGCGGCTGGCCGGGTGGGGGCTGTCCGGGCTCACCGACGACGTTTCGCTCATCGCGAGTGAGCTGGTCACCAACGCGGTGCGACACACCCCGGACGGGGAGATCCGGGTGACGTTCACGCGGGAACCGCGCGCGGTGCTGCTGGCGGTGTGGGACTGCTCGGACGCGCGGCCGGTGCGCAAGCGGGGGCGCGGGAGGGTGCCCGGTGACGTGAGCCCGGACGCCGAGGCACTGAACCCCGGGCACGACGACGGCACCGGCGGGCGGGGGCTGCCGATCGTGGAGGCGTTGTCGCTGGAGTGCGGGGTGACTCCCACCGAGCCGCGCGGGAAGTGGGTGTGGTCGCGAGTCGGTGTGTGACCGGTGCGGGTGAGGCGAGCGGCGAACGGATCCGGAAGGAGAACGCGGGATGGTTGCGCGGATGCGCCGGGTGGTGGGCCGGTGGCAGGCGGTTCTTCAGTGGCGGACGCTGCTGGGGGACGAGACGGCGGTGCGAAACCTGGAACTGCTCGCCCTCGCGCTCAAGGAGAAGGGATGGCGGTGCGTAGAGCTATACGAGAAGCAGGAGTACGGGTTTCCGGTGCCGCTGCTGTGGGTGTACGCCAGCGGGATGGCCGAGGACGTCGGGATGGTGGTGACGGTGCGGGCAACGCCGGGCGGCACGTGGGCCTACTTCGAGGCGGGCAAGGGGCGGGCCGGGTTCCTGTCCCCGTGCGGCGATGCCAAGACGGCGGCTGAGCGGGTTGACCGGCTGCTGAAGTACCGGATGTTCCCCAACCCCGAGTGGGCATAGCGCAAGTGAAGTCGACCGTGGCGTTGTCGATGGGGACTGCTTCTCACAGTGGGGAGGGGTCAGCGCTGTAGAGGGATGGACCTGGACGGCCATGTGGTCCCTCCGGGGTTCTTGGGACGGCCGGCCCGATGGTTGCGCTAGGCAGTCCGGTGCTTGACCCAGTGGGTTGCTGCGGCGGCAAGTCCGGGGTGGGGTGCGTGGTCGCCGATGTCTTCCCACATCGCGGCCTGTGCTTGGGCGAACGCCGTTACCGCGTAAGCAGGCGCCGCGGCGAACGGCGGGACCTTGGACGCCCACGCCTGTGCTTGCGCCGGGTGGTGTCCACCGGCGATGAGCCAGACGATCCAGCAGGCAGGGTCGATCCAGCGGGCACCGCTGGTGGGCCACGCCCAATCGAGCATGTATGCCCGTCCGTCTCCGCCGATGAGGATGTTGGTGGGTGACCAGTCGGTGTGCGAGAGCCAATCGCCGGCGAACAGCTCGGAGTGGTCGCTGTAGCTCGACCAGCGTTGCTCGGCGCGCTTGAGCTCGACGCCATCGGGGGCGGGCCGCCAGTGGGCCATCATGGCGACGATCGGTTGGAGGTCGGGGCTGGACGGCTCATAGGACGCGGCGCGGCCGTCGATGAACTCGAACCCGTTGAGGTCCCAGCCGCCTGCGGTCTCCGCCCAGCGGAGCGGAGCCGACACGTGCTGGATGTGCGGGTTGATCCGGCGTTCGCGTTCCTGGGTCCAGGCGCGGGGATGGTCGGTGCGCAGCCCTTTGACGAACGTGGTGCCGTTGATGATGACGGCGATCTCGGAGTTGAAGCCCCCGTTGACCGGGCGGGCGGTGATCACCGGCCCGGTGTGCTTCTCGATCAGCGCCCGCGCCTGACGCCAGGAGAGCCGTCCGGTCACACCGAAACCGTACTGGAGGGCCCCTCGCCTGTGGGGATGGGCGAGGGGCCGTGCGGCGTTGTCAGCCGCGTCGTCACCGGTAGGGGTTGTCGTCGCCGCAGCCAAGGCCGATGGCGTGCTCGGCCGCGTCGTTGACATCCTCGACGATCTCGACCACGACGGCCTCGTCGGTCACGGGACCGTCCTGCACTTCGATCATGATGCTCACTGGGATTCCTCCTTCCGGGGCTCTTGGTGCTGGCAGTAGGTGGCCAGCGGGGCTTTGGCTCTGCGATAGAGCTGGACGAGCGGCATGCACGTCCCGCAGGTGCCCTGGAGCGTGCAGCCGGTGCATCCGCCCTGGCGGCGCAGCAGGTTGTCGCTGATGGCGTCCAGGCGGCGCAGCCCGGGCGGCCCTTCGCGTACCAGGTCGATGCTGGGGTCGCGGCCGATCTTGCAGATGCTCGCCCGCCCGAACGGGTCGACGTGGAAGGAGGTGTGCCCGGCGTCGCAGCCGGTGAAGGGGGCCCGCTTGCGCAGGAACTGCGGTGATTGGGAGGGCAGACTCTCGGCGCCGCCGTGGATGGTCGGGGACATGTTGGCGTACTCGCGATGCCGTAGCCCGAACCGTTCGGCCAGTTGGCGCATGAGGTCGAGTTCGTGGGCATTGCGGTTGGTGATGATCAGGCTCAGGTCCAGTTGGAGGCCGGCCTCGTGCGCTGCCGTCATGCCGCGCATGAACTTGCGGAAGGAGCCCGGACGCCGGGTAAGACCGTCGTAGGTCTCGGCGGTGGCACCATAGACGCTCAGGCTCATCTTGCTCGGCCGGTAAGTCGTCAGCAGGTCGAGCATTTTGGGGTTGGCCAGGCGGGAGCCATTGGTCAAGATCTCGATCATCATGCCCAGTTCGTAGGCCTTGGTGTGGACGGCGGCGAACAGCCGATCCACCATCGGCTCTCCGCCGGTGAGCTGAAGCCACAAGACGCCGGCGTCCCGGATCGCCTCCAGCAGCCGTTCACGCTCGGGCCAGCCCAGCCCTTCAAAGGTCTTGAGGCCGAGGTAGCAGTGCTCACAGTCGTAGTTGCACCCAAGGTTCAGCTCATAGGTCGCCTTGCCGAACCCGTAGTCCGACTCGCGGCGGATGAGCAGGCGGTTGCCGGGCGACTGTCGGCGAAGATCGATCCCCCAGGCGGTTCGGGCGGCAGCCGCCAGCCAGTCAGGGAACACCTCGGTACCGGCGAGTGCACGGTAGGCCGCCTGCGAGATCTTGATTCCTCGGGGCTCCCCAGGCTTCAACACCAGGAAGTCACCCAGGAACGGACTTGCGATCAATTGGCGCATCTCGCCTATCCCGATCATTTCGCCCCGACTCAATCCGTAAGACACGTTGCGGCGTAACGACCAAGAGGCTAAAAGCGCAGGAGGGGCGTCACCCGGAAAGAAATTCCGGGGTCACTCGGCGGAGGTCCGTGATGACCGATCATTGGCAACACCTGTCACCTGGACAGCGCGTGGCCTGGCACCGCGTCCGACGAGGCATGCCTCAAGAAGTTCTGGCGGGCCTGGTCGGACGGACCGAAGACTGGCTCAGCAAGATCGAAAACGACCGCGCCGCCCTGGACCGACTTTCAGTCATCCGGGCGCTCGCCGATGCCCTGCGCATCTCCGTCTTCGACATCATCGACCCACACTCCCCTGCGTTGACGCGCCGCGAGCCGTCCTTCCTGGACGTCAGCCTGGTCCGTTCGGCGCTCACCGACTACCGGCAACTGTCCCCGCTGCTGGCGGCAATCGAAGCCGAGCCCGGACCGCCTCGCCTGGAGGTACTACGCCGGGATGTCGCAGAAGTGATGGCCGCCTATCAGCAATCACGCTATGGACAGTTGCTCGCCCGCCTCCCCACCCTGCTCACCCAGACCCACCTCGCCACCCGCGAAGCCCGCAAAGAACAGCGGCCGAACGCCGACCGGCTCGCCGCACTGGCCAACCAGTCGGCCGCGATGATCCTCACCAAACTCGGCGAGACCGACCTCGCCTGGATCGCCGCTCAGCGTGGACTGACCGCAGCCGAAAGGACCACGGACCCCACGATCATCGGGGCGCTGTTCCGTTCGGTGATCCACGCCCTGCAATCCCAAGGCCACCTTGACGAGGCGGCCAGCATGACCCGTCAAGCTTCGCGGTACTTACAACTCTCGCACGTTCACCGCTCACCCACGATGCTGTCGATCCACGGCACCCTGCTGCTCCCCGGAGCCATCGCCGCCGCCCGCGCCGGCAACCGCGCCGACGCCATGGACTACCTGGCACGAGCCGAGCAGATGGCCGACGAACTCGGCACCGACGCCAACCATCTGTGGACCGCGTTCGGCCCCACCAACGTGCGCATCCACCGCGTCACCGCAGCCATGGCACTGGGTGACGTCCCCACCGCACTCGACCTCATCCCGGGCATCAACACCACCCACCTGCCCGCCGAACGCGCCGTCCGCCACAGCCTCGAAGTCGTCAACGCCTACCGAGCCCGCAACAAGATCGACGAAGCCATCAGCGAACTGCTCACCGCCGAGCGCCGCGCCGCCGAACAGATCCACGCCCACGTCATGAGCCGCCAGCTCGTCCACCAGCTCCGCAACACCACGACCGGCAGGCGAAGCCGCCTCCTGGCCGACCTCGCCCGCCGCATGAACATCATCTAGCCCGATCTCCTACGCTCAACTCCCGTGACCGATGACCCGGCAGCGGCCTTCGCACGC
>NZ_BCQQ01000205.1 GCF_001552155.1 Actinomadura formosensis NBRC 14204 | reverse complement strand
GTATGCCCCGCTGACCGAGCTGGGCCGTCTGGGCCTGGCCCGGTGCGACGTGGACGAGGGCTGGCCGCTGCGCCGGGCGGTTCCAGGTGTCGCACACCACCGCGGCACGGTGGGCCAGTACCGGCAGCAGGGAAGCGACCGGTCCAGCCGCCCGCACCACAGCCCGGCCCGCCTGCCTCGCCGCACCGAACGCCGCATCATCGGCCTGCGCGTCTCCCGCCGGCCGGGCCCGGATCGCCTCCCGGCTCGGCCTGCACCCCTCCACCGTCCACCGCGTCCTGCACCGTCACCGCTGCCCGCCCCTGCCCACCTGGACCAGGCCACCGGCCGCCCGATCCGCTGGTCCAATCGATTCACGCCGTGCTTCGCAACGCGCTGGAGTCGGCCGTCCGCGAGGAGGTCATCCCGCGAAATGTGGCCAAGCTCGTGAAGGTCGGTGCGCCCAAGTACAAGGTGAACCGCGGGCTCACAGTCGACTAGGCGCGCGATGTCCTCAAGACGGCCCGCGACGAACGGCTCTACGCGCTGTACGTCCTGGCGCTCTGCCTCGGCCTGCGGCGGCAGGACGTCACCCTTGTCGGCTGCCGGGCCTGCGACGGTGAGGGCGGTGAGGTGGACGGCGCCGAGTGCCGGACCTGCGCCGGTAGCGGCGTCGAGAGCGCCACGCGGGAAGTCGCGCGGACGCTTCAACGGGTCGGGGGAGCGCTGCGGTTCGTCCGTCCCAAGACCGACGTTCCGAGCGGACCGTCCCGTTGCCTCCCGTCTGCAACACGGCTCTGTGCGAGCACAAGGTGAAGCAGACGGCCGAACGGGCGGACGCCTGGCAGACTGGGAGGACAACGGCCTCGTCTTCCCGTCCCGACGCGGTACGCCCATGGAGCCGGACAACCTTCGCCGTAGCTGGGGCCGCGTCCGGACTGCCGTCGGCCTGGAGTCGATGCGTTTCCACGACATGCGGCACACCTGCGTCTCGCTGCTACTCCACCCGGGCATCGCGCCGGACGTCGTCCGGGACATCGTCGGGCACAGCGATATCGAAGTAACGATGACGATCTACGCGCACACGTCCCTCGACGACAAGCGCGCGGCGCTTCGGAAGCTGGGGGATGCGCTCGGCTGAGGCCGTTGCTGTCAAAAGGCCCGGAACCGAGATTGCTTCCGGGCCTTTTGGCTGGTCAAATGATGTGGGCAGGGGCGGGGTCGAACCGCCGACCTTCCGCTTTTCAGCTATAGCAACGACCTTGCTGGGGGAGCGTTGCCCAAGGTTGGATGGCTGGCGACGTGCGTTGGTGGCTGGGGGTGGCCGCCGCTGTTGCTGTCACCGTTGCTGTCAGTCGGTCTGGCCCTGCGACATCGGGCCGACTCGGAGCAGCCGGGGGCGTTGGGTCAGGCTGCTACGTGCTCTCCAACAGTGATGGTGAACGTGGTGTGCATGGCCTTGGCGATCCGGTCCAGCATCGCCAGGGTCGGCACGCCTCCGCCGCCCTCGATGCGCGACAGTGCCGGCTGTGTTATACCTGCGAGCTTGGCCACTTCTGCCTGGGTGAGTCCCAGTTCCCTGCGGCGCTCGCGGACCATGTCGCCGAGCCGAAGGTCAAGACCGGCCAGGTCGTACTCGGGGTGGCTGGCCGCTCCCTCACGCAGCCGCCGCTCACGGTCGAGCTTCCACTTGGTGTGCCCGGGCATCACTCGCTCCTCTCGTAGAGATGGTCTGCCGGTCCTATGTGGGACGTCTCGCAGACCCGTCGTGCGTTCACCGCTCGCTCCACGTCACGTGGTTGCGCATCGTTACGGACCTTCTGGAACACCGTCAGTAACACGATCAAGCGGCCAGGCCCGGTCGGTAGCCAGTACGTGATTCTCCATGCGGTGTCCTCCAGGTGGAAGCGCAGTTCGCGGACGCCGTCGCGCAGTGCTTTGGTGTGGTCGCCATCGAGCATGTCACCTCGGTCGACCAGGTAGTCGTCCACGTTGCGCATGACGCGCTGATACTGAGCGAACGTTAAGGTGTCCAGCCACGTGACGACCTCAGGCTCCATCTCGATCTCGAACATACTCTTGATGATATATACCATCGACGGTAAGTCTCGAAACCGAGTCTGTCCAGCCCTTGGATCCTTGGGGTGCCCTGGCAGGGGGTGTGACTAGATCCTGTGAGTCTCGACCGTCCGCCACGGTGCATCATCCGTTGCTGTCAAAACAAAGCCCCTGGGCCGTGTGGCTCCGGGGTGTTTGCGCTGGTGAGAGGTGTGGGCAGGGGCGGGGTCGAACCGCCGACCTTCCGCTTTTCAGAAGTGGCAACCACACTGCCGCCAGCCCATCCACCAAGGTCAGACGGTGCCCAACGTGCGCCCACGGTGCTGTCTGGTGGCCATCGTTGCCGTCAGGGTTGCCGTCACCGGTCAGTGCTGTCAGGCGACCTTGATCGAGTGGGGGCCGACGCTGACGGTGATGTCCACGTGGCCGCCGAGTGCGGTGGCGTAGGCGCGGAGTGTCTCCAGCTCCATGGCTTCGAGGTCGCCGTTCTCGATTTGGGAGACGCGGGACTGGCTGACGCCGAGGATCTGGGCGACCTCGGCTTGTGTCTTGCCGATGGCCTTGCGGAGTTCTTTGAGGTGGTGGCCGGCGACGTAGGCGTCCAGTTCGGCACGGGCCTGGGCCTGGCGCTCGGGGTCGGCCAGTTCGGGGTTGCGGCGGTGTGCTTCGGCTTTGATGTCCTGCCAGCGGCGTCCGGTGCTCATCGTCCGGCCTCCTTGTCCTTCGCCGCCCGGTACTCGGCGTAGCGGGCTTCGGCCAGTGGGATCGCCTCGTCGTACCAGCGTGACCACTGCCCGGCCTTGTCTCCGGCCACTAGGAAGATCGCTGCCCGATCTGGATCGAATACGAACAGCATGCGGATCTCCGATCGGCCTCGGCTGCCGGGCCGCAGCTCCTTGAGGTTGCGTAGCTCGCTGTGTTCCAGTGTGTCGACCAGCGGTCGTCCAAGCGTCGGCCCGACCTCGGCCAGCCTGTCGATGGCCTGCTCGATCAAGGCTGCGGTGTCCGTCTCGGATTCACACAGCTTGAGGAACCAGCTCTCAACCGGTTCAAGGAGGATGACGTCCCAGGGCACCCGACCAATATAACCTCTAGCTCATACTGCGAGGTTGACCGTCCGCTTCCTGATGACGTCCGTTGCCGTCAAACGCAACGCCCCGGGCCACATGGCTCCGGGGCGTCTTGCTGGTCGTAGGTGTGGGCAGGGGCGGGGTCGAACCGCCGACCTTCCGCTTTTCAGGCGGACGCTCGTACCGACTGAGCTACCTGCCCAGGACGTGCATCCGCACGTCTGGCGGTCCTGACGGGATTTGAACCCGCGGCCTCCACCTTGACAGGGTGGCGAGCACTCCTAGCTGCTCCACAGGACCTTGCTGTTCCGAGCTTAGTGGCTTCGGAGGGGTGTGCCGGCCGGGTGGTTACCCGGTCTTTGGCACGTCCGAGAGCATACGCGATGGCCGAGGACGGCGCCAACTCGTTAACGGGCGGGGCGGCCGGGGTAGAGCTGGTACCGGTTGTGGCGGGTGCTACGCGTTTGCAGCTTGGGGTCCTACTCTGTCCAGGTTGCGCAACCGTGCGTGACCGGAGGGTTGCACCGTTCCGCAAGGACGGTCATAGATGCGAGGGAGGTCGGTGTGGTCGCAAAGCTCCCAGACCAGAGTGCCGAGAGCTACCAACGAGGGCTCGGCACCCGCCAGATCCAGATGCTGGCGATCGGCGGGACGATCGGGACCGGGCTGTTCCTGGGTGCCGGGGAGAACATCGCCAAGGCCGGGCCGAGCCTGGTCCTGACGTACGCCGTGGCGGGGCTGGCGTTGTTCTTCGTCATGCGGGCGCTCGGTGAGCTGCTGACGTACCGGCGGGCGGAGGGAGGGTTCGCCGGGTATGCCCGGGAGTTCCTCGGTCCGTTCTGGGGGTACGCCACGACGTGGACGTACTGGATCATCTGGGTGACGACCGGCATGGCGGAGCTGACCGCGGCCGGCAAGTACATCCAGAAGTGGTGGCCGGGGGTCGAGCAGTGGCAGACGGCGCTGGTCGCGCTGCTGGTGCTGTTCGCGGTGAACCTGGTCTCGGTGAAGCTCTTCGGTGAGCTCGAGTTCTGGTTCGCGATGATCAAGATCGCGGCGATCGTGATGATGATCCTGGTCGGGATCGGGGTGCTGGTCTTCGGGTTCAGCGACGCCGGGGACACGGCGAGCCCGAGCAACCTGTGGGGGCACGGCGGCGTGTTCCCCGAGGGGGCCGGCGCGACCATCATGACTCTGCAGATGGTCATGTTCGCCTACCTGGGCGTCGAGCTCGTGGGTGTGACGGCGAGCGAGGCGAAGGACCCGGAGAAGAACATCCCGCGGGCGATCAACGCGCTGCCGCTGCGGTTCGCGCTGTTCTACCTCGGGTCGCTGCTGGTCATCCTGGCGGTGGTGCCGTGGACGGCGTTCAAGGGCGGGGCGAGCCCGTTCGTGCTGGCCTTCGACAAGATCGGCATTCCGGGCGGGGCGGACATCGTCAACTTCGTGGTGCTGACCGCGGCCCTGTCGTCCTGCAACGCGGGCGGGCTGTACTCGACGTCCCGGATGCTGCGGACGGCCGGGGTGAACGGCGACGGTCCCCAGGTGCTCGGACGGCTCAACGAGCGCGGGGTGCCCGTGCTGACGGTCGTCATCTCGGCGCTCGTCATGGGCATCGGGGTCGTCGTCAACGCGGTCGTCCCGGAGAAGGCGTTCGACTACATCACTTCCGTGTCGACCGGTGGCGCCCTCCTGGTGTGGACGGTCATTCTCGTCGCGCACATGGTCTACCGGCGGAAGGCGGAGGCCGGGGCGCTGCCCAAGGCGCCGTACCGGATGCCGTGGGCGCCCTACACCAACTGGCTCGTGCTGGCGTTCTTCGCGTTCGTCACGGTGACGATCACGTGGGAGGCCGATACGCGGGTCGCGCTGTACGTGATGGGGGCGTGGGCGGCGCTCGTGGTGGTCGGCTGGCCGTTCGCCCGGCGGAGCTCGCAGGAAGCGGGGATGGAGGTCGCCGTGGAGAGTACCAGCGCCTGACCGTCATGGGATGATCCCCCCAAGGCGGTTCCATCCCCCCGGAGGCGCACGTGACCAGCATGCTAGAGATCCGTGTGCGCTGGGTCCTGCTGGTCGTGGTCGGCGTCGCGAACGTGGTCGGCGCGCTGGTGGTGCTGCTGTTCGCGACGTTCGTGGTGCCCGATCCGCCGCTGGACGATCGCGACTACGTGCACATGGTGAACGCGGTGGCGTTCTTCAGCTATCCGGTGGTGGCCGCTCCGGTGGCGCTGCTCCTGGGGTTGCGGCTGTGGCGGCCCGTCGTCACGTTCGTCCGGGACGGGGGAGGACCCGACCGGCGGCAGCGGCGGGCCGTCCTGCTCGGGCCGCTGCGGCTGACGCTGCTCATCGGCGCGCTGTGGACGGTCGGCGCCGCGGGCTGGGCGGTGCTCGACCTCGCCCTGTTCACCGGACGGCTGGCCGTGAAGACGGGGCTGACGTGCCTGCTCGGCGCGGCCACGACGTGCACGATCGTGTATCTGCTCTCGGAGCGGCTGCTGCGTCCGGCGGCGGCGCTGGTGCTGGGCAGGGAGCGTCCGAAGAAGTTCCGCCTGCCCGGGGTGACGACGCGGGTGATGCTCGCGTGGATGCTCGGCACGGCCATCCCGGTGTTCGGGCTGATCTGCGTCGCGATCGCCGCGCTGGCCGCACCGGGCATCAACGTCGGGCAGCTCGCGATCACGATCCTCGGGCTCGGCGGGGCGGCGCTGCTCGCCGGGGTCTATGTCATCTACATGGCGACCCGGGCGATCGCGGACCCGATCAAGTCCGTCCGGAAGGGCATGGCGCAGGTCGAGCGCGGTGATCTGCGCGCCGAGGTCGCGGTGTACGACGCGAGCGAGGTCGGGCAGTTGCAGGCCGGCTTCAACCACATGGTCGCGGGGCTGCGCGAGAACGAACGGCTCCGCGACCTGTTCGGACGGCATGTCGGCGAGGAGGTCGCGGACCTGGCGCTGGAGCGCGGCGACATCACGCTCGGCGGCGAGACACGGGAGGTGGCCGTCCTGTTCGTCGATCTGACCGGCTCCACCAGGCTCGCCGACACGCGCAGCCCGGACGAGGTGGTCGAGCTGCTCAACCGGTTCTTCGGCATCGTGGTGACGGTCGTCGCGGGGCACGGCGGCTGGATCAACAAGTTCGAGGGGGACGCGGCGCTCGCGATCTTCGGGGCGCCGACGCAGCTGGAGGACTCGGCCGGCGGGGCGCTGGGGGCGGCCCGCGAGCTGGCGGTGCGGCTGCGCGCCGAGGTGCCGATGCTGGACGCGGGGATCGGCGTGTCCGCGGGCCAGGTCGTCGCCGGGTACATCGGCGCGGAGGAGCGGTTCGAGTACACCGTGATCGGTGATCCGGTGAACGAGGCGGCCCGGCTCAGCGACCTGGCGAAGGACGAGCCGGGCCGGGTGCTGGCCTCGGCGGCCGTCCTCGATCTGGCGCATCTGGCCGAGTCGGACGAGTGGGACGTCGGCCGGTCGGTGACGCTGCGCGGCCGGAGCCGTCCGACACGGCTCGGCACGCCCCGGCCGGTCAAGCCCGAGATCGGGCCGTCCGTCCGCCGTGCCCGGTTTCCGCGTCCGCTGCGGCGGGGCCGGAAGCTGCTGGTCGGCGCGCTGATCCTGGCGAAGGCGGCCAAGAGCACGAGCATGCCGGACCGGCCCGACGAGCCGGAGTAGCCCCGGTCCGGGCGGCCTGATCAGGGCAGCAGCCGGCGCGCGCGGGCGGTGAGCGCCCGCGCCGCCGGGCTGCGCGGCCCCTCC
>NZ_BCQQ01000204.1 GCF_001552155.1 Actinomadura formosensis NBRC 14204 | reverse complement strand
CTTCCTTACCTCAGCGTTACACCAGTACAGAGCCCCTATCCACGCGTGGACAGGGGCTCTGACGGTCTCTGAGTGACCAACTGCGTGACTATCGCTCCCTGTGGCTGCTGGGGAAGAGCTGATCCATGGCGGTCGCGCCGTCCTCGATCACCGGCCGGATCTGATGCCGGTAGACCGTCTCCGTGACGTTGGTCCCGGCGTGGCCCACGAGCCGGGCGATCTGCTCCAGGGGCATCCCACTGTCTGACAGCAGGGAGACGAAGCTGTGGCGCAACTCCCTCGGCGTCCACTCGGCGCCCTTGAGGCCAGCACGGTTGGCCACCCCACGGAACGCCCGTAGGACGTTCATGGGGCCACGCTTGTCTCCGTTCTCGTCGGGGAACACCAGGCCGGCGCCCTTGCCCATCGGGCGGGCCGCGGCTTGGCTGTCCCAGAGTGCAGCGAGGGCCACCACGCAGCGCCGAGGGAGTTTCAGCGTGCGCCGGGACTTCGAGGTCTTCGTGTCGCCACCCCTGCGGACGGAGCGCCATACGTAGACGGCGAACTCTTCGCCCTGCCATCCCGCTTCTTCCACGGACACCCATCCCTTGCGGTCTGGGACGTACGTGACGACGTGCGACCACGTGAGTTCCCGCAACTCCTCCGTACGGGCGCCGGTGAGAAGCGAAAGCACGATGTACGCACCCATCGCTGAGCCATCCTCAGCGGCGTTCAGAAGCGCGTCGGCTTGCTCGAACGTCAATGCCTTGGACGGGCGTCCCGGCTGCCCCGTGGGGACCTCACAGAGCAGCACAACGTTCCGCTTGACCTTGTCCCGCGCCTGTGCGCGTGCAACCGCACGCTTGAGAACGGAGCGAATCTCTCGAAGTGTCTTCGTGCTGAGCTTCTTCGACTTCTCGGCGAGCCACCGGTCAACGTCATCGGCGGACAGCTCGGCGAGCTTTCGCGCGCCGAGGTCAGGGATGACGTGATTCTCGGCGAGGCTGCGCCGATTCTTGAGAGTGTTCGCGTCACGGTTGCTGAGCCCGTACTTGAGCCAGTCTTCGACGGCCTGAGCAACGGTGTAGCTTCCGTCTTCCGCCGGCAGGCCGTCTTCGTGCTCGCGCATCTTCCGCTTGAGCTTCGCCAGCGCGCCCGTCTTGGTCCTGTCGCTAGCCTTGCGGACGATGCGCTTACCGGCTGGCGTGTAGCCGATGGTGACCTCTGCGATCCACCGTTGCCGGTCTTCGCTCCAATAGAGGCCACCGTCACCGCGACCTCGCCGCTTTCCCCGCGATGACCGCTTCATCTGGGCCTTGTCGTCCTCTGGCGAGTCGATCGTTTCTTCGCTCATTGTTAGGCCGCCTTCGCCTCGCGCTCCAAAAGCGCGATGTACTCGGCGATGGCGTGAGCGGTCACGAGTCGGACGCCGCCCTCCTTGACGGTGCGGAGGCGTCCCGAACGGATGAGTTCGTATACCTTGGCGCGGCTCTGTGAGAGGAGGCGCGCTACTTCCGGGATCCTGTACAACGGCTTGTCGAGCATCTGCTCAATGCTGGTCACCATGAGCGCCTTTCGGGGCAGGTGCGAACGGTTGGCCGTGCGGCGGCCGGCGGCGGGCTTGGTGGCTTGTGCGCCGGGCCGGGGTCGTGGCAGGGCGAGGGGTAGCCGTACCAGCCGTACCAGCCTCGTTTTTGCTGGTCAGGTGCGGTACGGCTTGGCGGGTGGTACGGCTTGAGCCGTACCAGGGGGCGGGCGTTGGTACGGCTTGAGCCGTACCAGTCGGGCAAGCCTCATTGGGTCTGACCTGCGGTGTTGAGGCTGGTACGGCTGGTACGGCCTACCCCCGGCAGGGGTAGGACGGTGGCCGGTCGGGTGTGGCCGGGCGGGGTGTCGTCGGTGGGGCAGTAGCGCGCCCATGCGTCGGTGAAGTCGGCGCGGCGGTAGCCCTTGGCTTGTCCGGTCTGGAATCGGATGGTGTCGGATCGGATCTCGTATTCGCGCAGGATGGTGCCGAGTTTCATGGCGGTGAGCCCGTTGGGACCGTAGTCGCCCCATGGCGCTTCCGGTTCGGCTTTGAGTCGGTCGAGTAGGACGGCGGTGGGTAGGGCGGTGTCGGCGCCGAATGCGGTCCGGCAGTCGGTGAGCAGGCGCAGGCGGGTGGACATCTCACCGTTGTCGTCGGCCTCGGCGGTGAGGGCGAGAACGGCGGCGCGGGCGCGGTCGGGCCAACGTCCGCCGGCGTGGTCGGCGACGGCTACGAGGGGTTCCCAGGTGTCGGCGGCGCGGTCTTCGACGGGCATGGGCGGTTCGACCGCTTCGAGGGTGGCGAGGTCGGCGCGCAGCCATGCGGCGAGGTCGGCGGCGAGCTGGCGGAGCGGTGGGCGGTCGCGGCGGTGCCGGAACGGGGCGACGGTTTCGCCGGGGCCGCGGCGGCGCATGCGGATGACGACGGCGCGGTCTTCGATGGTGTCGGGCATGGCGCCGATTCCGGCGAGCGCGGCCATGGCGAAGGTGGGGATGGACTCGACTCGGTTGGCGTTGGCGTCGTAGCGCTTGGCGGGCCGGTTGCGCTGGTGTCCGGCGTTCAGCAGCCCGCGCAAGTCCTCGTTGCCCTCGGCCTTGGGGCCGAAGATGGTGTCGGCTTCGTCCACGAGCAGGGTGGGCGGGTCGTCGGTGATGGACCGGTAGACCGCGGCCGGTGAGGAGTTCACGGTGATGAACGGGGCGTGGCACGTGGCCTCCACCACGTCCAGCAGCCGGGATTTTCCGCATCGCTTTTCCGGGGCGCGGATGACCAGCCGCGGGGCGTGCGGCCAGGCGGGTTGCGCGTGTGTGGCGGCGATCCACAGCGTGACCGCGTCGGCGGCCTGCGAACCCGGCAGGATCACGTACCGGGTGAGGGCGGCGCGCAGCGAATCGAGCAGCGCGGCGCCGTCCACCGGTTGGCCGTCCGGGGTGGCGGGGTTGGGTGTGGTCATGCTGCTTTCCCCCTGGTGATGGTGCGCGGGTTGCGGGCGCCTGCGGCGAGCGCGGAGCGGATGGTGGCGCGGGCGTCGGCGGGTGTGAAGGCGTTGGGGCCGGTGCAGAAGTGGACGGCGGCGGCCTCGTACAGCACCGATCCGGCGAGATCGGCGTCAAGGGCGCCAGCACCAGCGAGGCGGCCGAGGTTGTACGCGGCTTTGTTGAGCGCGTGGTTGCGGCCACCGGTCACCGCATCGGTGACCCGTTCGGCTTCCCCCTTGAGTGCCGCTTGGACGTAGGCGGGCAGGTCGGCGACCGTCCCGGCAACGCTCGGGGCACCCAAGAGGGGAGCGGGCGGCGTGGTGAGCAGGTGGGCCAGCCACGCGGGGAGCGGGGCGGGCGCGGTGTCGTTGGCGATGCGGTAGGCGCCGGCGCCGTCCGGCAGGTCCACGTAGCTTCCGGGCGCCACGACGTAGCCGCCGCATGCGCGAGTGTCGATGAGCCAGCCCAGACCAGTGCGATACCGGCCGGAGGTGTTGCGCAGCCGGACGCCGGGCGGCGCGGTGAAGTACAGGTGCGTGCCGCCGCGGCGGGTGGTCACGGTGAAGGTGTCCAGCGGGAACGCCTGGCCGTACCGTTCGGCGAGGACGGCGAGCACGTCGGCGCCCTCGTTGACGCCCGGCATGTCCCACTCGGGCGGCGGCGCCTCGCCGGGCTTGGGCGTGTCGAGGTCGACCACCACCAGCCCGGACGGGCCGCACGCAACCGCGACGTTGAACGCCGGGCCGCGGCTCCAGAACGCGCGGATCCGGGCCGGGTCGGTGGTGGCGTGCGTCTCCCAGTCGGTGAACCGGGGCAGGGGTTGCTTGTCACCGGGACGCAGCGGGAACACGCGCCAGCCACGCGCCGCGCACGCGAGCGCGGCGCCGACCACCTCGGCGACGGGGACAGCGGAACGTGTGGTCATCATGCGGCCCTCCCCTCGGCGAGCGTGGGCAGGGTGAACAGGTCGAGTTGCGGTGTGCTCGGCATGTCGAGGCAGGGGCGGATGTGCGGGGTGGCCGGTCGGGTGTGGCCGTAGACCTCGGCGAGGCGCTGCCAGACCGCGCTCTGCCAGGGGCGGCGGGTGACGGCGCCGAGGACGGCGGCGGCCATGACGGGCGGTACGGCGTCGGCGATGCGCTGGAAGCGTGAGGAGCGCGACCCGTGCCAGGGGTAGCCGGGCGGGAAGGTCTGCAATCGTCCGGCCTGCCGATCGGTGAGGCGTCCGGCGACGGGGCCGAGGTCGGTGCGGTACCAGGTGCGGGCGCCGTTGCCGGTTAGCGACAGTGCGGGCCGGTCGGCGGGGAACTCGTTGCCGCCGGGGGTGCGGCGGTTGCCGCGGGTGTTGACCCGCACGCCGGGCGGCCAGCCGAGCGCGGCGGCCATCGACGTCAGTGGGAACGGGGTGAGCGGGTTGAACGGTCGGTCGGTCGGGCCGGGGCCGAACCGGTTGCAGTCCCAGCGGGCGCGGTAGGGCAGGCCGGTCAGGTCCGGGGCGCCGTCGCGGGTGGCGATGAGGAAGACGCGGGTGCGGCGGGTGGCGGCGCCGAAGTCGTCGGCGCGCAGTGTCAGCACGGTGCAGGCGTCCCACCGGTGGCACGCGGCCAGCTCGGCGGCGAACTCCTGCCAGATGCCGGCGACGGCGGGGACCTGTTCGGCCACTAGCCACCGCAGGTTCGGCGCGTCGAGGGCGAGGTCGAGGGTTTGCAGGACCAGCGCGGTACGCGGGTCGGCGACCTCGGCGGCCACGCGGTCGAGGGTGCGCCGCGGGTGGCGGGTGTCGGCGAGGCGCGGGACGGCGGCCAGGATGGTGGCGTAGTCGGTGCGGCCGGTGCGTTTGCCGCTGGCGGCGTAGGTCGGGCAGGGCGGTCCGGAGATCCAGCCCTCGGCGTCGGCGAGGCGAGCGGGGTCGAGGGCGCGCACGTCGGCTTGCACGCGGGCGTGTCCGGCGGCGCGGGCGGTGCGGCAGGCGTCGGTGTTGATCTCGTAGCCGAGGGTGGGGGCGAGGCCGATCATGCGGGCGCCCTCGGACAGGCCACCGGCGCCGGCGAACCCTTCCAACACGGTCATGCGGCATCACTCCCGAAACCCGGCAGGGTGGGGTTTTCGACGTCGGGCGCAAGGCGTTGTGTCTGCAGGTGCGACGCGTCGCGGTCAGCTCGGTGCGACGCGTCGCGTTGCGCCGTGGTGGGGCACGACGCGTCGTGCAGGGCCTCAGGCGACGGGTTGGGCGGGTTGGTGAAGGCGGCCCAGGCGCGGGTGACGGCGCCGGAGCCGGGGAACAGGTCGTCGAGGGTGTCGCCGGGTGCGGCGCCGAGCAGGTCGAAGACCCAGCGGCAGAACGCGGCGGGTTTGGCGCCGATGACGCGGCCGGGCAGCGTGGTCATGGGCGAGATGCCGTGAACCAGGGAGTCGACCCGTCGCGCGCCGACGCGGCCGTCGACGTGCGACGGGTCGGCAGGGCGCCCACCGGAGTAGATGACCGGTTCCCAAGCGTTCAGCGGCCACCGGGAGACGGTCGGGCGTTCCCCACGGTGCCAGGCGGCGACCCGCACACCCGGCGGGCACAAAGCCAGCACTGCGGGCAGCGCGGCGGCCGAAGTCGACAGCGCCCACCCGTCATAGCCCGTCAGGCGGGCGATGAGGGCGGCGTGGTCGACCTCGCCGGCGTAGTCGGGGTGGCCGCGGTACAGCCGTGCGTTGCCCGGATAGGGCGGGTCGGCGTAGGCCAGCCGTAGCGGGCGGCCGTACTCGACGCCTCCACCGGTACCGGTTGCGGGAGCGCCGACGGTTCGGTTGAACCGGTGCCGGGCCTGTCGGCAGCGCACCGAGCAGCACACCGAATCGCGGCGCATCGTGGCGGGGATCGGCCCGTCGCACCATGCGCACAGCCGTTGCGTGTCGCCGGAGGAACGCGACGCGTCGCGGGCGGCCGTAGCCGACGCCTCACTGTCGCGGGTCATGCGGCGTCCTCGGGAAGGATGATCAGGCCCTCGGGCGTGAGTACGAACTCGTGCCCGTGCTCGCACGTCCACAGGTCGCCGGGAGTGTCGGGGGCGAGCGCCGCCCAGCACGTCACCTCGGTCAGGCAGTGCGGACAGGCAGGGCCGTCGAGGACGGGCCAGTGGACGGCGGGGATGGAGAAGTCGGCGGGGCAGGCGCGGCAGCGCCAGACGTTGACCTCGGCGCCGGTCGCCATGGTGGCGGGGCCGATCCATGCCACGTCGGTGGGGCGCTGGCAGGTGGGGCAGTCGGGCGCGGCCAGCATGGGCCATTGCTCGACAGGCGGGAGTTCGGACGGGTTGTGCGTCATGATGGAGGTACCTCCATATCGCGGGCCTCGTTGGGGCACGTGAGCGGTTGGGGTAAGGGCGGTCCGGCGGCGTGCTTGGTGGCTTGTGCGCCGGGCCGCCCGTCTTGCTGTCGGGCGGTCGGCGGCGCCGCCGGGGCCGGTCGGGTAGTTAGCGGCGGTTGCGGTCGATGCTCTTGAGGTGGGTCCAGATGCGGCGGCCGGTGCGCAGCTGCGCGCCCTTGCCTGCGCAGCGGTTGCAGTAGCGCCAGGCGCGGCCGGACGGGGAGCGGAACCTTCCGGCGCCGTCGCATTTGCGGCACGCCCGATACGGCCAGATCACGCAGTGGAGCAGGTAGCCGCCAGCGCCCAGGGCGGCGAGCAGGAGCCATGCGGCGGACGGGTGGGCGGTGTTGCTAGCGGCGGCGAGCAGGGGGCTCACAAGTGGCCTCCAGGGCGGTTTCGGTGGTTGTCGCTGGTGGCGGGTCTAGGCGCTAGATCACTGGTCAGACGGCCGATGGGTGTCTAGAGGGGCCTCTAGGTCTAGAGGTGGCGGCCTCTAGACCTAGAGGCGCGGCGGCGGTCTACCGGTCGGTGCGGCGGG
>NZ_BCQQ01000203.1 GCF_001552155.1 Actinomadura formosensis NBRC 14204 | reverse complement strand
CCCCGCCATATCGGCGGGTTCTGCCTCATTCGGACGGAAAGTGTCCGTCCACACCGATCGGAGGGACAGTGGAGCGCTGGGAGAAGTCGCCATCGGTCGTACCGGCGCGCGATGACCTCGTAGCGCGGCTGCGCGTTCGCTTCGCCGAGATCCCGGCTGAGAACGTGCGCCGCTGCGTGGACGACCTGTGGTGCTGCTGCGCCCATCTCGGAGTACGGCCCGAGGAAAGGACCATCGAGCGCCTCGCGGCGTCCCGGCTGACGGGCGTCCTGCGGGGTGCCCGTCCGCCCTATCCGGACGGGCGGACGGCGTCCGCCCCGCCCGGCTCCACCGTCCCCGGCCGGCGTCCCGCGGGCACGCGCCCGGCCGCGCCGCCGCGTCCGCCGCGCCGTACCGGCCGCGTGCCCGCCGAGCCCGCCGACCTGACCGCCTCGTCCCGGCCCGCCCGCGCGGCCGTGAAGACCCCGATCGGGATGTGACTATGAAGGACACGACCGTTCCGGGTCTGAGCGTCGAGACCCGGCGAGGGTTCATCGTGCTGAGCCTGCCCGCGCAGATCAGCTGGCAGAACTATGCGGGGATCCGGGAGGGGGTGAACAAGGCGCTGGCGCTGGCCACCGGCGGCCCGTCCCCGGAGAGGCGGCGCACCGGGGTCGTCGTCGACTTCGGTGACACGGTGCTGCTGGACGCGGCCGGGCTGGTCCTGCTGGCCCGCGCGGAGACCCGGGCGCAGTTGCTCGGCTGCCCGCTGCGGGCCGTGGTGCCGGCACTGTCCGCCCACGTGCGGCGGGCGCTGCACCTCACCGGGCTGGCGCGGCTCGTCCCGGTGTTCCCGGACATCGCGTCGGCGACGGACGCGCCCGTCCCGGCGCCCGTTCCGGCCGGCGCGGCCGGGAACGTCGACACGACCCACGTGCTCGACGCCATCCGTGCCCTGCATCCGGGGGACGCCGGGCTCACGCCGACACCGCCCGCCCCGTCCGAACTGAAGATCACCACGACGGAGGCCGGCGACGGCGACCATACGGTCGTCCATCTGTCCGGCGTGCTGGACGAGGTCACGGTGCCGCGGCTCGGGGAGACGCTGACCTCCCTGGTCGAAGGCGACCTGCGGCACCTCATGGTGCGGATGCACGAGCGGCTCGGCATCCGCTGCGACCCGCTGCCGATCCTGCTCGGCATCCGCTGGCGCGTCGCCGCCGAGGGCGGCTGCCTGGCGCTGCCCGCGCTGCCGACCCGGCTTCGCGAGATCATCGACCGGGAGGGCCTCGGCTCGGTGTTCACCGGCTGCCGCTCCCTCGAGGACCGCCTGCTCAGCAGCGCCGAGCCGGCCTGATCCCGGCCCGCGGCAAGCGCGTCGGCCGACGAGAACGAGCAGGATCCCGGCGGGACCCGCCCGCCGGGATCCTGCTCGCCGCCTGACCGTTCGGCCGGGTGCGGCTAGCGGTGCGCGGCCAGGGCCTCGCGCGCGGTCGCCACGTCCGGCGCGATCGCGACGCGCCGCTGCAGACCCGCCACCTCCGACACCCGGCGGACGAAGCCGCGCGGCGGCAGTACCACCCACATCGGCACGCCCAGTTCGCTCGCCCGCAGCTGCGACCGCGTGATCACGCTGAGCCCGTTGGAGTCGCAGAACGTGCAGCCGGACAGATCGAGGATCAGGGCCGGTGCCCCGGAGTCGAGGAGTTCCATGGCCTGGGCGAGGATCGCCTCGCCGTTGGCCAGATCGACCTCGGCCGGGAACGTGAGCGTCCCGCAGGTCTCCGTGCTCTCCACCCGTGCTGCTCCGAGATCCATCGCTCGCCCCAAGGCCGGTTTCCTCATCTGGATGACAACGGGGGGTGCTTCACTGCGACTGTAAGCCCCGAAGCTGGACGGAACCTGAAAGAAAGGGTCAAGTCTGGGACGTCCCTCTCTGGGCGTTTCTCGATCGCCCGCCCCGCCCTCGCCTGACGGCCTCGTTGGGACAAACCTCTATATTTCCCCCAGCGGTCTGCTAGAACCGGGGATGTGGGAGTGAGTGCTGACCCAGTGGTCATCGACGGCGGCGATCGTTCCTGCGTGCGTCTCCTGCTGGAGTTGCGCGGCCACCTCGCCGGCCTGGCCCCCGGCACCGTCGTCCACCTGATGGCCACCGACCCGGCGGCCCCCATCGACCTTCCCGCCTGGTGCCATCTGACCGGCCACACCTACCTCGGCCCCGTCGAGGGGGCTCCGACCTCCACCTATGCCCTCCAGGTGACCGCCGATCCCCGCCTCACCGCTCCCGAGTCCCCCTGGCGGCCCGGCTGACTCACGCCGAGGCGTCGCGGACGGCATCGGCCATCGCCGTGTCGCCCTCGGCCCGGTAGCCCTCGACCACGCCGGCGCGGTCGGCCTCCGGGCGGTTCTGGCTCATCTTCGCCTTCGCCTCGATCCGGGTGATGAGCAGTTCGACGCCCACGATCGCGCGCACCTGCCCGGCGATGAACCCGGGCGGCGCGTCGTCCACCGACCACGGGTCGGCGCGGCCCTCCTCGTGCCGGCCGGTCAGGCGGCGCACCAGCGATTCGACCCACGCCGGATCGTCGTGCACGACGAGGCGGCCGTAGACATGCGCGGTGAGGTAGTTCCACGTCGGCACCGCACGTCCATGCTCACGCTTGGACGGATACCACGACGGCGACACGTACGCGTCGGGCCCGTGCACGATGAACAGCGACTCCCCGGCGGCGGGCTCGCGCCACTGGTCGTTGTTGCGGGCGACATGGGCCAGTAGTGCGCCGTGCTCGCCCGCCGCCGGGTCGTACAGGACGGGCAGGAACGTCGCGACGAGCCCGCGCGGCGTGCTGGTCACCAGGTCGGCCGCGTCGCAGCCGGCCAGCAGCTCTCCGACCTCGGTGTCGCTTGCTGAGAAATGCGCCGGTACGTACATGCCCCGTGACGTTACCCGAGGGGGTTGTCGGACCCCCGTGCGAAGCTGGACGGGTGAGCACCGAGGAGGAGCGGGACGGAGTCCGGCTGACGAACCTGGACCAGCCCCTGTTCGAGGGGGCGGACGCGACGAAGCGGGACCTGGTCGACTACCTGGACGCCGTCGCCGGGCGCCTCGTCCCGCAACTCGCCGGGCGCCCGCTGTCGGTCGTCCGCGTGCTGCGCGGCCAGAAACCGTTCATGCAGAAGAATCTGCCGAAGTACACCCCGTCATGGGTGCGGACGGTGAAGGTGTGGGCGGAGACGTCCCGGCGCGAGGTGGCGTACGCGCTGTGCGACGACCGCCGCACGCTGCTGTGGTTCGCCAACCAGCGCGCCGTCGAGTACCACCCCCCGCTCTTTCGCGCGGACGCGCCCGACCGGCCCACCCACCTGGTCATCGACATCGACCCGCCGGGCCCGGACGCGTTCGGGGCCGCCGTCCGTGCCGCCCATCTCGTCCGGCAGGCGCTGCACGACTCGGGCCTGCGGGGCGCGGTCAAGACCAGCGGCGCCAAGGGCGTGCACGTGTTCGTGCCGCTGGACGGCCGGACGCCCGCCGAGGACGTCGCCGCCGCCACCCGCGCCCTGGGCGCGCGCGCCGAGCGGCTCGACCCCGCCCTCGCGACGACGGCGTTCATCCGGGAGGACCGGGGAGGCAGGGTGTTCCTCGACTCGACCCGCGCGGGCGGCGCGACCGTCGCCGCCGCCTACAGCCCGCGGATCCGCCCCGGCACGCCCGTCTCGTTCCCCGTCCCGTGGAACGATCTCGACGCCGTCGCCCCGGCCGACTTCACGATCAGGACCGCCCTCGGCCTCCTCGGCGGCCGTGACCCGTGGGCGGAGCTCATGCCGGAACCGCAGGCCCTGCCCGCCGGCCTGATCGAGCAGGGCCACACGATTCCGGTCGCGCGGGTCCAGGCCATGCACGAGGGCAGACGCCGGGCCCGGGCCCGCCGCGAAACCGGCTGACGCCCGTTGGAGATGAACGGCTCGACCGGCCGCGGAATCGGCCGGGTGCCACGCCGATGAGTTTCCGGGACGCGCGTGGTCTGCATGGGGGAAGCGACCAACAACGGGAGGTACCAATGGCCGGCGAGGGTTTCATCACCTGTCTGTGGTTCGACGGCCAGGCCGAGGAGGCCGCGAACCACTACGTCTCCATCTTCAAGGACGCCGGGATCAGCGGCGTCCACCGCGTGAACGACGCCGGTCCCGGCAAGCCCGGCACGGTCATGACCGTCGAGTTCGAGCTCAACGGCCAGAGGTTCGTCGGGCTGAACGGCGGCCCGGAGTTCACCTTCAACGAGGCCATCTCGTTCCAGATCCCCTGCGCGGACCAGGACGAGGTCGACTACTACTGGACCCGGCTCACCGAGGACGGCGGCCAGGAGTCCGAGTGCGGCTGGCTCAAGGACAAGTTCGGCGTGTCCTGGCAGGTCGTTCCGACCGCGCTGTTCGAGCTGATCGGCGACCCCGACCCGGAGAAGGCGGCGCGCGCCACCAAGGCGATGCTGTCCATGCGCAAGCTCGACATCGCCGAGCTGCGCCGGGCCCACGCGGGGAAGTGACCGGCGCGGGGCGGCTCGGCGGCCGGCCGTGCCGCCCCCGGGCCGGTCTTCCGCATCCCGGCGGATGTCAGGCGCTCAACGTGCCGGTGCCGAGCAGCCCGAACAGGAGCAGCCCGACGAGGAGGCGGTACACCACGAAGGACGTGAAGCTGTGCCGCGCGACGAACCGCAGCAGCCAGGCGATGGAGGCGTAGGCGACGGCGAACGACACGGCGGTGCCGACGGCCAGCGGGACCGCGCCGGCCCCCGACCCGAGCGCGGTGGGCAGCTCGTAGACGCCGGCGCCGGTCAGCGCGGGGATGCCGAGGAAGAACGCCAGCCGGGTCGCGGCGACGCGGTCGAGGCCGAGCATCAGCCCGACCGACATCGTCGCCCCGGACCGGGAGAAGCCGGGGAACAGCATCGCGAGGATCTGCGACGACCCGATCAGCATCGCGTCGGTGAGGGACGTGTCGTCCTCGCCGCGCTTGTGCCGGCCGAGCCGGTCGGCGAGCCACATCACGACGCTCCCGCCGATCAGCGACCCGGCGACCACCCACAGCGAGGCCAGCGGGCCCTCGATGAGGTCCTTGGCCGCGACCCCGACGACCACGACGGGGACGGTGGCGAAGATGACCCACCAGCCGAACTTGTAGTCGTGGTGGTACCGCTCGGCCGGGTCGGCGATCCCGCGCCCCCACGCGGTGACGATCCGGATGATGTCCCGGTAGAAGTACACCAGCACGGCCGCGATCGCGCCGACCTGGATCACGGCGGTGAACCCGACGACGGACTCGTCGTCCACCGGGATGCCCATCAGGCCCTCGGTGATCTTCAGATGCCCGGTCGAGGACACCGGGAGGAACTCGGTCAGGCCCTCCACGATCCCGAGCACGACGGCCTGCCCGACATTGATCACGCTCACCGACCCGATTCCTCTCCACCGCCCGGACCCGGTGTGCGCGAGTCCATCGTGAGACTACTGCCGCCGGCCGGCGCGGCCCATGAGAAGGCGGCGACTTCACCCATCATTAACCGAAAGGTCAGCGTCCGGCCGGTGAGCCGGGGCCGCCGACCATCGGGGTGGCGCGCACCCCGAAATGCAGGTACCGCTCGCCGGTCGGGAGCCCGTAGAAGGTCACGGCCATCCAGGAGCCGGTGTCGGGGTCCTGGACGGCGAACAGGTCCTCCTCGACCGGCACCAGCGGGTACTCCCTGACCGTGTCGGGCACCATGCCGGCCAGCGGGCCGGTCACCGTCATCCGCAGGACGGGACCGTCCTCGCCGCGGAGCACCTCCAGCCGGGTACTGGCCCGCTCGTAGGTGCCCAGGTGCCGGTCGGCGTCCACGCGGACGGGTTCGGCGGGCGGCGCCAGCGGCGGCGGCATCGTGAGCCCGGCGAGTTCGGCGAAGATCTCCCGGAAGAGGTCCTGGTACAGCTCGTCGGTGTCGCCGCCGTTGGTGAGCAGCGCGACCGCGAGGCCCTCGTCCGGCAGCACCCGCAGGTAGGCGTGCTGCCCGATCGTCGAGCCGTCGTGGCCGATGAGGCGGCGTCCGTCCCAGGTCAGCCGGAACCAGCCGAGGCCCCACGAGTCGCCGAGCGTGCGGGTGTCGGGCAGCTCGGCCTCCCTGGCGGTCATCGCGGCGGCGGACGCCTCGCTCAGCAGCCGCGTCCCGTCGGGCGCGAGACCGCCGGTCAGGTGCATGCGCGTGAAGCCGAGCACGTCCGCGACGGTCGAGCCGATCAGCCCGGCGGGCCCGGCCGAGCGCGGCAGCTGCCACACCGATGCCCTGGACGGCTCTTCGCCCGCCGGGGTCACGTGCCCGACGGCGGCGCGGTGCAGCAGCGCCTCCTCGGGCAGCGTGATCGTGTGCCGCAGCCCGAGCGGGGCGACGAGCCGCTCGCGCAGCGCCGCGTCCCAGGTGCCGCCGGTCAGCCGCTCGATGACCCGTCCGGCCAGCGAGAACCCGGCGTTGCAGTACGACCAGGTGGCGCCCATCGGGTGGTTCTGCGCGACCTCGGCGAGGACGGTCAGGTACTTCTCCAGGCAGTCGTCGCCGCGACCGGTGTCGGTGAACACGTCGCCGTCGATGCCGCTGGTGTGCGTCAGCAGATGCCGCATCGTCACATGCTTGGTGGTCTCCGGATCGGCCAGCCGCAGCTCGGGCAGCACCTCGACGACGGGCGCGTCGAGGCTGAGGACGCCCGCGTCCACGAGCTGCATCACGAGGGTCGCCGTCCACACCTTGGTGATCGATCCGAGCTGGAACACCGAGTCGGTCGTCGTCTCGACGCCGGTGTCCTTGTTCAGGACCCCGTACGCGGCCTCGACCAGCTCGTCCGCACCGCCGGGACGCAGCCGCAGGATGCCGAGCGCGGCGCCGGGCACGCGGCGGCGGGCGGCCAGCGCGGCGAGCCGGC
>NZ_BCQQ01000202.1 GCF_001552155.1 Actinomadura formosensis NBRC 14204 | reverse complement strand
GCGACGGCCGCGGCGGGCAGCACGAGCGCGGCCGGCAGCAGGCCCAGCGCCAGCCAGAGCCCGGCGGCGGGCAGCAGCCACGCGGTGGCGGCGACCGACCCGGCGGCCACGGTGAGCGCGACGAGCGGCGGGGCCAGCCCGCGCAGGTACAGGTGCTGCACGGCTTCGACGTCGGCGACGAATCCGCTGAGCAGGTCGCCGGAGCGGGCGCCCGGCAGGCCGGCCGGGACGAGCGGCTCCAGCCGGCGGAACCACCGCACCCGCAGCTCCCGCAGCAGCCGCAGGCTCGCGTCGTGGGAGATCAGGCGCTCGGCGTAGCGGAACACGGCCCGCGACAGGCTGAGCGCACGCACCGCGGTGATCGCCACGGCCAGCGTGACGACCTCCGGGCGGAGCGCGGCGCGGGAGATGAGGTAGCCGGAGGTGCCCATCAGCGCGACGGCCGAGCCGAAGGCGAGCGCACCGCAGAGCGCGGCCGCGGCGAACCGGTGCGCGACGGGCCGGGCGGCGGCGAGCATCGCCGCCAGCGGGCGCCCGCTCACGTGAGGATTCCCGCGCGGGACCCGGACAGGTCGATCACCTGGTCGGCGCCCGCCGCCAGCCGCGCGTCGTGCGTGGCGACCACCACCGTGCGCCCGCGAAGGGCCAGGACGGCGTCGATCACCCGCCGGGCGGTGGCGGCGTCGAGGTGGGCGGTGGGCTCGTCCAGCAGCAGGAGCGGCGCCGGGCGGGCCAGCGCCCGCGCCAGCGCGAGGCGGCGCAGTTCCCCGGCGGAGAGCCCGGCGCCCGCCTCGCCCACGGTGCGGTGCAGCAGCGCCCCGGCGCCGGCCAGTTCGGCGGCGGCCACCGGGCTCAGCCCGCCGGGCTCGGCCGGGGTGATGGCCGCCAGCACCGGGCCGGGCCGCAGCCGCGGACGCTGCGGCAGCCAGGCGACCAGCCGCCGCCACTCGTCCGGGTCGACCGCGGCGAGGTCCGTCCCGGCCACGGTGATGAGCCCCGACGACGGCTCGATGAAGCGCATGAGCAGCGCCAGCAGGGTGCTCTTGCCGGCGCCGCTGCCCCCGACGAGCGCCGTCCGCTCCCCCGGGCGGATCTCCAGCGACATCCCGGCCAGCACGGGCGGGCCGCCGTATCCGGCGGTGACGTCCGCCATCCGGACGACCCCGAACCCGGCCGGGCGCGGGCGCGCCGGCGGCGGCACGGCGGGAGGCAGCGCGAGCAGCGCGGACAGCCGCCGCGACGCGGTCAGCCCGTCCGCACCGGCGTGGAACTCGGCCGCGAGCCCGCGCAGCGGCCCGTACAGTTCCGGCGCGAGGACGAGGATCGCGAGGCCCGCCCGCAGCCCCAGGTCGCCGGTCGTCAGCCGGAGGCCGATGCCGACCGCGACCAGCGCCGTGCCGAGGGTGGCGGCGAGTTCCAGGACGAACGCCGACAGGAACGCGACCCGCAGGACCCGCATCGTCTCCCGCCGGTAGCGGTCGGTGGTCGCGGCGACGGCCGCCGCCTGGGCGCGGCCCCGGCGGTGGGCGCGCAGGGTCGTCAGCCCGTTCACCACGTCCAGGAAGTGCCCGCTCATCTGGGCGAGGGCCCGCCACCGCTCCCGGGTCCTCGCCTTGGTCGACCGGCCGATCAGCGCCCCGAACAGCGGGATGAGCGGCAGCGTCACCGCCATGATCACCGCCGACGGGACGTCCCGGAACGCGACCCACGCGAGGATCGCGGGCGGCGCCAGCGCGGCGGTCGTCAACTGCGGCAGGAACCGGGCGATGTAGGTCTCCAGCGCCTCCACGCCGTCCGTGGTGACGGTCACCGCCTCGCCGGACGGCACGCTGCCGGGACGCGCCCGCACCAGCCGGTCCAGTACCCGTCCGCGCAGTTCGCCGACCATCCGGGACGCCGCCGTGCGGGCACCGGTCTCCTGCGTCCAGCCGATCGCGGCCCGCGCCGCGCCGGCCCCCGCGAAGCACAGCAGCGCCGGCAGGACGTCCCGCACGTCGCGGTACCCGAGGAAACCGGAGACGACGATGTGCGCGAACAGCGCGGCCTGGGCGATGGTGAGCGCCGCCGAGCAGGCGGCGAGCGCGCCCGCCGCCGCCAGGAACCGGCGGATGCCGGGGACGTCCCGCGGCAGCAGGCGATCGAGCGCGCGCATCGGCGGCCTACTCCCCGCCCCCGGCGGGCGCGCCCCCGGACGACGCGTCGCCCCGTCTCGTCCCCCGCTCCCGCGTGATCATGTGCAGCGGGGTCGGCGGGCGCGCGAAGTCGGCCCGCGAGAGCCGTGCCCGGAACACCCACAGCGCCCAGATCTGGTAGACGAGCACGACGGGCACGAACACGGCGGCGATGATCGTCATCGCGACCAGCGAGTAGTGGTTGGACGCGGTGCCGTAGATCGTCAGGCTGGGCGAGCCGGACGTGGACGACACCATGACCCGCGGATACAGCCGGGCGAACAGGGCCGCGACCAGCAGCACGGTCGCGGCCGACGTCCCGGCGAACGCGGCCAGCGGACGTCTCAGCCAGGCCAGCGGACCGGACGCGGCGGCCGCCGGCAGGCCCAGCCCGAGCAGCACGTACACCGGCACCGGATACGGCGCCGACGACGACGCCTGCACCGCCGTCCACACCGTGAACGCGATCAGCAGCACCGCCGCGACCGGCCACAGCGCCAGCGCCGTGCGGCGCGCCCGCGTCTCCAGGCCGTCCTCGGTGCGGATGGCGAGGAACAGCGCGCCGTGCAGCGCGAACGCCGCCACGAGCGCGAACCCGGTGAGCACCGAGTACCCGCTGAACAGCACCCCCTGGCCGCCGCTGACATCGCCGCGGGCGTCCATCGGCACACCGCGGGTGATGGCGGCGAACACGACGCCGAGCAGGAACGGGATCGCCGCGCTGGAGATCGGCATCGCGATGTCCCAGCGGCGGCGCCAGGCCGGGTCGTCGTGCTTGTTGCGGTACTCGATGGCGACGCCGCGCACGATGAGCGCGACCAGGATCGCGAAGAAGACCAGGTAGAAGCCGGAGAACATGCTCGCGTACCAGCCGGGGAACGCGGCGAAGGTGGCGCCGCCGGCCACGATGACCCACACCTCGTAGCTGTCCCACACGGGCAGGATCGTGGCGAGCAGCGCGTGCCGCTCCGGGTCGTCGCGGCCGAGGAAGGGGTAGAGCATCCCGACGCCGAAGTCGAAGCCGTCGAGCAGGAAGAACCCCATCCAGAGCACCGCGATCAGCACGAACCACAGCGTCTGGAGGTCGAAATGCCCTGCGGTCTGCATGGTGGTGCGCCTTTCGACTGGCCGGGTCAGTAGAGCATCGGCGGCAGCGAGTCCTCGCGGGTCACCTCGGGGGCGGGACGTTCCGGGCCGGCCTTGATCGCGCGGACCATCAGCCAGCCCATGATCGCGGCGAGCACCCCGTAGACCACGGTGAAGCCGGCCAGCGTCGCGATCACGTGGCCCTTGCCGACCGTCGGGGAGATGGCGGCGTGCGTCTTCAGCAGGCCCTGGACGATCCACGGCTGGCGTCCCATCTCGGTGAGCAGCCACCCGGCCGTGTTGGCGAGGAACGGCAGCCCGAGGAACGCGTAGGCCGTCCAGGCGAACCAGCGGGACCGCCGCCACCCGCGCCGGCGGATGAACCACAGCCAGAAGGCGCCGTACAGCACCCCGAGGAACCCGATGGTGATCATCACCCGCCACGACCAGTAGATGCTGCCGATGATCGGCGTGTAGTCGCCGGGCCCGTACCGCCGCTGGTACTCGCGCTGGATGTCGTTGATCCCGCGGATCTCGCCGTTCCACTCGTTGGTGGACAGCACCGACAGGCCGTGCGGCAGGACGATGTCGACGTTGGTCCGCTTCGGGTGCTTCTCCCAGGGCCCGATCGCCAGCAGGGAGAGCGGCGCGGGCGCCTGCGTCTCGTACAGCGCCTCGGCCGCGGCCATCTTCATCGGCTGGTGCTCGACCAGGATCTGCGCCTGGAAATGCCCCACGATGATCACCGCGAGGGACGCCAGCGCCGTCACCCAGAGCGCCCCGCGCGCGGCGGCCCGGAACAGCGTCACGTCCGCGTCCACCCGTCCCGCGTCCACCCGTCCCGCGCCGGCCTGACCCGCGTCCTCCCGCCGGGCCTTGCGCAGCCGGTACGCGGACGCGGCGATGACCAGGAGCGCCGCCGTCATCAGCGAGGCGGCGATCGTGTGGAAGAAGTGGGTGATCTGCAGCGGCTGGAAGAGGACGTGCCACAGCGACGTCATCTCCGCGCGCCCGTCCTTCATCTCGAAGCCGACCGGACGCTGCATCCAGCTGTTCGCCGCCAGGATGAAATAGGCGGACAGCGTCGTGCCCGCCACCACGAGCCAGATCATCGCGAGATGCACGCGCGGGGACAGCCGGTCCCAGCCGAAGATCCACAGTCCGATGAAGGTGGACTCCAGGAAGAACGCCACCAGGCCCTCGATCGCCAGCGGCGCCCCGAACACCGACCCCACGAACCGGGAGTAGACAGACCAGTTCATGCCGAACTGGAACTCCTGCACGATTCCGGTGACGACCCCCAGCGCGAAGTTGATCAGGAAGAGCTTCCCGAAGAACCGCGTCATCCGCAGGTAGTGCTCCTTGCCGGTGCGGTGCCAGGCGGTCTGCATCCCGGCGACGAACCAGGCGAGGCCGATGGTGAGCGGCACGAACAGGAAGTGGTACACGATGGTGACCGCGAACTGCCATCGGTCCAGAACCGCTGTCGTCTCCACCGCGCTCCCTTCCCCGCCGTCGGAGATCTCGGCGGCAGAGCACCATCGGAAAGCCGCCCGCACCGGGGATGCACTGGGCACATTTCCCGGCTGATCGATTCCGAAAGGCACCGCGGGGTCAATCGTTGATCAAGTTGCGGCCGCCCCCGGTGCGGTGCCGCCCGCCGCGACGGCCGGTGCGTGCGCCGCGCCGGCCGTGCCCGCCGAGGTCGGCAGGGGGGTGCGGCGGACTCCGCGAACCCATGTACTACGGTTCGTAGTACATGGGTCCGGACACGGTGAGCGAGAGGGTGCGCGCTGACGGCGGCATGCGGCTGCTGAGGTCGGCGGCTTTCTCCGCCGTGTGCACGGCCGTGTCGGCGTCCGCCCACTCCGCGGTCTCCGGCGCCGGGCTGCCCTGGTCGTCGCTGCTGGCCGGATGGGTCCTCACGATGGGCCTGGTGACGCCGCTGGCGGGCCGGGAACGGTCCAGGCACGCCATCACCGCGATGCTGCTGTGCGGCCAGATGATCCTGCACGTGGTGTTCTGCTTCGGGCAGGCCCCCGCGCAGCACGCCCCGGCGATGCCCGGCCACCACGGCATGGGCGTGCAGCTGATGCCGGGACCCGACATGTTCGCCGTGCACCTGGCGGCCGCGTTCCTGCTCGGCTGGGCCATGCACCGCGGCGAGCACGCCGTCTGGCGGATGGTGCGGATCTCGCGGCGCACGGCGGGTGTTCTCGCCGGTCCGCTGGCCGCGCTCCTCGCCGCCGTCTTCGCGCGGCCCGCCGCGTGCCGCCCGCTCGACCCGCGGCTCCGGCCGCGCCGCCGCTTCACCGAGGAGACCGGACGGGGCGAGACCCCGCTGCTGGACCACGCCGTGGTCCGGCGCGGCCCGCCCCTCCCGGCGACGGCCTGAGCCGACCCCTTTCCGCCGTGCCGGTGGTACGGCGCGCTCCACCCTGCGTCGCCGACGCTCCTCGCCCTTTGGAGGCTTCATGCGTGCCCTTCTGCACGCCTCCCCCCGGACGGCCGTGCCCGTCCGGGCGGCCCTCGTGGTCGCGGCGGTCTCGCTGACCGCGTCCGCGTGCGGCGGCACCCCGTCCGCGAGCCGCCCCGACGCCGCGACGCCCCCCTCCGGCACCGCGATCCGGCTCGACCGGCCGCTGCCGAAACCCGACCTGACGCTCACCGACGACCGGGGCCGCACGTTCGACCTGGTCAAGCAGACCGCGGGCAAGCCGGTGCTGATGTACTTCGGCTACACCCACTGCCCCGACGTGTGCCCGACGACGATGGCCGACATCGCCAACGCCGTGAAGAAGCTGCCGCAGGCCGAGCAGCGGAAGCTGCGGGTGGTCTTCGTGACCACCGATCCGGACCGCGACACCCCGAAGCGGCTGCACCGGTGGCTCGCCGCGTTCGACACCCGCTTCACCGGGCTCAGCGGCGACTTCGACGCGACCCAGAAGGCGGCGCGCAGCCTCGGCATCGCCGTGGAGAAGCCGCGCAAGAACGCCGACGGCTCCTACACCGTCAACCACGGCGCGCAGGTGCTCGCCTTCTCCCCCGCAGACGACAAGGTTCACATGATCTACACATCCGGCACCACGACCCGGCAGTACTCCGCCGACCTTCCGAAGATCATCAAGGGGGCGCTGTGAAGCGGGCCGCCGCCGCGCTCGCGGCACTCCTCCTCGCCACCGGAACGGCCGCCTGCGGCTCGAACGACAAGGGTTCCGAGGACAAGGGCCCTGACGGGCCGCACCTCGCGGTGAGCGGGGCGTACGTCAAGGAGCCGCCGATGCCCGACATGACGGCCGGCTACTTCACGATCACCAACACCGGACGGGACGCCGACACGCTGACCTCGGTGACCAGCGACCTCGCGAAGCACGTCACCGTGCACACCACGAAACCGGACGGCTCGATGACCGAGGCCGGCCCGCTGGCCGTCCCCGCCCACGGCCGGCTGGTGCTGCGCATGGGCGGTTACCACGTGATGTTCATCGGGCTGCACCGCAAGCCGAAGACGGGCGAAACCGTCACGATGACGCTGCGGTTCGCCACCTCGGCCCCGATCACCGTGAACGCCCCCGTCCAGCCCGCCGGCTACCGGCCCGGGGACCGGTGACCGGTGGGGGAACCGACCACGCGGCGCGGCGTCAGCCGGCGGTGGCTGCTCGGCACGGCGGGCGGCGCCGGCGTCGCCGGGCTGGCCGCCGGCGGCTTC
>NZ_BCQQ01000201.1 GCF_001552155.1 Actinomadura formosensis NBRC 14204 | reverse complement strand
CCAAGACCACGACCCCCACTGAGCCGGTTCGGTCAGCGCACGCCCGGGCCCGGCGGCCCTCCCGCGCGGGCCTTCACCCCCGGCCTGAAGGCCGGAGCACTGGCCCGCACATCGGTGGCGGACCGCGACCTGCACGGGGGCGCCGGAGGCGTACCGCATGGCGTTGGTGAGCGACTCCTGGACGATCCGGTACACGGTGGCGGTCACCTCGGCGGGCAGCCTTCGCACGCGTCCCTTCACCGTCAGGGAAACGGGCACCCCCAACCTGGTGAGACCGTGACACAGCGGCGGAAGCAGCGCCTTCAATTCGCCGCCCTCGGCCTGCGGGCCCACCACGTCCACCAGCCGGCTCAACGACTTCAGGACCTCGCGGCCCGTGCCGGCGGCGATGGTGAGGGCCTGGCGGGTCAGCTCCGGGTCGGCACGGCGGACGGCGGCGCCGCTGTGCACGGCCACGGCGCTCAGGTGGTGCCCCACGATGTCGTGGACGTCCCGGGCGAGGCGTTCGCGTTCCGCCTCGGCCGCCGCCCGGTTGTCCTGTTCGATCCGGGCTCGAAGGTCGCGCCGCATCGCCTTCTGGTGCCGCCGGAGTTGGCCCAGGGCGGTGATGACCAGGTAGGAGAAGGCGTCCAGCACCCCGCCGGCCAGCAGGTCTCCGGCGCCCTCGGCATATGGCGCCGCCACGGCGAAGGCGACGGAGAACGCCGCCAGGCAGCCGATGACCGCCGGCCTGCGCTCGCGGTGCACCGCCAGTGAGTACAGCGCGACCGAATCGGACACTCCGCTGATCGCGTCGGCACCGGCCGCCGGTACGGCGGCCGCGTTGAGCAGTACCGTCAACGCCAGCACCGGCCCCGGTACGACCCGCCGCCACACCAGCGCGCCCGCCGACAGGACGTCCAGGATCGTGATGACCGTCCAGCGCTGGGCGCTGTAGTCGGCCAGCAGCCAGGTGATGGATAACTGGACGCCTAACAGCAGCAGCGGTACGCCGAAGTCCGCGAGGCGCGGCCACCGCCCTAGGTCCCCGTCCGCACGCATACGGAGACCCTATGGGTGGTCTGTGCGCTCTTGCCTATCTTGCCTTGCAAGGTAGCCACCCAGTACCATGCACTGCATGACAGATATGGCCCGGCGCAGGAGCCAGTGGTTGCGCGGCGTCCTCGATCTGTGCTTGCTCGCGGTGGTCGCCGAAGAGCCGGCCTACGGCTACGAGATGGTGCAGCGGCTCG
Source organism: Actinomadura formosensis NBRC 14204 (assembly GCF_001552155.1). GTDB lineage: Bacteria > Actinomycetota > Actinomycetes > Streptosporangiales > Streptosporangiaceae > Spirillospora > Spirillospora formosensis. The sequence goes on along the minus strand of NZ_BCQQ01000201.1, from coordinate 5,734 downwards.
CCGCCGCCGGGTTGGACGCGGTCGCCGAAGGGTCGATCTATCCCGCGCTCGGCCGCCTGCAGCGCGAGGGCCTCGTGGAGTCGTACCTGGTGGAGAGCGGCGGCGGCCCCGCCCGCAAGTACTACCGGCCGACGCCGGAGGGGGCTTGCGCGCTCGCCGTCTGGTCCAGGGAGTGGGGGCTGCTCGCCGAAGGCGTCTCCGCCGTGCTCGCCGGTTCGGCGCACAGGGAGGAAGGTGCCACGCGATGAGCGAAAAGGTCGTCAGGCAATGCAAGCGGACATGGCGTCGCATCGGTGTCTCCCGCGAGGACGGCGCGGAGATGGCCGGTGAACTGGCGGCGGACCTGCGGGTCGCGCTGGCGGACGGCCGGGACCCCCAGTCCTACGTCGGCGGCGACCCGGCCGGATTCGCCCGCGCCTGGGCGTCCGAACGCGGCGTCGTCCCGCTGCGCTACCGGACGGGGCGGCTGATGGCCGCGTCCCTGCTCGGCGCGCTGCCGGGCCTGTTCGCGGGGCTCTTCATGGTGTTCGGCACGTCCAGCGATGAGTTGGAGCAGGTCCTCGGACGGACGGTGGACGTGCCGACATGGCTGGTGATGATCCTCTACACGGCCAGCGCGGTGTTCGTCTGGGCCGGCGTCCTCGCGGCGGTGTCCGCCGTGCTCAGGTTCCACGCCGATGCGGCGCGGCGGGCGACCGTCGGGGCGCTCGCGGTGCTGCTCCCGTTCTTCGCGGTCGCGGCGGTGGTCGGCACGGCCATGGTGGCGCGTCTGTACGGCTATCCCTACGGCCTTGCCGTCGTCGCCGAGGTGACCGTGCCGCTGTCGATCATGACCGGGCTCGTCGGGGTCACCCGCGTGGTCATCGTCCGCCGGTTCCGCCCCTCGGCCGAACCCGCCGGTTCCCTGTGGGACGCCGTCCCGGCCTGAGGCCCCCCGGCGACGCCGGGCCGGTTTCCAGGTATCCAGATGAGGAGGAGAAGCGTGGCCGATCACGCTACGGCGCTGCGCATTGAAGGGTTGCGGTACGTCCTCCGGGACCGCGTGCTCCTCGACGGGCTGGATGCCGAGGTGCGGGGCGGCCGGTCGCTCGCGGTGACCGGTCCGAGCGGGAGCGGCAAATCCACACTGCTCATGTGTGCGCTCGGGCTGGTCGCACCCGATGCAGGGACGATCACGGTGGCGGGCGGTGATGTGACGCGGATGACGGCACGGGCGCTCGCGGCCCATCGGCGCCGCCACATCGGTGTCGTCTTCCAGTTCGGGGAACTGCTTCCCGAACTGTCGCCGCTGGAGAACGTCGCCGTCGCCGCGCTCCTCGCCGGCACCGAGCGCCGGAGGGCCTACGGCGCGGCGCACGACCTGCTGCGGTGGCTCGGCGTGCCGCCGCAGGGGACGACGGGGCTGCTCTCGGGCGGGGAACGGCAGCGCACGGCCGTCGCCCGGGCACTGGTCACCGAGCCGGCCGTGGTCCTCGCGGACGAGCCCACCGGCGCGCTGGACCACCGGTCCCGGGACACCGTCGCCGACATCCTCTTCGACATGCCCGGGAGCCGGGGATGCGCGCTCGTCGTGGCCACCCATGATCCGGTGATCGCGGCGCGGGCGGACGCGCGGGTGTCGCTGGACGCGGGCCGTCTCGTGGAGCAGCCATGAGCGGCTGGGGTGCTCCGCGGCTGGCGGGGCGGCTGCTGAAGGTCGGCTGGGCGGCGGGCAAGGCGGCCCACGGCGGCCGAGTGCGATTCGTCGCGCTGACCCTCGCCTCGCTGGTGCTGACGGTCGGCCTGCTGGCGCTGGCCTGCACGGCGGCGGTCTACGACGGGCGAGAGCGGCGGGACCTCGCGCGCAGCCCGCTCCCGGCCGAGGCCGGTACGGCGGCGGCCGTGGGGTTGTGGGCAGAGGGGGGCGACACGCTGGGCGGCACTCCCGTGACGATCGTCCAGGTCGTTCCGCTGGACGCGTCCGCAGCACCGCCCCCCGGCCTGAGCCGCTGGCCCGGCCCGGGAGAGGTGTTCCTGTCGCCGGCCCTGGCTGACCGTCCGGCGTACGAGCATGTCAGGACGCGCTACGGCCGGTACGCGGGCCGGATCGGCGCTGCAGGAATCGCCTCCCCGTCCGAACTGTTCGCCTACGTGCAACCCGCGAACGCCGACCGGCACGGAGACGGCTGGATCAAGATCGCCGGTTTCGGCGGGCACACCTGGTCGCCGCTGGGCGAGCGGCTCAACGCCTGGCCCTTGGCGCAGGTGCTGGCGACCGTCGGCGGCCTGACGGGACTGCCGTGCCTGGCGCTGGTCGTGGTCGCGGCGCGGTGCGGCTCGGCCGCCCGCGACCGCCGCAGCGCGTTGCTGGAGACGCTGGGGGCTGGGCGACGCCACCGGGCGCTGATGACCATCGGGGAGGCATCGCCTCCCGCGCTACTCGGCGTGCTCGCGGGCGGAGCGCTGATCGTTCCGATGATGTTCGTGGACGTCCCGCTTCCGGTCACGGGCTACGTCATGGGCGCGTTCGACATCCGAGCTTGGGCGTGGGCCGTTCCGCCCGTGCTCATCAGCGCGTTCGTCATCATCCTGCTCTTGGCCGTCGGCCTGCACAAGGTGGACCGCACCGGGCGCGCGACGCGTCCTCGAAGCTTCGCCTCGCGTGTGCCGAAATGGCGGCTCGCCGTCTTCGCCGTGTCCGTGTCCGGCATCGTCGCGAGCAGTGGTGTTCCGGGGACGACCGGTCTCATGCTCTACATCGCCGCCACGGTCGTGATGTGGTCCGCGCTGCCGTCGGCGGCGGCCGCGGTGGGCCGCCGGTTCGGGGGCCGCCTCGCCACGGCCGGCCTGCGTCGCGGACGGGCGGAGCGGCTGATCGCCGGACGGTGGATCGCCGCCCATCCCGGGGTGATCGTCCGGCTGGCCACCGCGCTCGTGATCGGGCTGGGACTGATCACGCAGATCCAGGTGTGGACAAGCCGCCTCAATGAGCCCGCACGTGCGGCCGTCGAGACCTCCAAGCGGGTTGGGGACCAGGTGCTCATCGTCGACCCCGCCGGCGCGAGCGGGGCCCAGGTGCAGCGGTTTCTGCAGGGTGTGCCGCAGGGCTTCGAGACGTTGCGGCTGACCGGCGGGGAAGGCGGGCCTGTCACGCTGACCGGGACGTGTGCGGTCCTGATGAGCGTGCGGCTGAACTGCGGAGCGCAAATTTGGCCGGCGTCCCTGAACACCGGTGACGCCCGGATTCAGGAACTCGTCCGCTGGCGAGCGGAGGATGATCGTGGACTGCGGATCAGGGCCGTTCCCGATGCCGATTACGCGAAGATGCGCGATGGCTCTCTGGTCCTGATCGGCTCGCAGCGGGGCGAGGGATGGCGCGTCCAGCAGCTCTCGTTCGCCGTTTTCGGCGTGCCCGCGGACGGGCTCGGCATCGAGTACGGCGGTGCGGCGGCGACGCTCAATCGGCTCGGCGACTGGATCGTGCTGTTCGGTGGCGCGGGAATCCTCGTCCTGCTGCCCGCCGCGGCGACGAGTGCGGCCGCGGAATTCCTGCAGTTCGGCACCGCGCTGGCGCCGCTCGCCGTGCAGACGGAACGGCGGTCGGTCTACCTGCGGGTGGCGCTCTGGAACCTCACCGTGCCGCTGTGGCTGGCCACGCTCATCGGCGGCCTCGTCACGGCCTGTCACGGGCTGTTCTTCGTCGCCCAGATCCAGGAGGGATGGTTCTCGTGGGGAGTCCTCGGCGGTGCCATGACGGCCGCCGCGGTCCTGGCCCTGGCGATCGGTGTGACCGGCGGTGTGGGCGCGGCCCGGGCGGCGGGCATTTGGCGCCCTGCGAACGACTGACTCCGGCACACATGATTCGCCGGCATCGTGATCGCGCTCGGGAAGGCCCCGCCGGGCCGGGCGGGGCCTGTGCCGTCAGGCGACACCGTCGTCAGGCGACGCGAGGACGGCTCAGAAGAGCTTCTTGCCCTTGCCGTAGACGTACTTGCCGGTCGACTTGCTCCGGCCGCACTCCTGCACGTACAGGTGGCTGCTGTAGCTGGAGCTCGTGCTGATGCTGACCTTGGCGACGCCGTCGTAGTTGTACTTCGTGCCACCGGAGGTCACTCCGACGATCTTGAAGCGCGACCAGTACCGGTAGCTGCCCTCGGTGAACAGGAACCGCACGCAGGCGGTCCAGCCGTTCTTCTTGGTGTCCTGCAGGTAGCCCTTGACGTAGGTCTTGCCACCGCTGCGGCTGTAGGTGCCCCAGGCGTTGATGTACGGGTAGGAGTCGTAGGGCTTCCAGCCGTAGCTGGCGGCCGCCTCGGCGGGGGCGCCCGCGACGGCCATACCGGCCATCACGGTGCCTGCGGCCAGGGCTAGTGCAGCGATTCGCCGCATAGGTCCCTCCAGGCTCTTGTGTTTCGGGGGTTAGCAGCCGATAACTTAGCAGTGTCCGCATGGTCATCTTTATGTCGGGCTTACAGGCTGACCAGGGCCGGACGTTCTTCGGGGGTGGCGAACCGATCGGACTTTGGACGCGTCCAACGTCCAGGAAGCCGTTCGCGCCCGGCCGGACGGAGCATGGGCCGTGTTACGCCGACACGATCATGGCAACAGTGAAACCATGCCTGAGGTGCGTGGCCGTATCCGGAGGTCCGCGGTTCGCGCGGGTCTCCTGCTGCTGATCCTCGTGCTCGTGCTGCCCGCCCCCGCTCATGCCGCGGAGCCCGTGCCCGGGGTCCCCGGGACCGTCCAGCCGCCCGAACCGGCCGTCGGCGAGAACATCCCGACCTACGACGTCGTGCTCACGATCGGCACCGACGGCGTCCTGTACGTCCGGGAGACGATCACCTACGACTTCGACCAGAGCGGCGAGCACGGGATCGTCCGGCATGTGCCGTTCCGCCGCGGCGACCGGGTCTTCGACGTGCGGAACGTCCGCACCAGCTCCTCCACCGGCGCGCCGTCCCGCGCCCGGATGACGCGGTTCCTGCGCGACGTGCGGATCAGCGTCGGCGACCGGCACCGCGAGGTCCGCGGCCGCCAGGCGTACGTGATCGAGTACGAGGTGGGGCGGGCGTTCACCCCGCACAGCGACCGCGACGAACTGGTGTGGGACGCGATCGGCACGTCCTGGGCCGTCCCGATCGGGAACGCCGCCGTCCGGGTGGAGGCGCCGGTCCCGCTGCGGTACGCCACCTGCCGGGCGGGCACCCCCGGCGCGACGACCCGCTGCCTGCGCGACCGCGACGGCCCCTACGCCGTGGACTTCATCCAGACCATGCTCGCCCCGCACGAGGGCATGCGGATCCGGGTGCGGCTACCGAAGCACGCGATCGCCGTCGCGCCGCCCCGGTACGTCGCGCCGCGCTGGACGGGCGGCTGGCCGGGCACCGCCCTGCTCGCGCTCGCGCTCGGTGCCGTGGCCCTGGTCGCGCGCCGTCCGGCACCGCGCCGCGGGGTCGGCGCCGGGCTGGTCTCGGCCGGTCTGCTGCTGATCGTCGCGGACGCCGGGGGCGAGGTCGTGGCGAGCGGCCCGTGGGCGTTCTCGATGGGCGACCGGTGCCTCGCCGGCCTCGCGCTGCTGATCGTCGGCGCCGGGATCATGCGCGCACCGGGTCCGGACGGTGTGATCGGCAGCGGACGGCGCCCGGGTGGGTCTACAGTTGGTCGGTCGCGGCGTGAACACATCGCATCGGCCGGTCGTCTACGACGATGACACACCTGTGAAGGCGGCCCGTGGATGGGGCGTGCCGGACGGGGT
>NZ_BCQQ01000200.1 GCF_001552155.1 Actinomadura formosensis NBRC 14204 | reverse complement strand
GCTGCGGGCTTCCACGGGGGTGTGGCTTCGCCCCAGCTCTCCCTTCCGGTTTGGGTTGTCGGTTAACTGCGGGCTCCCCCTGGGGTGGGGCTTCGCCCCTACACCCCCTCCCGGGTCAGGTTGTCGCTTAGTTTCGGGCTCCCTCTGGGGTGGGGCTTCGCCCCTACACCCCCTCCCGGGTCAGATCGTCGTTTAACTGCGGGCTTCCACGGGGGTGGGGCTTTGCCCCTACAGGCCCTTCTGGGGCAGGTTGTCGATTACCTGTAGGTCGGCGGGGGTGTGGCTTCGTCCCTATGCCTCGGGCGTTGTTCGCCTGCTGGTCTCACTGCGCTCGCCGGGCGGGGTGGGCCGTGGGGGGTAGGCGTCAGTCGTGGGAGGCGATCGTGTGGGCGTGTAGGGAGAGAACGTGGGCGAACAGGGCGGGGGCCTGTGAGCCGTCGGCGGCGTCGGGGAGGACGTCCGGGGTGAGGGTCCAGTCCATGCCCACCCAGGAGTCGCCGATGGTGTCCGGGCTGGAGGGAAGGGTGTGGCAGGACTGCCGGAGCCGCATGGCGCGGACGGAGTCGGCCGCGGGGGTGTCGGTCTCCACCAGGAGCACCGGGACGCCCACCGGCGGGCCGTCCTCCACCAGGCGCAGGAGCTGGTGCGCGTCCTCGCCGTCGAGCGCGGCGCCCGCGTCGAGGATCACCACCAGGCGGATGGGCGGGCCACCGGCGGCCGGGTCCCCCTCGCCGCCGATGCGGCGCAGGTCCACCAGGTCGAGCAGGCGCCGGATCCGCTCGGCCGCCGCGGAACCGGTGGCCGCGCCGCCGCCCAGCAGCCGGGCGCTCGTGGCCGGGTCGAAACCGTGCAGCCAGCCCGCGCCCGACAGGCCCGCCGCGTCGATCACCTCCAGCCCGGCCAGCCCCGGCGGGACCGCGGCCAGGAACCGGGTCGCCAGCGACCAGGCGTAGGCGGCCGAATCACCGGGCATCGTGCCGCGCGAAAGCCACATGCCGCGCCGCCACGGCAGCCGCAGGGCGAGCGGCACCCGCAGATCGGGCAGTTCGGTCAGGGACAGCCGGCCCAGCAGCATCCCGTCGGCCAGGTCGGTGCGGGGCCGCCAGGTCAGCCAGGACGGCGCGTCGAACGGCGCCAGTTCCGGGGTGACATGGGGTTCGACCCGGGCCAGCTCGTCGCGGAGCTGGGCGGCGTCGGCCCGCAGGCGCCGGTCCGCCGTCGCCATGAGCTCCTCGAAACGTCCGCGCGGCCGCCGGCCGGCGATCTCCTCGTTGCGGACGGTCAGCGCGTGCTCGGTGGACGCGCGGAAAGCGGCCAGCGAACGGCTCGCGTCCTCCCAGACCAGCCAGCACCGTTCGAGGTAGTCGACCTCCGTGCCGGGCGGCGGCTGCGGGGCCGCAGGCTCCGGCCGGGGCCGCGGGGCGATCGCGGCGGGCTCCGGTTCCCCCGGATCGTCCACCTCGACACCGTGCGCCTCCGCCAGTTCCGCCAAGCCGCCGGGGTAGCCCTGGCCCACGGCGCGCACCTTCCAGGCGCCGGCGCGGCGGTAGACCTCCAGGCCGATGATCACCTTCTCCGGGCCCAGCCCGGTGACGGTGAACTCGGCCAGGCACGCGCCGCCGTCCGCGGTGAGCCGGACCTGCGGCGGCGGCATCGTCCCGAACGACGCCGTACCGGTCAGGCTCACCGCGATCAGCACCGCCGCGGCGTCACCGGGGACCGCGTCGAGGTCGAGGACGACGCGCTGGCGGCCGCCGCCGTCGGCCCAGCGGACGCCGGGCGCCTGCGGGGCGTTGAAGAACACCAGGTCGGCATCGGAGCGGACGCGCAGGTCCGGACCGACGAGCAGCGCGCTGACGTCCACGGGCAGGGCGCAGGACACGGTCGCGGTCACCCGCCGGGCGGGCAGCGGAGCATTGGCGCCACGGGTGAGTTCGGTCATCGGTCAGGCGTGGGCGGCGATCGCCGGCAGCATGTCCTGGAACGTGCGGCCGTGGCAGGGTTCGCCGATCGCGTTCATCTTCCAGCCGCCGCCGTGCCGGTAGATCCGCGCCATCACCATGGCGGTGTGGGCGCCGCCGCCGGTCAGCGTGTACCGGGCGAGCTCACCGCCGTCCATCTCGTTGACCAGCCGGCAGAAGGCGTTCTCCACCTCGTTGAAGGTCTGGCCGTTGAACGAGCTGACGGTGAACACCAGCGAGGTGACGTGCACGGGGAGGCGGTTCAGGTCGACGATGACCGACTCGTCGTCGCCGTCGCCCGCCCCGGTCAGGTTGTCGCCGGTGTGCCGGACGGATCCGTCGTCGCTGACGAGCTTGCCGAAGTACACCACGTCCGCAAGGTTGGCGTCGGCGAAGAGGACACAGGACGCGTCGAGGTCGATGTCGCGCTCGCGGGAACCGAAGAAGCCCTTCTTCTTCACCGCGTCCCAGCCCAGGCCCATCCGGACCATGCTGAGCGCGCTACCGGGCTTCTCCAGCGAGATCCGCTGGCCCTTCACCATCGAGACCGTCACAGCCGTCTCCTCCTCGTCATCCCCTGTGCCGCGCTGACCCGAACACCCCCGGCCGGCCCGCGGACGCGGCCGGGTGCGAGCAAGCCTGGCAGCCCGTCCGCCCGTTGTCATCTCGTTCCCGCGGGAGTCACAGCCCGAGGCGCCCGGCGTGGCGGGCGAGGAAGGCGATCACCTCGTCCTCGGATTTGTCCGGGAGCCCCCACAGGATCTCGGTCACGCCGGCCTCGTCCCAGGCGGCCATGTCCTCGGGGGACGGGCGCCTGGCGGCCAGGACGGAGATTTCCGGGCGTCCGGCGCGTCCCGCGTCCGCCCAGGCCGTCTGGAGGGCGGCGACCTTGGGCAGGATGTCCCGCTCGGTGGGGGTGGTGATCCAGCCGTCGGCGTGGGCGGCGATCCATGCGAGCGTCTTCGGGCCGCCGCCTGCGCCGATCAGCAGGGGAATGTGCGGCTGGACGGGCTTCGGCCACGCCCAGGACGGCCCGAAGGAGACGAACTCCCCGGAGTAGGACGCCTGATCCTCGGTCCACAGCGCACGCATCGCCTCCACGTACTCGCGCAGCACCGTCCGGCGCTTGCCCGCCGGGACGTTGTGGTCGGCGAGCTCGTCGGTGTTCCAGCCGAAGCCGGCGCCGAGCGTGACGCGGCCGCCCGACAGGTGGTCGAGCGTCGCGATCGTCTTGGCGAGGGTGATCGGGTCGGACTCGGCGGGCAGCGCCACGGCCGTCGCGAGCCGGATGGTGGAGGTGACGGGGACCGCGGACGCGAGCGAGACCCACGGGTCCAGCGTGCGCATGTAGCGGTCGTCCGGGAGGGACGCGTCGCCGGTGCCGGGATGCGCGGCCTGCCGCTTGACGGGGATGTGCGTGTGCTCGGGGACGTAGCAGGAATGGAACCCGTTCTCCTCAGCGGCTTTCGCCGCGGCCGCGGGCGTGATGCCTCGGTCACTGGTGAAGAGCACGATGCCATGGCGCATGCGAGCCATGGTAGAACGTGTTCTATGAGCGCCCCCGGCGGAGGGCGCGGGGCAGCGCGGTGACCGCCCGGCCGACCCGGTAACTGACCGAGCCCTTGACGGAGTCCAGTTCGTGGCGGGTGCGCTCCAGGCCCTTCTCCGTGCGGACCAGCCGGTCCTCGGCCTGAGCGAGGCGCTTCTTCAGCACGTCGATCTTCTTCGGACCCGTCGTCCTGCTCTTGATGCGGATGATGCGGTGCCCGCCGACCTGCTGGACCTCGTGCCAGACGTCGTCCTGGCCCGCCAGCCACTCCAGAAGCTCGTCCTGGACGGGCCCGGGGTCGCCCCAGGTGCCGTAGAGCTTCTGGGACGTGACGCAGATCGGGCGCAGCCCATCAGCGGCGACCGATTCCCAGACCGCCGCCGCCACTCCCGGCGTGTGCTCGGCGCGGTAGTCGTCGCACACGATGACGCCCCCGGTACGGAGCATGACGTGCGCGGCCTGGATGTCGCCGTGCACGTGCTCGTACAGGTGAGACGCGTCCACGTGCACGAAACGGCAGGTCTCCGGCCCGACATGGTCGAGGATCATCGATGTCGGGCCCTGGACGATCTCCGGCAGCCGGTCGTGGAAGGCACGGTAGTTCTCCTCGAACGCCGTGCGGGTCAGCGTCGCGTAGGACTGGTGCATCTCCGCCTGGTTGGAGTCGTCCGGCGCATCGGAGTCGAAGAGGTCGCAGACGGTGAAGCGCTCGTTCTCGCGCGGATGGCGTCCCATGAGGATCGCGCTTTTACCAAGGTAGGAGCCGAGTTCGACGAGGTCCCCGGTGTGTCCGAGGCGTTCCTGGCGCTCCAGGAACCAGGTGAAGAGAAGCTGGTCGACCCGGGGGAACCACCCCTTGACGTCGTCCAGTGTGGCGGGCAAGCCGGTTCCGTGGCTTGTCATGTTCGCAGCTCCAACGTCGTCGTGCCCGCGAATGGGAGCGGCGGACACTGCGTGTTGTGACGGTGCCCTTCAGGGCCGTTTCTCTACCGATGGAGGATGTTGACAGCGTGGATGGTAGATCATACGGTTCGTCTGATTCACGGTTACCCGAGGGAAATCCGGTGAAATGCCGGTGCGGACGCGCCACTGTATCCGGGACGACGATCCCGGGAGCCAGGTCGCTCGGGTGACCGCGACCTCACTGTCCGGGACGCGCTAGATCACCCGTGGAGGCTCCGTGAGCACCATGTCGGCTCGCACCGCATCGACCCGTACCATTCCCCTTTCCCGTCTCGTTCCCTGGCTGCTCGCGGTGCCCGTGCTGCTGCTCCTCGGCTACCTCGTCCTGATGGACAACGGCGCCGTGTCGCAGGCCGGCGGCTACCTCCACGAGCTGATGCACGACGGGCGGCACCTGCTCGGCGTGCCCTGTCACTAGGCCGCCGCATGGTTCGCACCCTGCTGGTCAGGGGCCTCGTCCTGGGCCTGCTGGCCGGCCTCGTCGCGGGCGTCTTCGCCTTCGCGGCCGGTGAGCCGCGCCTTGACGAGGCGATCGCGCTGGAGAACGCCGCCGCCGCACAGCAGCACGGCGAACACGCGCATGGCGAACACGCGCACGGTGAGCATGAGCACGGTGAAGAGGTGAGCCGCGGCACGCAGAAGGCCGGGCTCTTCCTCGCCACCGGGCTCTACGGGCTCGCCGTCGGCGGCGTGTTCGCGCTCGTCTACGCGGGACTGCGCGGCCGGGTCGGTCCGCGGTCGGACGGCGCGCTCGCGCTCGCCGCCGCCGGGATCGGCTTCGCCGCGGTCATCGTCGTCCCGTTCCTGAAGTATCCGGCGAACCCGCCGGCGGTGGGCGATCCCGAGACGGTCGGCAGCCGGACGCTGCTGTACCTGGGGATGATCATCGTCGGGCTGCTCTCGGTCGCGGTCGCGGTGACCACGGCGCGGAGCGTGCCCGGCGGGCCGTGGGCGCGCTGGCCCGCGGCCGTCCTCGCGTTCGTCGTCCCGGTGGTGGTGGCGTCGCTGCTGCTGCCCCCGGTGGACGAGGTGCCGGACGGGTTCCCCGCCACGCTGCTGTGGCAGTTCCGCCTGACCTCGCTCGGGACGCAGCTGGTGTTCTGGGCGTCGTTCGGCACGCTGTTCGGGTGGGCGTGCGACCGCGCGGCCCGGCCGGAGCGTCCCACGGTGGCGGCATGAGCGGGCCGGCATGAGCGGGCCGGCCTGAACGGGGTGCTGTTCGTCCGGCACGCGACGTCGCCGGCGATGCGGGAGGCCCGCTTCCCCGCCGATGACGACGCCGACGCGGCCGGGCTGGCCAGGGCGCGGACGCTGGCCGGGACGCTGCCGGACGGTGCGGCGTGGACGTCACCGGCCCGCGCCGCCCGGCAGACCTGCGCCGCGCTGGGGCTCACCGCCCGGCCGGTCGCGGCGCTCGCCGAGGCCGATCACGGCCGGTGGGCGGGCGTCCGGTACGCGGAGATCGAACCGGGCGAGCTGGCCGGGTGGCTGTCGGATCCGGACGCGGCGCCCCACGGCGGCGAGTCCCGGCATGACCTCGCGGCGCGGGTCGCCGCCTGGCTGGACGGACGGCCGTCCGGGGTCGCCGTCTGCGACGCCGGAGTCATCCGCGCCGCGCTCTGCCACGCCCTCGGCCTGGACATCACCGCCGCGGACCGCGTCGATCTCGCGCCGCTGTCCACCACCGGACTCGCCGCCGCCCGGGACGGCTGGCGGGTCGCCCACGTCAACCGGAAGGTAGTTCTTTGAACGCCCCCTATCCGTTCAGCGCCGTCGTCGGCCTGGACGATCTGAAGCTGGCGCTGCTGCTCAACGCCGTCTCGCCGCGGGTCGGCGGGGTGCTGGTGCGGGGCGAGAAGGGCACCGCGAAGTCGACGATCGTGCGGGCGCTGGCGGCCCAGTTGCCCGCCATCGACGTCGTGCCGGGCTGCCGGTTCGCATGCGACCCGGCGGCGCCGGATCCGTCCTGCCCGGACGGCCCGCACGAGCCGGGCGGACCGGCGGCGACGCGGTCGTCCGCGCTGGTGGAACTGCCGGTCGGCGCGTCCGAGGACCGGCTCACCGGGTCGCTGGACGTGGAGCGGGCGCTGACCGAGGGGGTGAAGGCGTTCGAGCCGGGGCTGCTGGCGGCGGCGCACCGGGGCGTGCTGTACGTGGACGAGGTGAACCTGCTGCACGACCACCTGGTGGACCTGCTGCTGGACGCCGCCGCGCTCGGCACCTGCCATGTCGAGCGCGAGTCGCTGTCGGTCCGGCACGCGGCCCGGTTCCTGCTGGTCGGGACGATGAACCCGGAGGAGGGCGAGCTGCGTCCGCAGCTTCTCGACCGGTTCGGGCTGACGGTGGAGGTGGCGGCGTCGCGGGAGCCGGGGGAACGGGCGGAGGTCGTCCGGCGGCGGCTCGCGTTCGAGGCGGACCCGGCCGCGTTCGCCGCGCGCTGGGCCGGCGCCGAGGCCGAGCTCGCCGGCCGGATCGCGGCGGCCCGCGACCGGCTGGGCCGGG
>NZ_BCQQ01000199.1 GCF_001552155.1 Actinomadura formosensis NBRC 14204 | reverse complement strand
CCGCCGCGTCCGGCGCGGCCACCGCCCCGCGGGGCCCCGGCGCGCGCCCGGACCAGCTGACCAGCCTCGACCTCCCGGCCGCGGCCAAGGCCGGTGCGGCGGACGCGGCGGACCCCGGCGAGACCAGGCCCGACCCCGACCGGGTCAGGTCGTGGCGGTCCGGCCCGCGCACCGAACCCGCCGGCGCCGTCGAGCCGCAGGCCCCGCCGCCCGAGCACGGCCCGGCCACGCACTTCCCGCCGACGACGCACCCGGTCGCGCGTCCCACGCTGGCCGACAACCGGAACGTGCTGATCGTCGCCGCGATCGTGCTGGCCGTCATCGTGCTCGTCGCGGGCATCGCCCTCGCGAGCGGCGGGGAGGAGAACAAGGGCGGGAAGGCCCGCAAGGGCACCCCCACCGCCTCGCCGGGCGGCGGCGCGCAACCGTCCGCCCCTGCGACGTCCCCGAAGCCGGGCACGGGGCTGCCCGCGGGGTTCACGATGCACAAGGACCGCAGCGGCTACTCGGTGCCCGTCCCGAAGGGCTGGAGCGGACCCGAGCGCAAGCAGGGCGGCGACTTCTTCTACTCGCCCGACCGCGCGGCCTACCTGCAGATCGACCAGACCGGCGACCCGGGTCCGAGCGCGATCGACGACTGGCGGCGCCAGGAGCGGGGCGGCTCCGGTTTCCCCGGCTACAAGAAGATCAGGATCGCGCCGACCGGCGACCGTCCGCCCGTCCCCGACACCGGCGACGGTGACGACTCCGCGGACTGGGAGTTCACCTACGACGGTGACGGAGGCCGGGTGCACATCCTCAACCGCGGTTTCGTGACGCACGGGCACGGCTATGCGATCCTGCTCCGCGCCCCCGACGACGACTGGGACAGGGTGTACTCCGACCTGCAGCCGGTCTACCGCTTCTTCAAGCCCGCGGAGGGCTGATGGACGGCCGCCTCCTGGCCGGTCGCTACCGGCTCGAATCCGTGGTCGGACGCGGCGGGATGGGCACGGTGTGGCGCGCCCGCGACGAGACCCTCGACCGCGAGGTCGCGGTCAAGGAGGTCCTCCTGCCCGCCGGCCTGAGCGACGAGGAGCGGGAGAACCGGCACCGCCGGACGCTCCGCGAGGCGCGGGCCTCGGCGCGGCTGAACCATCCGGGCGTCGTGACCGTACACGACGTCGTGGACGAGGACGACCGGCCGTGGATCGTCATGGAACTGGTGCGGGCCCGTTCGCTCCAGGACCTCCTGGACGAGGACGGCCCGCTGCCGCCCGGCCGCGTCGCGACGATCGGCCGGCAGATCGCGGGCGCGCTGCGGGCGGCGCACGCGATCGGCATCCTGCACCGGGACGTCAAGCCCGCGAACGTGCTGGTCACCGACGACGACCGGGCCGTCCTCACCGACTTCGGCATCGCGCAGATGGCGGGTGACGCGACGCTCACCGGCACCGGGCTGATCGTGGGGTCGCCGGCGTACATGCCGCCGGAGCGGGTGAACGGCGACCCGGCGATCCCCGCGTCCGACCTGTGGGCGCTCGGCGCCACCCTGTACGCGGCGACGGAGGGCCGGGCGCCGCACCACCGCGGCGACGCGATGGCGGTGCTCGCGGCCGTGATGACGCAGGACGTCCCGCCGCCGAAGAACGCGGGCCCGCTCGCGCCCGTGCTCACCGCGCTGCTGGAGCGCGACCCGGTCCGGCGGATGAGCGGGGACCAGGCCGAGGAGGCGCTCAAGGCGGTCGCGGCCGGGCATGCGGCGAGCCTGGCCGCCGTCCAGATCGCGTCGGGCCGGACGGCGGTGGACGGCGGTGCCGCGCAGACCGTGCCCCCGCACCAGCAGATCCCGGTACCGCCTCCGGACATGACCTCGCCGTTCCCGCCGGGGCCCGGGCAGCGGTGGACGCCCGGCCACACCCAGCCCCCGCCGCCGCGGAGGCGGCCGCCGATCCTGCCGATCCTCGGGGGTGTCGCCGCGGCGACGGTGATCCTGGCCGTCGCCGGGGTCGTCCTCCGGATGAACTCCGGCCCGTCCGCCCCTGACACGCCCACCACCACCCCGCCGCCCACGGTGGTCGCCAAGCAGTCCACGCCCGCCGCACAGGACACGACGCCCAGCACGCCCGCGACCTCTCCGGTCTCCAGTGCGACGCCCCTCCCGGACGGGCTCATCCCGGCGTCCGGCCCCGGATACACGATCGGCGTCCCGCGCGGCTGGCGGCGCTCGGTACAGGGCAACAGCGTCGTGTGGACCGACCCCGTGTCCAGCGCCTACGTGCAGGTCGACCGGACGATCTGGACCGGCGACCCCTACGACCACTGGGTGACCTGGGAGCAGGAGGCCATCGCGGACGGCAAGCTGAAGGACTTCCGGCGGGTCGGGGAGATCACCCGGACGTCCGCCGCCGGGTACCCCGCCGCCGACATCGAGTTCACCTGGACCCGCGCGGGCGTCACCCGGGCCCGCGACCGGGGGGTGATCGCCGGCGGGCGGCCGTACGCCGTGGTGGTGGCGCTCCCGGCGTCCCAGTGGAACGACAGCGAGAAACTCGTGAAGAATGTCCTCGACTCGTTCCGTCCCTCTGGGGTGGGATGACCCGATCGGGGGGATTGTTCGGACATGGCACAGGGACGGCTGCTCGGTAACCGCTACCGGCTGGACTTGGTGGTCGGCCGGGGCGGCATGGGCACCGTGTGGCGGGCCTTCGACGTCATGCTGGACCGCGAGGTCGCGGTGAAGGAGGTCGTGTTCCCGCCGGGCCTGAACGACGACGAACGCGCCGTCCTGTACGAGCGGACGTTCCGGGAGGCGCGGGCGTCGGCGCGGCTGAACCACTCCGGCGTGGTGACCGTCCACGACGTGGTCCAGGAGGGCGGCCGGCCCTGGATCGTGATGGAACTGGTCCTCGCCCCGTCGCTGCAGGACATCATCGAACGCGGCCCGATGGACCATCGCCGGGTGGCCGAGATCGGCCTGCAGATGCTCGGCGCGCTCCGGCACGCCCACGAGAAGGGCATCCTGCACCGCGACGTCAAGCCCAGCAACGTGCTGATCACCGACTCGGGGCGGGTCGTCCTCACCGACTTCGGCATCGCGCAGGTGGAGGGTGACGCGACGCTAACGCAGACGGGCCTCGTCATGGGGTCGCCCGCCTACATCCCGCCCGAGCGGGTGCAGGGCGAGCGGGCGGTGCCGGCGTCCGACCTGTGGGCGCTCGGCGCGACCCTGTACGCGGCGGTCGAGGGCCGGTCCCCCTACGAGCGGTCGGACGCGATGTCGTCGCTGCAGGCCGCGCTGACCGAGCCGGTCCCGCCGGCGCGCAACGCCGGGCCGCTCACCCGGGTGCTGGACGGGCTGCTCGCGCGCGAGCCGGCGCGCCGGATGACGGCGGCGCAGGCGCAGCCGCTGCTCACCCAGGTCGCGGCGATGCCCTCCGTGTTCTCGCCGCCGCCGGTGCGGCGTCCGTCGCCCGCGAGCGAGACGGTGACGGACGAGCCGCCGGCCAGCCACCTGCCGGTCCGCCGGGTCGAGGTGGCGTCCGAGACCGTCCTGGACCCGGCCGAGCTGGAGCCGGTGACGCGCCGCGACCCGGGCGAGCCCGCCCCGGTGACGCGGAGCGACCCCGGCGGTTTCCCGGAGCGGGGCGGCTCGCATCGCCCGCCGCCCGGACGCTCCGGGCATGACCGGGAGGCCCGGACGCTGCTGGAGACCGAGTGGTCGCCGCCTCCCGCCCCGCCGAGTCCCCCGCCGGGCCCTTCGGGGACGCCTCCGCCGTGGGAGCAGCCGCAGCGGTACTCGAACTGGCAGCAGCCGCCGCAGCCGCAGCCGGTTCCCGGTGGCGGGGAACGGCGCCGGACGGTGCTGGTCGTCACGGTCGCGGTGGTCCTCGTCGTGGCGGCGGTGCTGCTGGGCGCGTTCATCCTGCGCGGCAAACTCCGCACGGGCGCTCAGGCTCCGGTGACGCTGAGCCCGGCGATCTGTGCTCCGTTCGCCGTGACCGCCGGCTGCTCGGAGACGACGTCCGTCATCACCGTGTAGGACGGCGTCGGCGGCGGTGGCTTCGCCGGGGTGAACGTCATCGGAATCCCCAACAGCTTGAGGCCGGCCACTATCAGCTACCGAGAGTAATCGTCACGGGCCATAGATCCCCGGCTCACCGGGCCGAAGGTCCCGAAACGGATGGCGTGGAGTGTCAGCCGCCGGCGGAGAAGGCGTCCAGCGCGAGACGCAGCGCGCCGACGTGCTCGGCGAGGTCGTCGGTGGGCTCGCCCGACCCGATCCGGGCGACGTCCTCCTCGACCCGGGTGAGCCGCTCGTCCAGGGCCGCCAGCAGCCCGTCGCAGCCCGCGAGGGCGTCCCCGGCGCCGTCCCCGCCGAGCGTCCGGCGCAGCAGCTGCGCCTGCTGCCGGAGCCGCCGGGTGCGGTGGTGCAGCTCGACGAACACCGACACCTTGGCGCGCAGCAGCCACGGGTCGAACGGCTTGGTGAGGTAGTCGGCGGCGCCGGCCGCGTACCCGCGGTACGCCTGCTCGCCCGCGCTGCCGGCGGCGGTGAGGAAGATGATCGGGATGTCGCGGGTCCGCGGCCGGGACTTGATGTGCTCCGCGGTCTCGAAACCGTCCATCTCCGGCATCACGACGTCCAGCAGGATCAGCGCGAAGTCGTGGTTCAGCAGCTCCTTCAGCGCCGCCTGCCCGGAGGTGACGGGTACGACCTCCACCGGCAGCGCGTCGAGCACGGCCGTGAGCGCGGTCAGGTTCTCCACACGGTCGTCGACGGCCAGGATCCTCGCGTCGTTCGGCACCGGACTCCTCAACCTCGGTCATGGCCTGCGCCGTCCACCCTGTCATGCCGCCGTGAACGGCAACAATGAACCGGCGCAGAGTAATTTCTAGGCCAGCCAGCCGGGTTTGACCAGTCCCGACTCGTACGCCAGCACCACCAGCTGGGCGCGGTCGCGGGCGCCGAGCTTCACCATCGCCCGGCTGACATGCGTCTTCGCGGTGGCCGGGCTCACCACCAGCCGGGCCGCGATCTCCTCGTTCGACAATCCCTCCCCGACCAGCGTCATGACCTCCCGCTCCCGCTCGGTCAGCGCGTTCAGCCGCGGCGCCGGCGCCGGCTCCTTGGCCCGCGTGGCGAACTCGGCGATCAGCCGCCGGGTCACGCTCGGCGACAGCAGCGCGTCGCCGTCCGCGACGGCCCGCACGGCGTGGATCAGCTCCACCGGCTCGGTGTCCTTCACCAGGAACCCGCTCGCCCCGCCGCGCAGCGCCTCGAACACGTACTCGTCCAGCTCGAACGTGGTGAGGATCACGATCTTCACGCCGCCGAGCCGCTCGTCGGACGCGATCGCGCGGGTCGCGGCGAGACCGTCCAGGACCGGCATGCGGATGTCCATCAAGATGACGTCGGGACGCAGCCGGCGTGCCCGCGCCACCGCCTCCTCGCCGTCGCCCGCCTCACCGACGACCTCGATGTCGGGCTGCGCGTCCAGCAGCGCCCGGAACCCGGCCCGGACGAGCACCTGGTCGTCCGCCAGCATCACCTTGATCACTGCGTCCCCCTTCCGGGCCCGGCCGGTTCGGTCCCCTCGTCCAGCGGGAGCGCGGCCCGCACCCGGAAGCCGCCGCCCGGCCGCGGCCCGGCGTCGAACGTCCCGCCGAGCGCGGTCGCCCGCTCGCGCATCCCGCGGATGCCGCTGCCGCCCGGGCGGTCGTCCAGCAGCGGCGCCCCCCGGCCGTCGTCCTCGACCCGCACCACGATCTCGTGCTCACCGTAGGCGATGCGGACCCGCACCGTCACCGGCCCGGAACCGGCATGGCGGGTCACGTTCGTCAGCGACTCCTGGACGATCCGGAACGCGGCGAGGTCGGTGCCCGCGTGCAGCGGCCGCCGCTCCCCGGTGATCTCCGTCTCGACCTCCAGCCCGGCGGACCGCGCCCGGCCGAGCAGCTCGTCCAGCCGGTCGAGCCCGGCGGTGGGGGCGCGCGGCGCGGTCTCGTCCTGCGCCCGCAGCGCGCCGATCACCCCGCGCATCTCGGTGAGCGCCTCCTTGCTCGCCTCCTTGATCGCCGCGAGCGCGGTCCGGGCCTGCCCGGGGTCCTGGTCGATGAGGTGCAGCGCGACCCCGGCCTGCACGTTGATCATCGAGATGTTGTGGGCGAGGACGTCGTGCAGTTCACGGGCCATCCGCAGCCGCTCCTCGCTGGCCTGGCGGCGTTCCTCCTCGGCGCGGGTCCGCGCGGTCTCGGCGGCCCGCTGCGCCCGCATCCGGATCAGCTCCGCGCCGATCAGCACCACCAGCGCCCAGCCGACGACGAAGCCGGACCCGCCGAGCGTCGGCTCCTGGACCGGGAACAGGCCGTGCCGCCCCCGCTCGGCCGCCGGGACGCCGATCAGCGCGGTGAGGCCGAAGAACGCCGCGAGCCCGAGGCCCGTCCCGGCCCACGTCACCAGCCGGTGCCCGGAGACGATCGCGGCCATCATCGCGACGGCCGGCGCGAGCGGCGCCGGCCCGTAGGTGTAGGCGCGCAGGAAGTAGAGCGCGGTGACCGCCGCCGTCGCGCACACCGTGAACACCGGATACCGGCGGCGCAGCAGCAGCAGCGCCGGCCCGCCGAGCAGCAGCGCGAACCCGAACGCGTCGAGGTCGGTGTGCCCGGTCCCGGACGTGCCGCCGCCCCCGTGCTCCCAGGGCGGGCCGCCGGACGACCCGTCCCCCGGCCCCCCGCGCTGCGCGCCGAGCGACCCCATGACCTGGAAGAAAGCGAGGAAGAGCGGGACGATCCACACCGGCCACGCGCCGGGTCGCGACCAGCGCGGCTGAACCGGCCCGGGCGGTGAGGTGCTCATATCTGGACGGTAGGTCATCGGCGCCGGGCTCCACGTCGGCCCCGGGGAGTGGGTGTCCCTACTCCCCGGGAGGTACCCGGAACCGTCAGGAGGACCAGCGGACGGGCAGGTGCGCGAAGCCGTGCCGGGCGCTGGACCGCAGCGGCACCGGCTCGCCCGCCGGTCGCGGC
>NZ_BCQQ01000198.1 GCF_001552155.1 Actinomadura formosensis NBRC 14204 | reverse complement strand
ATCGCCGCGGCGGCGCGCGCGGCCCGCTCGGCGGGCGACGGCTGGTCGGCGGGCTGGTCGGCGGGCTGGTCGGGGTTGTCGGTCACGGGTTTCCCGTCGCGGTGTCGGACACATCGTCGAGCGCGCCGCGGATCTCGTTCGGCAGCGCCAGGCTCTCACTCTCCAGGATCGCATCGAGCTGCGCGGCGGTCCGCGCGCCGACGATCGGCGCGGCGACTCCCTCCCGGTCGCGGACCCACGCCAGCGCGACCGCGAGCGGGGAGCGGCCGAGGCCCTCGGCGGCGGTCACCACCGACTCCACGATGCGGGCGCACTCCTCGTCCAGGTACGGCTGGACGAACTCGGCGAAGTGCGGCGCGGCGGCGCGCGACCCGGCGGGGATGCCGGTGCGGTACTTGCCGGTCAGCACGCCCCGGCCGAGCGGCGACCACGCCAGCAGGCCCGCCCCGGCGTCCAGCACGGCGGGCACCACCTCCCGCTCGATGTCGCGGCGCAGCAGCGAGTACTCCAGCTGCGCCGACACGACCGGGGCGCGGCCCGGCCAGGCGCGCTGCCAGGCGGCGGCCTTGGCGACCTGCCAGCCCGCGTAGTTCGACACGCCGACGTAGCGGGCCCGGCCGGACGCGACCGCCTCGTCCAGCGCCGACAGCGTCTCCTCCAGCGGCGTGGCCGGGTCGTAGACGTGCAGCTGCCACAGGTCGACATAGTCCAGGTCCAGCCGGTCCAGGGAGGCGTCCAGGGCGCGCAGCAGGTGCCGCCGGGAGCCGTCGTAGCGGCCGTTCGGCCTGATCGCGGCCTTGGTCGCGATGACCAGCCCGTCCCGGTCGACGGTCTCGCGCAGCAGGTGGCCGAGGATCTGCTCGCTGATGCCGTCGTTGTAGACGTCGGCGGTGTCCACCAGCGTGCCCCCGGCGTCGACGAACGTGACGAGCTGCGCCGCGGCCTCGTCCGGGCCGGTGTCCCGCCCCCAGGTCATGGTGCCGAGGCCCAGCCGGGACACCAGCAGCCCGCTCCGCCCGAGGTGACGCTCCTTCATAGGCGGTCAATGTAGCGGCCCGCGACGACCCCGCGGAAAGCGAGCGGCCGGCCGCCCGGATCCGGGCGCGGCGCGAAGATCCTGGTGAGCACTATTGCCGGGACCCGTCCGCGGGCTAAAGTGCGCAGCCATGGCGCCACCCCCCTTCTCGATGTACTCGCCGAAGACCCCGGAGGGCGACGGCGGCCCGGACGTGGCGCCGGTGTTCGGCGCGGGACCGGGCGACGACCCCGGCTACCTCGCCTCGCTGCGCGCCGGGACCGAGCTCGGCCGGATGCGCACGATGATGCTGGTGCTGCTCGCCGCGCCCGTCCTCATCCTGGCGATCATGCCGCTGATCGTGGCGGACGGCCGCGGGGACGCGGCACCGTGGAGCTACGCCCCGCTCGCCGCCGCCGCGCTGGTCGCGCTGCTGGCCGGGCCCCGCGCGCCGCGTCCCATGCAGCCGGGCGACGAGCCCGGCGCCGCGGCCCGGACGGCGCTGATGATGTTCCGGCAGGCGGTGCTGCTGCGGTTCGCGCTGGCCGAGGGCGTGATCCTGCTCGGCCTGCCGCTCGCCATGATGGGGCACAGCGAACCGGTGTTCCTCGCCGGGTTCGTCCTCGGCTACCCGCTGCTGGTCTGGCTGGCGGTGCCGACACGCGGCGGCGTGGAGCGGATACGGCGGCGCCTGGAGTCGCGGGGCGCCGAGTCGCACCTGTGGGCCGTCCTGCTCGCCGCGCCCGCCTCCCCCCGCGAGGACGGCTGACGAGAGCCGGGGAGGGGCGGGGGCTAGAGCCAGCCGCTCTTGCGGAGCCTGCGGAACAGCAGCACGCAGGCGACGGCCATCACCGCCAGGACCAGCGGATATCCGAGGATCGAGTGCAGTTCGGGCATGTGCTCGAAGTTCATGCCGTAGATCCCGGCGATCGCGGTCGGCACCGCGATGATCGCGGCCCACGCGGAGATCTTGCGCATGTCCTCGTTCTGCTGCTTGCCGAGCAGCGCCAGATGCGCGGTCAGCACGCTGTTGAGCAGCTCGTTGTGCGCGTCGACCTGCTCGTCCACGCGCAGCAGGTGGTCCAGGACGTCGCGGAAGTACTCGCGGGTCGAGCCGCACTCGGCGACCCGGCCCTTGGCGATCTCCTGCAGCACCGGGACGAGCGGGTCCTCGGCGCCGCGGAACTCCAGCACCTCCCGCTTGAGGGAGTAGATGTCGGCGGTGACGTCCCGCGCGCCCGGATCGAACACGGCCTTCTCCAGCCCGATGATGTCGACCTCCACCTCGTGGGCGACGAGCCCGTACCGGTCGACGACCTCGTCGCACACCGCGTACAGGACGGCGGTCGCGCCGTGCTTGATCAGCTCCGGCGACTCCTCCAGCCGCCTGCGGACGGGACCGAGCGGGTTGCCGGCACCGTGCCGGACGGTGATGACGAAGTCCCGGCCGAGGAAGATCATGATCTCGCCGACCTCGATGTCGGACGTCCTGTCGATGTAGGAGAGCGTCTTCAGCACCACGAACAGGGTGTCGTCGTAGCGCTCCATCTTGGGCCGCTGGTGCGCGGACACGGCGTCCTCGGCGGCGAGGGGATGCAGGTTCAGCTCGTCCTTGACCAGCTCGAACTCCGCCTCGTCGGGCTCGAACAGGCCGATCCACAGGAAGCAGTCGCCGTCCTGGCGGGCGAGGTCGAACGCGTCGCTGATGTCACCGTCGATGTCGCGGCGCGTCCCGCCCGCGTAGATGGCCTTGTCCACGATCACAGCACGTATCCTCCCGCAACCGTGCCGTCCGCCGCCCTTATGCCGAGCATCTCCTAGAGTGGCCGCCGTGACGACCCTTCTCCTGGTAAGGCATGGACTGACCGCGATGACCGGCCCGGTGCTGGCCGGCTGGACGCCCGGGGTGCGCCTCGACGACCGCGGCCGCGCCCAGGTCGCCGCCCTCGCCGCCCGGCTGGCGCCGCTGCCGCTCGCCGCCGTCGTGTCCAGCCCCCTCGAACGCTGCGCCGAGACCGCCGAGGCGCTCGCCGCCGGGCACGCCCCGCCCATCGAGAAGATCGAGACGGACGAGCGGTTCGGCGAGGTCCGCTACGGCGACTGGACGGGCCGCCCCCTCAAGGAACTCGCCGAGGAGCCGCTGTGGCGGGTCGTCCAGGCGCATCCGAGCGCCGCCCGGTTCCCCGGCGAGGACGGTGAGGCCCTCGCCGCCGCGCAGCACCGCGCCGTCACCGCCGTCCGCGACTGGAACGAACGCGTCGCCGCCGACCACGGCCCCGACGCCCTGTACGCGGTGTGCAGCCACGGCGACATCATCAAGTCCATCGTCGCCGACGCGCTCGGCCTCCACCTGGACCAGTTCCAGCGGATCCAGGCCGACCCGGCGTCCCTCACCGTGATCCGCTACACCGAAACACGCCCGTTCGTCGTCCGGCTCAACGACACCGGAGGCGACGTCGCCGCCCTGGTTCCCCGGCCGCCGCGGGAAGGTTCCGGGAAAGAGGGATTCGCGTCGGGGGACGCGCCCGTGGGCGGCGGCGCGTAGGGTCGGAGTCATGCCCGTCATCTCCTACGACCTGCCGGAGCGTTTCGTTGCCGGCGCCGTCGGGCGGCCCGGCGACCGCGCCTTCTACCTGCAGGCCCGCTCCGGTCGCCGCGTCACCAGCGTCGGCCTGGAGAAGTTCCAGGTGACGCTGCTGGCCGAGCGCCTGGAGGAACTGCTGGACGAGGTGCTGCGGCGCAGCGGCGGGGAGGCCCCGGTACCCGCCGTCACCCCCTCCGAACTGCAGGACGACGCCCCCCTGGACCAGCCGGTGGAGGAGGAGTTCAAGGTCGGCACGATGGCGCTCGCGTGGGACCCCGACGACGAGCAGGTCGTCATCGAGGCGCAGGAGGTCACCGAGTCCGACGAGGAGCCCGAGGTCGGCGAGGACGATCCCGCCATCGCGGTGCTGCGCGTCCGGATCAGCGCCGCGCAGGCCCGCGCGTTCGCCGAGCGCGCCCTGAAGGTCGTCGCCGCCGGGCGCCCGCCGTGCCCGCTGTGCGGCCTGCCGCTCGACACCGACGGCCATGTCTGCCCCCGCCAGAACGGATACCTCGGCTGACATGATCCCCGAACCCTTCCCGTCCGGCCGCGCGGGTGCCGCCGCGCCACCCGCCCCGGCGCGGACGAAAAAGATCCGCCGTGCTGGATCACGGGCGGCGACGCCGGGAGAATGAACGCATGACGCAGTCCTCCCGGGACCGGGCACCCGCCGGCGGCACCGGCCGGGCCACGCCCGGCCGCCCGGTGTCCCCTCGCGACGTCGCCGCCGCCGAGCGGCTGCTGTCCGCCGGGCGCCTCGGCGTGGAGGGCCGCCTCGTCCAGGCGTCCAACGCCACCCTGTACTGCTCGATCGAACACGACGGCGGGGCCGCCAACTGCGTCTACAAGCCCGTCGCCGGCGAACGTCCCCTGTGGGACTTCCCCGACGGCACCCTCGCCGAGCGTGAGGTCGCCGCCTACGAGGTCTCCAAGACGATGGGCTGGGGCACCGTCCCGCCCACCGTGCACCGCGACGGCCCCTACGGCCCCGGCATGGTCCAGCTGTGGGTCGAACCCGACCCCGACATCGACCTCGTCGCCCTGTCCCGCTCCGACGACGAGGCCGTCCGCCGGATGGCCGTCTTCGACGCCGTCATCAACAACGCCGACCGCAAGATCGGCCACCTGCTGCCGCCCGGCGACGGCCATGTCTACGGCTGCGACCACGGCGTCTGCTTCTCCGCCGAGTACAAGCTCCGCACCGTCCTGTGGCAGTGGCGCGGCAAACCCCTCACCCCCGAGGCCCTGGAGGCCCTCGACCGGGTGGCCGCCGGCCTGCGCGGCGGCGCCCTCGGCACCCGCCTCGCCGAACTCCTCACCCCCGACGAGGTCGAGGCCACCCGCCGCCGCGTGGAACTGATGCTCAAACACCGCATCCACCCCTACCCCCCGGAGGACTGGCCGGCCATCCCCTGGCCGCCGCTCTAGCCCGCCCCCAGCCGCCGGGCGAACGAGGCGGAGTGCTGCAATTGGGGCATGTGCACGGCGATCATCAGTGTTGAGCCCTCCTCCCCGGTGCCCGTGGTCGTGGTGGGGGTGCGGGACGAGTTCGTGGCGCGGGAGTGGACGGGGCCGGGGCGGCACTGGCCGGAGCGGCCCACTCTCGTCGGAGGGCGCGACCTGCGGGCGGGCGGAACGTGGCTGGCGGTGGAACCGGACGCGCCGCGGGTCGCGGTGGTGCTGAACGGACGCGGCCGGATGGCGCCGGAGGCGGCGCGGGCGTCGCGCGGGGAACTGCCGCTGCGGGTGGCGGCCGACGGCAAGCTCGGCGCGCTGGATCTCGCGGTCTTCGACCCGTTCCACCTCGTCGGCGCGGAACCCGACCGGGTGTGGCTGTGGAGCTGGGACGGGGAGACGCTCACCGAACGCGAGCTGCGGGCGGGCCTGCACATGATCGTCAACAGCGGGCTCGAAGGCGAGGGGCAGCAGGAGGGGGAGACCGAGGACGCCTACATGGCGGCGCGGCTGGCGTACTTCCGGCCGCGGTTCGCCGCCGTGCCGCGGCCCGAGCCCGGCCCGGACGAGCCGGTGGAGCGGGCGTGGGGCGCCTGGCTGCCGCTGCTGAACGGGGACGGGCTGCCCCGCGCCGACCACCGGGCGCTGCTTCCGCTGCTGGACCTCGGCGACGGGCGGGTGTGGGGCACGACCTCGGTGAGCCTCATCGCGCTCGGCAGCGGCGGCGTCCGCTACGACTTCTCCGCCGCGCCGGGCGAGGGCGACGCATGGAGCCGGGTCCGGTAGAACGGCGGTACGCCCTCGGAAGGAACCGGGCGGAAAGAGCCGGGCCCGGACCCGCTCGTCCGCCTCACCGACCGCGCCCGCCGGGCAGCGCGGGACGGTTGCCATGATCTCGGAGTAAAGCCGCAAGCTGGGCATGGATAAGCTTTCGGTATGCGATCGTGGCCCGCCCCCGAAGTCCCCAGCCTGCCCGATGCGGGCCTGCCCGCCGCCGACCGGCCGCTGCGCCTCCACGACAGCGGGACGGGCACGGTGCGTCCCACCGCCCCCGGCGCCACCGCCCGCATGTACGTGTGCGGCATCACCCCCTATGACGCGACCCACCTCGGCCACGCCAACACCTACCTGGCGTTCGACCTCGTCAACCGCGTGTGGCGCGACCTCGGCCACCGCGTCCACTACGTGCAGAACGCCACCGACGTCGACGACCCGCTGCTGGAGCGCGCCCGCGACACCGGCCAGGACTGGCGCGAGCTCGCCGACCGGGAGATCCAGCTGTTCCGCGAGGACATGACCGCGCTGCGGGTCCTGCCGCCCGACCAGTACATCGGCGCCGTCGAGGCGATCCCGCTGGTCGTGGAGATGATCGAGAAGCTGCGCGGCCGCGACGCCGCCTACGAACTGGGCGGCGACGTCTACTTCCCGGTCGCGTCCGACCCGTCCTTCGGGCAGGTCAGCCGGCTGGGCAGGGACGAGATGGCGCCGCTGTTCGCCGAGCGCGGCGGCGACCCCGGCCGGCCCGGCAAACACGACCCCCTGGACCCCCTGCTGTGGCTGGCGCAGCGCCCCGGCGAGCCCGGCTGGGACTCCCCGTTCGGCGCGGGCCGCCCCGGCTGGCACGTGGAGTGCTCGGCGATCTCCATCGAGTACCTCGGCATGGTCTTCGACGTCGAGGGCGGCGGCTCGGACCTGGCGTTCCCGCACCACGAGATGAGCGCCTCGCACGCGCAGGTCGCCACCGGCGAGCGCCCGCACGCCCGCGCCTACGTCCACGCGGGCATGGTCGGCCTGCACGGCGAGAAGATGTCGAAGTCGCGCGGCAACCTCGTGTTCGTGTCGAAGCTGCGGAAGGCCGGCGCCGACCCGATGGCGATCCGGCTGGCGCTGCTGGCCCACCACTACCGCTCCGACTGGGAGTGGACGCAGGACTCGCTGGACGAGGCGGCCGGCCGCCTCGCCCGCTGGCGCGCCGCCGCCGCCCGCCCGTCCGG
>NZ_BCQQ01000197.1 GCF_001552155.1 Actinomadura formosensis NBRC 14204 | reverse complement strand
CCGGACATGCGCCGCCGCCCACGCCGCCGCGCCGCGCACCGCGCGCAGCCACAGCGGCTCGGCCAGCGCGAACCGCAGCAGCGCGCCGCTGCCGCGCAGCACCTGCCGCCCGACCGGATGCCGTTCCTCGTGGTAGCTGTCGAGCAGCCACGACGGCGCCCAGCCCTGCAGCTCGGCGGCCAGTTTCCAGCCGAGGTTCGCCGCGTCCTGCATCCCGGTGTTCATGCCCTGCCCGCCCGCCGGCGAGTGGACGTGCGCGGCGTCCCCGGCCAGGAACACCCGGCCCACCCGGTACCGCGGGACCTGCCGCTCGTCGCTGCGGAACCGGGACGTCCAGCGCGGGTCGCGCATGCCGTGGTCGGTGCCGAGCGCGCGGCGGGTCACCTCCCGCAGCTCGGCCATGTCGACGGGCTCGGAGTCGGGCGCCCGGTGCCGGCGGTTCCAGGCGATCACCCGATACCAGCCGTCGCCGAACGGGGCGAGGAACGCGAACGCGTCGCCGACCGCGCCGACGGTCAGCACGCCGGCGGGCGCCTCGTCCAGCCGGACGTCCGCGAGCATCACCGACCGCACCACCGCCTGGCCGGGGAACGGCAGCCCGAGCTCCCGCCGGACGGTGCTGCGGACCCCGTCCGCGCCGACGACGTACGACGCGCGGCGCGTCCCGGTCCCGCCGCCGGCCGTGCGGCACTCGACGTCCACGCCCGCCGCGTCCTGGCGGAGCCCGACGGCCTCGGTGCCGTACACGATCTCCGCCCCGGCCGCGAGCGCCCGTTCCTTCAGGACCCGTTCCGTCTCGTACTGCGGCGTGACGAGCACGAACGGGAAACGGCCCGGCAACCGCGAAAGGTCGAGGGCGGCCGAGCCGAGCAGCCGCAGCGCGCCCACCCGCTCCCCGGTGGCGATCAGCTCACCGGCGACACCGCGCGCGTCCAGCATCTCCAGGGTGCGGGCGTGCACGGCGAACGCCCGCGTCAGGTTGCTCGTCTCCGCCGCGCGGCGTTCCAGCACCGTGCAGCCGATGCCCGCCACGGCCAGGTCCCCCGCCAGCAGGAGGCCCGTCGGGCCCGCCCCCACGATCAGCACGTTCCCGGTCGGCCTTCCCGTGGGCGCCATCACGCTCCCCTCTCGACGGTCGGCCGGCGGCCCGGCCCTCGCCCAGGGAACACTTCCCACCAACCGCCCGTCCTCACCTACCCGGAGGCCCGATGCGGCAAGGGTTTCTCACCCCTGGGCGGGGTTCTTCCGCGCGCTCCGGTACCGGGTGTCGCGGGTCAGGATCGAGACGGCCTTGACGGTCGCGTAGCCGCGCCATTCCAGCCGGGCGGCCGGCGAGTAGCTGGCGAAGTCGACGAGCCACCCGCCGTCGCTCTGCTGTTGCTCGTCGAGACGCCGCAGTTCGGCCTCCACGACCTCGCCCTTGAACAGTGCCCTGGCCGGACGGCCGGGATAGGGCGCGAAGTCGAGCGGCCGCATCATCTCGCCCTCCAGGCCGCCTTGGACGTGCACGAGACCGTTCTCCGGGATGTGCTCACCGAGCAGAGCGATCGTTTCGCTGTCTTCCACGGCGTCGGCCAGCCAGAGCGCGAACGCAAGCTCCAGCGCGTGCAGCTCGTCCTTCGCCCGGATGGTGTCGAGGCAGTAGCGGGTGGCGCGGTCGAGCCAGGGATGCCTGGCCACGGCCCCATCATGAACGGCGACGCGCTGGGCCATCGCCGCGACCACCGCGGTGATCTGCAACGAGGACACCTCCGGGTCGGCGCCCGTCCAGAACGGCGCGCACCCGGCGGGATCGGGGATGGGCAGCGCGAAGGGGATGCCGCCGTCCGGCAGCGTCACCGACTCCAGCCAGTCGCAGAGCGCGACGGCCTCGGGAGCGGTCACGGGCGCCAGTTCCTCGAACACCTCGAACGCGTGCAGCGCCGGACCCGGCTGACTCGTCCGCGACCGCAGGTCGGGTTCGAGCCCGTGGCCATAGCCGCCGTCGGGGTTCCGGTAGGCGTTCAGCGCGGCCGGCAGGGCGTCCCTGTCGCCGTCACCGGTCAGCAGTTCGAAGCGGCGGCGGTCGAGCGGACGCGCGTGCATGGCCATGAAGTCCGATGCCCTGTCGAGGTTCATGACTCCAGCGTGACCGCCGGCGGCGCACTCGTCTTGCAGGTTTCGGCCATCAGGGGGCAAGGAACGGCTGCATCACCCGCGACCAGGTCGTCCGCTACCCCTCCTGCAGCGCGAGCCCCAGCGTCCGGAACTGCTCCACCGGACGGTGGTAGCCGCGCTCGATGTGGTGCACGCCCCTGAGCGTGGACGGCCCCTCCGCGACCGCCGCGGCCAGCACCGCCGAGAACCCGGCCCGGATGTCGGGCATGGTCACGTCCCCGCCCCGGAGCTTGGTGACACCCCGCACCACGGCCGAGTGCAGAGCCGCCGTGTCGTGATACCGGCAGGCCGGGCCGCCCAGGCACGTGTCGTAAACCTCGATCTCCGCACCCATGCTCTGCAGCGCGGGCACATACGCAAGCCGGTTCTCGTACACGGTCTCGTGCAGCACCGACATACCTTCGGCCTGTGTGAACAGGACCATCAGGGGTGTCTGCCAGTCCGTCGCGAACCCCGGATGGGTGTCGGTCTGCACCGCCGCGGGACGCAATCCGTCCGGCGCCGACGCCATGATCCAGTCATCGGTGATCTCGAACTGCGCACCCATGCGGGTCAGCGTCGTGATCGCGGTGACCAGCCGGTCCTGCGGGCAGCCGTGCACCCGCACCTCTCCCCCGGTGACGAGCCCCGCCACCAGGTAGGAGAACGCTTCGATCCGGTCACCGTCCAGCCGCGTCTGCGCGCCGCTCAACCGCTCGACGCCCTCGACGACGATCCGCCGGTCGGGCGCGAACGAGATCCGCGCCCCCATCCGCTGCAGGAACAGCGCCAGCTCGATGATCTCCGGCTCCGTCGCCGCGTTGCGGATGACGGTCTTCCCCTCCGCCCGTACGGCCGCGAGCAGGACGGTCTCCGTCGCGCCGACACTCGGATACGGCAGCTCGATGCGCGTCCCCACCAGCCGCGTCGCCCGCGCGTGGATCCCGTCCGCCGCATACGTCATCTCGGCGCCGAACGCCCGCAACGCGTCCACGTGGAAGTCGACGGGCCGCCTGCCGATCGGGTCGCCCCCGACCAGCGGCACGAACGCCTCCCCCGCCCGGTGCAGCAGCGGCCCCAGCATCAGGATCGGGATGCGGTTCAACCCGGTGAACGCCTTGCCGACGCTCGGGTCCGACACCGGCCCCGGCACGACCGTCACCTCACCGCCGGCCCGCTCCACGGACATCCCGACGTGCTCCAGCATCCCCGCCGTTATGCCGACCTCGCCGACGTCCGGCGCGTTGCCGATGGTGCTCGGCCCGTCCCCCAGCATCGCCGCGACCATGTGCTTGCTGACCGCGTTCTTCGCCCCCCGCACGGTCACGTCCCCGCGCAACGGCCCCGACGGCTCGATCTGCCAAACCTTCTCACTCACCCGAGCAGCCTACGGTGTCACCACCGCCCACCCGGTGGATTCGCCCCGATCCCGGCACGTCCGCCCCGGCCAGCGCCGGAGCGACGGCCGCCGGAGCCGCTGATTCGGCAGGTCGAGCGCGCATGGCGGCCATCACGGAACGATGATCCTGTCGCAGCCGTCCGCAGAGGTCCTGGCGTGAGCCTCCGAGGCCACCGGCTCACCAGTGCGGGGCCCGCCCGCCCCCTTGCCTGCGGCACACATGCTGCATGTCGGCGTACTCCTTGATGTGCAGAGCCGAGTACACGTAAATGCGGAGCTGCCTGGTGCGACCGATAACGTACTGGGTTGTGAAGGCTGAAGATCCCAAGGAACTGGTCCGGCGCGGATATGACCTGCTATCTGAACGTTACGAGCAGGAGTTCGCGGCCGACGGTAAGTACCAGTCTTGGATCGCGGAGCTATGTGAGCGGCTTCCCGCGCAGGCTGCGGTGCTGGACATCGGATGCGGCTGCGGCATACCGGTCGCTCGGGATCTGAGTGATGCAGGCCATCGTCTCACCGGGATCGACATCAGCGAGGTTCAGATCCGTCGGGCTCGCGTGCTGGTTCCCGGCGCCGCCTTCATGCACGGTGATGTCACAACCGTGGAGTTCGCGCCCGCGTCGTTCGACGCGGTGGTGGCGATGTATACATTGATCCACATCCCTTTGGAGCAGCAGCGACTGTTGCTGGAACGGATCGCTGCCTGGCTGCGCCCTGGTGGATGGTTCCTGGGCACCATGGGGCATCTCGCGTGGACGGGGACCGACAGCGACTGGCTCGGCAGCGGGGTTGCCATGTGGTGGAGCCACGCCGACGCGGCCACCAACCGGGACTGGATCACACGGTCTGGTCTGATCGTTCAGGCTGAGGAGTTCGTTCCTGAGGGCGATAGCGGCCACGTCCTGTTCTGGGCTACCTCCCCTGATGACGGAACAGAGTCGCCGGCATCGCCTCACCAAACTGGATGACGTCTATGAAATCTCATCCGGCGGCGGTGGCTTCGGTCATCCGGTTCTTGAGCCGGGTGGCTGGGGCCGTTGATCGCGAGGACTTCGCAGTGATGCGGGAGGCGGTCGAGGATGGCGGTGGCCAGCACTTCGTCGCCACCGCCGAGGGCTGTGCCCAGGCCGCCCTGGCGTGTTCCGCCTCGGCAAGCCCACGACGCCAGTGCACGAAACGGGAGATCGCGGAGCGACGGTCTGAGAGGACGTTTGATCCTGAAATTTGGTGATAGGTGACGATCCTTGTGTGCGGCGACCTCGCTCGGAGAACAACACGGGAGCCGGTTGAGACAGGCGAGGCAAGAGCGGTACTTCCGGAGCCATGTTTATGGCTGTTCGTCTGTCTCATCCCAAAATGAGAGCCCGCGTCTGGTTTTGCGGATGGCCACGGCGGTCTGACCTGTACGACCTGACGGCCGCGCCCGTGGCCCACGGCATCCACCCGGCATTACGCCCCTACCATGACCGAACGCCTCCGCCACCCCAGCGACCCGTCCGACGCCCGCTGGGAGCTCATCGAACCGATCCTGACCGCCCGGCGCGACCGGCGCCGCGCCGGGGTCCTGGACATCGGCCGTCCACACGAACATGACCTGCGCACCATCATGGACGCGATCCTCTATGTCGATCGCACCGGCATCCCCTGGCGCCACCCGCCCCACGACCACCCGCCCCGGCAGACGGTGCACGGCCACTTCCGCCTCCGGCGCGACGATGAGATCTTCACGCGGATCTCCGGGCCGTTGCACCGCCCGGTGCGCATGCACAAGGGCCGCGCCGCCGAGCCCCCGGGCGGCGTGATCGACACCCAGAGCATCAAGACCTCCAGCAACGTCCCGGACTCCGACCAGAGCATCGACGCCGCCAAGAAGATCGTCGGCCGCAAACGCAGCATCGTGGTCGACACCCTCGGACTCCTGCTGACAGTCCTGGTCACCGCCGCCTCCGTCCAGGACCCGGTCGCCGGCACCACCCTGATCGATCAGATCGCCACCCACCATCCCAGCGCCCGCAAGACCCGGGTGGATGGCGGCCACCGCCAGCACCTGGTCGAACACGCAGCCACCCGCGGCATCGACATGCAGATCGTCCAACGCGATCCCAGGACCCGCGGCTTCACCCCACTGCCACGCCGCCGGGTTGTCGAGCGCACCCTCGGCCGGCTCATGCTCCACCGCCGCCTCGCCCGTGACCACGAGACCCTGCCGAGCAGCTCCCAAGCCATGATCCACATAGCCGCGATCGACCTGATGAGCCGCCGCCTCACCGGCGAAGCCACTCTCACCCGGCGCGGAACCTGACCCGGAATCAAACAGAATCCACAGGATCAAACGCCCTCTGAGACACAGCCAGACGATGGTCGCGCCGGTGCAAAATGTGTGGGATGGCACCGACGCGACCATGGCTCTGACCGCTGTCGAGCAATCCGATCTTGCCTCAGCTGAGGTTGCACGAGCGTTGCGTCCCCGCGGGTATCGCCTGTCCGTGGCGTCACCTGGGCGTCCTGCGGGTAGACAGTCTCGGGGTCGCCGCCGACCTTTGCCGAGAGTGGTGAAGTCTCAGCGGTCCCGAGGACCGAGGTGACGCCTTCGGATTGCCCGAGACACCTTTCCCGTGCCGGGACATTCTCCCGGAAAGCACGAGGAGCTCCTCGTCACCGGCCACACAGAATGCCTGCGCGTGCTGCGAGAGCAGGACACGCACCACCGCTGACGGAATTCCACCGTATGCGCCCACGTTCCCGACGCTGCCAGCGCGGGACCGCCCTGAGCATCGCGTTCATCGAGACCTCGTCGGCAATGCCTTCGCGCCGGGCCGGATCGGACAATACCGGCCGAGGGTCGAGGTCCTCACCACCGGACTCTCATCCGACTTTCAGCGCCAGCTCGCATGTCTGTCTCGGCGCTTCCTCCGCACGGATTGAGCTGTGCGTGCTCCTGCGGGAGCTCCCCGTGCTGTCCCAGTGCGCGCCTGCACCAGACGCCGGACGAAGTCCTCTGGAACACATCGGCCACCATCCGAGGACCGGCTGAACTCTGGCGCGAGCTCACCCCGCATACGCACATCCCGGGGGCCTTATCCTTTGGTCCATGATCCATCCGGGGCCGGGCTGGGAACGGCGGATAGCCGATCTCTGGGCCGCTTTCGACGACCACACGCCCACGGGCTTCCTTGAAAAGATCATGGAACTGACCGGCGAACTCCCACCTGGCAACGCCGTCGCCGAATACGAGTTGGCTTCCGCACATGACTCCATCGGCAACGAGGAAGAGGCGGCACTCCACTACCGGCGGGCTTTCGCCGCCGGGCTGGACGGGCCTCGCCGCCGCCAGGCCACAATCCAGTTCGCCAGTACCCTCCGGAACCTCGGCCAGGCCGAGGAGAGCGTGGCCCTTCTTGCTGCGGAACGAGATGCCGGCTCCGATGACCTCGACGACGCCGTCACCGCATTCTTGGCGCTCGCGCTCACCGATGTCGGACGCGAACGGGAGGCTGCAGGGCTCGCACTCGAAGCACTGTCACGGCATCTGCCCCGCTACAACCGTTCGCTCTTCAACTACGCGAAAAAGCTGCTGGAAAACTGAAAACCCCAGAAATGAGAAGGGCCCCGCCGGTAACGGCGGGGGCCCCC
>NZ_BCQQ01000196.1 GCF_001552155.1 Actinomadura formosensis NBRC 14204 | reverse complement strand
GCCTTGGCCGCCGCCCGCCGGGCGGCCCCCCGCGCCCTGTTCGGGAGCGCCGCCCGCGCACGCGCCGAGCGCGCGGCGCAGCCACTCGGCGTCGCGCTGCCAGGCGGCCAGCCGCTGTGCCGACACGTCGCCGGAGCCGGTGCGCAGCGCGTTGAGCAGCAGCTTCGACACCAGGGCCGTCCGCCGCACCCGGTCGCCGCCGGCCAGCGGGTCGGCGAACTCCGGCTCCAGTTCGGGGAACCGCTGCACGACGGTGTCGATCGTGACGCCGGGGTCGAGCAGCGCCGCGGGCAGCCCGCGTTCCTGGACGACGGCCAGGCTCGCCGCCTCCAGGGCGGGCTGCTCCTCGGCGTCGAACACCCGGCCCAGCAACCGCCACAGCAGCACCTGCCGGCGGACGTCGTCACTGTCGCCGTCGTTCATGAGAACTCCTGGGGGGAGACCTCCGCCCGCGGGCGGAGGAGGGAAACGCGGCACAGGCCGCACGTATCGGTGCCCGGCGGCGGGAGCCGGGTCAATTGCGCAGCAGTCGTCCCGCGCGTTCGGACAGGACGGCCACGGCGTCGCCGGAACGGGCCTGGGCCTTGGCGACCTTCGGGTCGGTGGGGCCCAGCGCCCAGTCGCCGTTGTGCGCCTCGACCGGTTGCCTCTTCACGGCGGACCGCACGGCCAGCGGCTGCAGCGTCCACCGCCCGGCGTCCCAGCGGAGCAGGCCGATGCACGCCGTCGACGCCTTGACCAGTTGCGGGGTGAGCGGGCCGCTCGGCGGCAGCCGGTCCGAGTCGACGGCCAGCCGCTCGCCGCCGAGGTCGAACGTGCCGTCGTTTCCCGCCTTGTACCCCTCGACCAGCACCGGTTCGGCGATGCGCACCGGATGGCGGTCGAGCGGTGCGACGGCCGGGGCCTGCGCGCCGGCGAGCCGGACGCGGGCCGTCGCGAACGGGTCGGCGGGCGCGCCGGCCGCGGCGCGTTCCTCGTCCCACAGCAGGTCGCCGCCTGAGGTCAGGCTCATCCCGGTGACCTCGACGGCGCGGCGCTCGGCCAGGGCCGCCAGCAGCGTCGGGTACGCCGACAGCAGCTTCCACACCAGGGGGCCGACGATCGTGTCGACCTTGGCGACGGCGACGGCGACGCGCACCAGCCGCACCGGCCCCTCGCCGGCGGGCTCCAGCACCGCGTGCAGCTGCACCTGAACGGCCGTCCCGTGCTCGTGGACGTCGACGCCCAGCGGCAGCAGCCGCCCGGAGACGGCCGTCGCGCCGCCCGTCCAGCTCCCCCCGTGCGACAGCAGCACGGCACGTGTCCACAGGTCGGCCCAGCGGCGTTCGGGGATCCGTTCCATCGTCGCGACCGGGCACGAGGCGCGCAGCTCGGCGGCCAGACCGTCGGCCAGCACGGCGAGGCGGCGCAGCCGCGGCTCGGCCCACAGCGCGTCGAGCGCCCGGTCGGCGGCCGAGACCAGCGCGTCGTCGACGCCCCGCCAGCCCGCGATGGCCAGCTCCTGCAGCCAGGACCGGCCGGCGGCGAGCAGGTTGGCGGGCACCGGCCCCGGATCGCCGGGAGGCTCCTCCCAACCCGGACGGGACCGGCCGAGCGCACCGTCGAGCCGGTCGAGCAGCGCGTCGTGCACCGCGCCGAGCAGCGCGGCACGGGCCGCGGCCACCGCCGACAACTCCGCGGCGCCGATGGAACCGGTGGCGAGCCTGCCGGACGCCTCCGCCGGCGCGGCGCCGAGCGGAGAGCCGCCCACCGCGCCGGCCAGCGCGCCGAGGGCCTCGGTGTGCCGGGGGCCGAGCCGGGCCAGGCCGTCGGCCAGCGCGGCGTCGAACCCCGCGACGACCTTCAGTGCCTCCCCGACGCCCGGCGGGACCCGCCCGGTCAGCTCGGCGAGCTGTACTGCCTGCATCAGCGGACCGCCCCCAGCGCCGGGAACCAGTGCATCTCGGTGAGGGGCTCCGGGCTCGCCGGAACCTCCAGATAGGTCAGGTGCCGCAGGAACCGGCTGAACACCGCGGCGGCCGGAGCCTTCTCCCGGGTGCCCTGAAGCAGGGAACGCAGGTCGTCACCCTCCCCGGCCTTCAGGTAGCGCGCGACGCGTTCGAGGCCGTACTGCCTGACCGCCTCGTCGATCAGCGCGTCGAGGTGCTTGCAGCGGTGGCCGCCGCCGAGCCCGCCGCACGGCCGGTTGTTGTTGGTGCTGCAACTGAAATCGTGCGTCTCCGCCGCGATCGACGAGACGTACACCCGGGCGATGTCCGAACCGCTCGACACCACACCCTGCAGCCGCCCTTCCGCCAGTTCGACGAACGGCACCTTGGCCAGCTTGCGCGGTTGGACGGGCGGCGCCACGCGCACCGCGCTCCGTTCCTCCCAGCCGGCCTCGCCGGAACCCATGACTTCGACCTCCACCCTCGCGGCCCGTCGGATGCCGATAGTTGTACGGGCCCGCACCGACAAAACCCCCGCGAGCCCGGACCGGCGGACACCGGCTCGCCGCCGTCCGGCGGCGGGTGCCGGTCCTTCTCCGCAGATCTCCTCAGCCGATCGGTGCCGTGGGCCCGCCGCGCCCTCCGGGCCGGATTCACGGCCGGCGCACGCCGCCGGCGATGAACCGCCCGCCTCGGGTGCATTGACGCCCAGGTCGTAATCCTTTTCCAGCCGCAGATTACGGTGCACCGAAAGGTATACGGCGCCGACCATCTCGGTGAGCAACGCCGGGTCGTAGTCGGTCCGCACGTCACCCTGCCGGAGGCCGGCGTCGATGATCCGGCGCAACTGCTCGTGGAAGAGCACGCTGCGGACGGTTTCTGCGCGGCCTTCGCCGCCGCCGTGGACGCCATAAAGGTGGGCGACCCGGCACAGCCCAGTGTGACCATGGGCCCCTCCACAACCGCGCGCGGCTGGACGTGGTGCACAACCTGCTGACCAAGGCGCTCGCGGACGGGGCGACGCTGGTCAAGGGGGGACAGCGGGGCACGGACCTGCCCGGGCACTTCCTGGAGCCGACACCGCTGCGTGACTGCACCGATGCGATGGGCATCGTCGCCGAGGAGCAGTTCGGCCCGGTGTTCCCGGTCGCGGGCTACCGCGACCTGGAGGAGGTCATCGAGACCGTCAACCTGACGGCCGCGTGAAAGTGCCCGTGGCGTCCCGCGTCCAGCCGGGATGCCATGGGCGTTCGTATCGGCCGCCGGCCGGCAACCGCGCAGCAACCGGTGCCCCGTACCCATGAAGAGATCGGAATCTGTGGCCGGGCCGGAATCCCGAAGGGAATTCTTCATGGCGGAACTCGTCCCGATGGACGAAGAATGAGCGCGCTTGGCACGCGTACCTGGCGGTGGGATCGAAATTGCGTCGGCTGGCTCTTCGAACTGCCGATATGTCCGGACCAGCCCATGGTGGAGGCGATGGCCCGGCATGCCCGCGTGCTACCGGGCCTGCTTCCCGGTTTCGCGGTTCCGGCCGCCGCCGCGTGGACCACCGGACCGCAGGGCGGGAACGCGTTGGCGTACGGGCCGGGAACACGGATCGACGAACACGCGATCGAGGCCGCCTTCCGGGAACTGCCCGATGCGTGTTCGCTGGTGCTCGATCTCGATCTGGTCGTCACCTGTGCCGACGGCGTCACCGAAGCGGCCGTTTCCGACGGCGCGAGCGTGCTCGTGGAGATCATGGATCGGCGGCTCTTCCTGGACGTCCGGCTGAACGTGGACCTCCATGCCGAGTGCACCCGCGGCGATGATCGTGACAACACCGCGCTCGCGCGTCTCAACGCGTCCCGGCTGGCCGCGTTCCTGGCCAGGCTCCGCAAGGCGACCGGTGCGAAGTTCGACGCCGTCCATGCCGGCGACCGCGTCCACCGGAACCAGATGTCGCAGTACGGCTTCTTCCAGTGGCTGCGCGATTTTGATCTGGCGGACGTTCTCGAAGCGCTCGACATGGGACGCCCGTTCCGCTTCACCGACCGTCCCGAGGATCTCCGGCAATATGTGCCGACCGAGGAGTTGGTGTGGATCTTCCGGATGGAATCCGGGGATTTCTGCATCCAGACCGAGTTCATTTTTCATGACGGCAGCGCGATGTCGGCGACCGTCAACCACTACACCGACGACGTCACCGAGGTCGCCGAACGCATCACCGCCCTCCGGGACCGAGGCCTGTCCATGGAGCTGTGGTGAGCCTTTTCAACGCGGGTCGGTCAGAGAAGGGGGGCGGCATGACGTTCGCAGAAGCCGAGTGGCGCATTGAGCAGGCGCGGGCGAATGGAGGACACTTTCTGCGACTTTCCCGCCTTGGCCTGGAGAAGCTGCCGGAGTCGCTGGGGAATCTGCGCGCGCTCAAGATCCTCGACATATCCGGCAACCGGCTGCTCCGGCTGCCGTGCTCGCTCGCCGACCCGCCCGACCCCACCGCGCTCCACCTGCACGACAACGAGTTCCACCAGATACCGGAATGGGCGAGGCGGGCGGTGCAGGGCGGCTAACCGGAGGAGTCCTCGGGACGGGTGGGCGCGGTCGTGTCCGCGGGGTCGGGCGCATGGCCGCCGGCTTCGCGGAGGGCCGCTCTGATGGTGCCCGTCTGCGCCGGGCCGGCGCCGCAGAAGACCGCCAGTTCCAGCGCGGTCGTCAGCCGGGCCCGCGCCTCTTCGGGACGTCCCGCCCGCCGCAGCGCGTCCCCGAACGCGTACAGGGCCTTGGCGCGTTCCAGGTTGGCCGGGGTGAGATCCAGCAGCCGGACGGACTCGGCCAGCATCTCCAGTTGCCGCGGCCCGGACTCGACCCAGGCCGCGAGCCGGAGCGCACGGCCGATCGCCCGCGGGGTGTCCCAGGTCGTGGCGATGTCGAGCAGGTCCTCGGCGACGTCCCGGGCCTCTTCCACCCGCCCGAGCGAGGCCAGGCACCGCAGGAGCGGCGCGCGCCAGTCGATCACCAGCGGATTCATCATGGGCCGCGACCGGCAGTCGTCCCGGGTCGCCAGGGCGACCTCGAAGGCGCGCTGGGTGTCGCCCTTGGCGAGATGGACGGCGATCTCACCCTGCGCGTAGATGACCGGGGTGATGCCCGCCGCCTGCACGGCCTTCACCTGACTCAGCACCGACGCCGCTTCCCGGGTCCGTCCGGCCGCCACCAGCGCCTTCATGTACACGTCCGCGATGAAGATCTCCCCGAGCCCCATCGCGACGTAGCCGCTGGCCTCCCATGCCTGGCGGGAGTGGGCGATCGACTCGGCCAGCCGGCCCTGCACGTACAGGTACTCCGCCCGGAAGTAGAGCGCGGGCGAGAGGCCGCGCAGCGAACCGGACCGGCGGCTGTGATCGAGCAGCGTGTCCACGGATGCCGGCAGCCGAGGCGTGTCGGAGGCGCGCAGCGCGGAGAACGAGGAGGTCAGCATGGTCTCGCCGGCCGGAATCCCGATCAGCCGGTCCCCGTCGAGGACGTTCAGCGCCCGCCGTTCGGCCTGGCGCCGCCGGTTCTGGAACATGTCGTGCAGCGCCAGGCTGGACTCCAGCATGAGACCGCCCAGGGTGGAGGTGTCGATCGGCCGGGCGGCGTAGTCGTCGATCAGGGCGACGAGGTCGGATCCGTTCCGCGTTCCATAGGCGACCATCGCCAGGCACGACCGCAGCGCCAGCCGCGAGCCGGCCGAGGCCGCACGGTCGCGTTCGAGCGATGCCTGGCACACCCGGGCGGCCTCTCTCGGCCGGCAGGTCAGCCAGAGCACGGTGGCGAGGGAGAAGGAGACCTGCGCGCGCTTGTCGGGATCGGGCTCCAAGGCCAGCGCCTCGGCCAGGTGCTCGATGCCCCGGGGCGCGTCGACGAGGGATTCGGCGGTCCCGAGCCTGGTGAGCGTGGCGGCCCTCCGGTCGCCGAGATCCTCCTCCAGGATCCGCCGCAGGAAGGCGACCGCGCCGTTGACCGATCCGCGCGCCAGGCTGGCGTCGGCCGCTTCGCTCAGCACCGGCACGGGGTCCGGCGAGCCGAGGCCGGGCGGAACCCGCACCAGGTGGGTGGCCGCCTTGATCGGGTCGTGGGCGTGCACCCGGGCGGCCCGCAGATGCAGGTCCGTCCGTTCCGCCGCCGGGATCGCGTCGTAGACGGCCGCGCGGATCAGGGGATGACCGAAGGAGAACCGGACGGGCACCCCGTCGGCCGTCACCAACTGGCTGGAGACCAGGGGGGTCAGCGCGTCCAGCGCCTTCTGGGGCGAGGTCCGGGTCACCTGGGCGACCAGCCCGCCGCTCACCTCGTCGCCGAGGACGGCCAGGACCCGTGCCGCGGCGACGGACGCGGCGGGCAGATAGCGCAGCTGCCGGGCGGCGTACCTGGCGACGCTCGGGGAGCCCTCCGGCGGGGCGGGATCACCGCCGGCCTGGGCGAGTTCGCGCAGCAGGAACGGGTTGCCGCGGGTCAGGGTGTGGCAGCGGTCGACCAGGCCGGCGTCCGGCTCGGCGTCGGTGATGAGGGCCAGCACCCGTGCGCAGCCCGCCCGGGTGAGCGGCTGGAGCGTCCGGGTGACGGTGTGCGGCAGCCCGGCGATGGCCGCGGCGATGCGGCCGATGCGCTCGTGGCCCGGCCGCGTCCCGATGACCAGGACGGCGCGCAGGCCGTCGAGCCGGGTGGCCAGATAGGCCAGGAACTGCGCCGTCGCCGCGTCCGCCCAGTGCAGATCGTCGATGCTGATCAGCAGCGGGTTCCGGGACGCGAGGGCACCGGTCAGCCGGTACAGCGCGTTGAT
Source organism: Actinomadura formosensis NBRC 14204 (assembly GCF_001552155.1). Lineage (GTDB taxonomy): Bacteria > Actinomycetota > Actinomycetes > Streptosporangiales > Streptosporangiaceae > Spirillospora > Spirillospora formosensis. The sequence continues at coordinate 463 of NZ_BCQQ01000196.1, read as the reverse complement.
GATCGCGTATTCGCCCGCCGCGGCGGAGACGATCTCGTCCGCCTCGGCCTGGCGCTGGAAGAGTTGCCGCGCACAGCCCCAGGCGTAGTCGGTCTCCAGGTCGGTGCCGCGGGCGGTGAGCACGGTGAACCCCATGGCCGCCGCCCGCTTGCGCGCATGGTCGAGCACGCTGGTCTTCCCGATGCCCGCCGGCCCCTCGAACACCAGCACCCGGCCCTCGCCGTCACGCAGGACCTCATCGAGCGCCCGCTCGACCAGCCCCGTCTCCTCGGTCCGTTCCACCAGGATCGCGCCGCCGCCCCTGGACGGGGACGCCGGCGCGGGCACCGGATCCAGGCCGGGATCCTGGCGCAGCACCGCGGCCTCGAGATCGCGCAGCGGGCCGCTCGGGTCGATGCCGAGCTCCTGCCGCAGCCGCGCCCGCAGCCTGCGGAAGACCGCCAGCGCGTCGGCCTGCCTGCCG
>NZ_BCQQ01000195.1 GCF_001552155.1 Actinomadura formosensis NBRC 14204 | reverse complement strand
CCCGCGACCTTCAACACGATCAACAAGTGGGCGGCTGGCATCGCGGACACATTCGCTGTCGGCTTGCTGTGCGAGTTGATGGGATTTGGGGTGCCGATCGTGGCCGCCCCGCTGCTCAAGGATGCATTGGCTCGGCATCGTGCGTTCGAGGTGAATGTTGAGACGCTGCGTGAGATGGGAGTGCGAGTGCTTTTCAATTCGGCTGCGCCCGCACATGCTCGAATGCCGACCTGGGAAGAAGTCATGGAAGAACTGCACACACTGGTCGGGGACCGGTAGCGCCTATGGCTGGAGTGGTCAGGTGAAGGATGCGCGCAGAGGGATCGGCCAGTTGCGCGGCTCGGTACTGGCCGTGGCTCACGGCTCCCCTTTGGTGGACGTGCTTCCAGTGTCGCTGATGCTCCGGTGACGTGAGGGCGGCCGGCCACCCGCGCGCCCGATCAGGCACCGTGCACCTAAGCAGGGAAATCCTCACACGCTGAACGTGCGGGTCGTGGGCTAGCGCGCGTCGTGACTGTCAGCGGGCATGACGGCCTGCAAGTGTTCACGTGCCTGACAAATCTCAGGTACCCGGGACCAGTGGGTTGACATCCTCAAGATCTCAGTGGCCCGTGTGTTGACCCTGGCCGAAGCGACGAGAGGCAGAGCCCTCGCCAGCTCCATCATGCGATCCGCCGCGAATGCGGGATCTGACGCACGTAGAGCGGTCTGGATCTGACGTCCCAGATACTGGGCTTGGAAGAGTGGCGACCACTGCCCTATGGATTCAGCGGCTTCGCTGAGCAGCGCTCCAGCTTCGCGATAGACGCGAAGCTGACCAAAGCCGATGCCGACATCACCCACCAGGGCGGCTTCCTCGAACGGGGACAGGCCGCCAACCGCGCGTGCCTGGTCGAGCGCGGAACGGGATGCCATCCGCTGACCGGGGATCAGGGCAAGGGACCGACCAAGACGCATGTTCAAGGCTGCGCGCTGACCGTTGGTGACATCTGGAAGCTTCAACCCGCGTTGAGCATAGGCGGCTGCTCGGGAGGGATCGCCTCGGTAAAGGCTGATGCGGCTTAGACCGTCGTATGCCCGCGCCTGAGCATTGTGGGCGCCCGCACGGGTCGCCAGCTCCAGGGAGAGGGCTTCGGCACGGTCCGCGACTCCGAGTTTTCCAGCGTCGTACAGCACCAGTGCCGCCTGGTTCGCCAAGCGGGATGCGGCCTTTTGCAGAGACGGAAGGCAATTATTGTCGCGCACCGCCGTCTCGATGCGTGAGATATGCCCCATGGCAGAGGCTACGAGGGGCATCCCGCCAAGCTCGTACCGGTTCCGAGCCAGCACGCCGGCAAGGGCGGCCACATAGGCCGCGTCCTGGTAGGGCGAGGTCTTGGGAGAGGGGACAAAGATCACTGACGCGGCGGCGGCCATGAACTCCCTACGCTGCACGGGGTCCTCCGCTCTGGGCGATAAGCGCACTTCCCACCCTACGCGGGCAAGTAGGCCAACTGCCTTCGTGAACGTTGTGTCCTTTATGCCCCGCGAGACCTCGGATACCCAAACTTGGGAGACGCCCAGCTCACGAGCAAGGTCCGTCTGACTCCATCCGTTGCTTTCCATGATCGCCTTTAGGGCGTCTGGGAGGGTCCGAACTTCCATCAGGACTCCTATCGCTGTCAGCGATGAGCGCTCTACCGCGTTCCGGGACGTGCCGCGACTATACGGAGCATCACGGACCGTAGCGAGGTCGGAAAGGGCGTGGCGCACGATGCAATCAAGCCAGATGGCGCGAGATGAGTTTGAGCGGCCTGGCGGGCGGTTGATGGCGGCGGTGGGGGCGCGTCGGTTGCATCTGGCGGCGTTGGGTGCGGTGGTCGGGGGGCCGGGGTCGGGGCTGGTGTGCGGGCTGATGGGCTGGCGTGGTGGTGCGCCGGTGCTGAACGTGGGCGGCGCGGCGGACGGCTCGGGGTCGGTGGCGGTGGGCTGCGACCGGGTGGGGGGCCGGTGGTGGTTCGTGCTGGCGGACTCCGGCGAGGGGGTCGTGCCGGTCGATGAGGTCGAGGGCGCTCCGGCGGTGCTGGCGGGCCTGCTGCGGCGCGTGGCCGGGCAGGAGGCGCGGGCGTGATGGCGCGGCGGTTCGACGGCGATGACGGGGCGTCCGGCGGGGCGTTCGATGAGGATTCGGTTGCGGATGTGCTGTGGCGCATCCTGGCCGGAGGGGACTCGGCCGGTCCGGTGCGGGGGGAGGATGGGCCGTGGGACCCCGATGTCCCGTCCCCGGCGCGGATGTACGACGTGTTCCTTGGGGGCAAGGACAACGGGGAGGTCGACCGGGCGGCGGCGGGGCGGGTCGCGGCGGCGGCGCCGTCGGTTCCGCGGGCGGCGCGGGACAACCGGGCGTTCATGCACCGGGTGGTGGCGTGGGCGGCGCGGCATGGCATCGGTCAGTTCGTGGACGTGGGGACCGGTATCCCGACCGAGCCGAACCCGCACCAGATCGCCCGGGAGCACCGTCCGGACGCGGTGGTGGTGGGGGTCGACAACGATCCGCTGGTGCTGGCGCATGATCGGGCGTTGCTGGAGGGGATGCCGATCGTGCGCGGGGACGTGCGCGAGGTGGACGCGCTGATCGCTGATCTTGACGCGTGGATCGACTGGGACAGGCCGGTGGCGGTGCTGCTGATCGCGGTGCTGCACTTTGTCACCGACGCCTGCGACCCGGCGGGGATCGTGCGGGCGTTCACGGGCCGGATGGTGCCGGGCTCGGTGGTGGCACTGTCGCACGGATGCTCGACGGGCGCGGACCCGGCGGCGCTCGCGCAGGTGGAGAAGGTCTATCAGGGTGCCAGCGCACCGGGTGTGGCGCGAACCCGTGAGCAGATCGCGGGCCTGTTCGGGCGGCGGCTGGAGCTGGTCCCGCCGGGGCTGGTGCCGGTGCAGCACTGGCCGCATGAGGTGGGGCCGCTGACCGCGATCCCGGTCCTTGGCGGCGTCGGGATGGTGCCCGATCCGCGGGCGGGCAGGGTGCTGGATCGGGTGGGCCGGGTTGTGCCGAGGTGGCGTGACCCGCTGCGCACCGTCCCGGGCCGGGACGCGTCCGGCTCAGACGGAACCGGTGTCACGGGAGAGTGCGCCCGATGACGAAGCCGGAGACGGGCCGGATGCAACGGGCGCTTGATGTGCTGGTGGAGCGGGCCGGGGACGCCTTGCGGGTGACCAGCGGTGCGGCGGCCGGGCTGACCCTGGCGCAGGTTACGGCGGCGCTGGATTCGGTCCTGGTGGTGTGTGATCTGGTCGGGCGGATGCTCGGGCCGGTCATGGACCGGGTGGAGCAGATCGGCGAACGCGAGTTGACCGAGCGGCCGGGCGAGTCGGGCCGTGCGCTGCTGGAGGACGCGGGGCTGCACCTGTCGTATGGGCGTGACGGGCTGGCGGCGGCTCGGGCTCTGCTGGCGGTGGGGCTCGCGGAAATAGTGAAGGTGGAACAGGGCGAGACGTGAAGTAGCACGGAACGGGGGCCGCAACGGTGAAAGGCCCCCCGCCTGCCGAAGCCACCTTCAACGAGACGGACCCCCCAAGTGAGCAAGACGATCCTGCACGGATGGGACTTCAGCCCTGAGCAGCTTCTCACCCCCGCAGAGGTGGCCAGGATGTTCCGCGTCGATACCAAGACCGTGGCCCGCTGGGCCGATGCCGGGCATTTGGCCTCTGTCCGCACACCGGGCGGTAGGCGGAGGTTCAGCCGCCAGCAGATCGAACATCTGATGCGCGGCGGTGACGCACGATGACGCACTTGCGGCTCAGCTACGTCAACGTCGAACACGGTGGCCGGACCGGCTCCGGATACTCCGCCTACTCCGGCGACGGCGGCCCGTACGACTTCGGCCGGGTCACCGGGATGCTGCACGACGGGGATTGGCCTGACGTCCTGGTGGTGGGCGAGGGCGACCGGTACGAGCTGAACGGGATGGAAGGCGCGTACGAGGCCGCCGCCGCGCTGCGGGAGGCCGGCGGCCCCGCCTATGTCCCGCACCCGTGCTCGCTGCCGCGCGAGGGCGGAATGTTCGCACCCGTGATCTACGTCGACCCGCGCAAGGTCGTGGTGCGCCGGTTCTACGGTCACCGGCTGCCCGACTTCGCCGCCCGCAACCGCAACCTGATGGTGTTCACGCTGCCCGGCCGCACCGACCCGGTCCGGCTGGTGGCCTGGCACGGCGACATCTACAGCGGGGACGACCGGCTGGCCGACGCCCGCCGGTTCGACCGGCTGTCGGCTCCGAACATCCCGTGCGCGCTGCTGGGCGACTGGAACACCGTCCCCAGCGGCCCCGAGTTCGAGCCGACCGACCTGAACACCCCCGGCGTGCACAACCCACGCCAGATCAACTACCGGGTCCAGTGGCAGGGCGGGCCGTCGCTGGCCGGGCCGCATGTTTACGACACGCGGGCGCTGGACGCTCTGTGCGGCTGGTGGAACCCCGCCACGAAGAGACGGGAAGGCGGTTTGGGGTTCAGTCACTCCGCCGAACTGGCGGGGGACTACACCCCGACGCAGGTCGAGCGGCCCAACGGCCGCCAATGCCTGCCGATCGACGCGATCCTGCTCAACGAGCCGCTCGCCGCCGCCTATGTGGCGGGCTCCTACCGCGTCCATGACTTCCGCGACCCCCAGCGGCCCGACTCCGACCACAAGCGCATATCGCTCACCGTCGACATCTGACAGCCCGGACGCCGGGATCGGCCGCAGCGGTGAAGGGCCGCGGGCGCCGGGTCCGTGCCGGGCCGGCGCTGCCACAGGCAATTCCGTCTCAAGCGTCGTCGGCGTGGGGGCCGCTGCCCGGCGCTGCCCGGTACTGTCCCGCGCTGCTCCGGTGCCGGGGTGGCGAACATTAATCGAGTGAGAGGACCAGAGGGTCATATGGGCAGGCGTAGGCGTGCGCAGAAGTGGGACGGCCAGACCGGGAGCGGGCGGCGGGTGAATCAGGATCGAGTGTGCGGTAAGAAGCCGTTCGACACGCGGGAGGACGCCGAAAGGGAGTTGCGGCGCTACCGGCAGAAGCGCGACGCGGACGCGGCGGGATTCCAGCGGCTGCCCACGCAGGTACAGGACTGCGAGATCTGCGGGTGCTTCCACATCACGGGGGCGATGTCCAAGCCCGCCCCGGCGGGGAGGCTGCGGCGGCGGCGCAAGGGCGGAATGGGATGGAAATAGCGGCGTGGGGGTGGCCGGGGGTCATCTCACGGTGTGGTCGATAGGGGTTCGGTCGTGGGTGTGGGTGGTGATGTCGCTGGTTCCGGTGGCGGGCTGGTGCCCGGTGTGGGCGGCGAGGTTCTCGGTCCAGGTGCCAGGCAGGACGACCGGTTGCGCTAGGGGGCTGTCGTCGGAGACGGCAGACGTACAGCTGGTGCGCGGTCTGGCAGCGGAGGGCCGCACGGTGTTCGTGTCGTCCCACCTCATGAGCGAGATGCAGCTCACCGCGGACCGCCTGGTCGTGATCGGCCGGGGGCGGCTGCTCGCGGACGCCTCCATGGCGGAGGTGATCGCGCGGGGTTCCTGGTGCGGTTCGTCGTCCTCGCCCTCGCCATCTTGATGATCACCGGCGAGTACGCGACGGGCAGCATCCGCGCGACGCTCCAGTGGGTGCCGCCGCGCGCCCGGATGCTGGCGGCGAAGACCGCCGTCGCCACGGCGGTCGTGTTCCCCGCCGGGGTGGTGCTGGACCTGGTGGGCACGGCGGTCGTCTGTCCGGTTCTCGGCGAGTGGGGGCGCCTCGACGCCGGGGACGTCGTGCACGACGCGCTGATGACGGGCGTGTATCTGGCGATGATGAGCGCACTGATCCTGGGCGTCGGCGCCATGCTCCGCAGCACCGCGGCAACGATCACTACCGCGTTCCTCTTCGTCCTGGTGCTGCCGATGACGCTGGCGAACACCCGCTCGGACCTGCTGAAGGACGTCGCGGAGGCCCTGCCGAGCAGCGCGGGCCGGCATCTGCCGGCCGGCGACGGCCCCTACCCGGCGGCGACCGCACTGGCGATCGTGGCGGCCTGGACGGCGGCGGCGTTCTGGGGCGGAGCCACCGTCCTGCGCCGGCGCGACGCCTAGACCCAGGCGTCCACGCGGGGGAAGGTGGCCCGGATGGTCCGGGACTCCGGGGTGCCGGTCCAGGACCAGGTGGCGGCGAGGGCGTCCACGGTGAGCAGGCCGCGTCCGCCCTCCGCCAGACCGGCACGGCTCCGCAGGCACGGCTCTCCCGGGCCGCCCTGGTCGGTGACGTAGACGATGACGCCGGCCCCGTCCATGTTGAGGTCGACGGTGAAGCGCCCGCCGTCCTCACCCGACCGGGTGTGCTGGATGGCGTTGACGACCAGTTCGTCCAGGACGAGAAGGACGTCGTCCAGGGCGGGGAAATCGACCAGCAGATGCGCGGCGAACGCCCGGACAAAACGGACTTGTTCGGGTTTTCCGTAAAATTCGCGCCGCCAGTACATCGGCGCCTCGCGCTCAACGGGGATGGACGCGGTAAGCAGCATTGATCACCTCTCGGGACGGTGTGTCATCGCCGTTCCATCTTCTGTAACCGCACGGCTTCGGTCCGGAATAGGACTAAGCCAACGACCCGCTGGACAGCTTGGCACGCCTCCACCCCGAACGTTCATCCCATTTACGTAAACGAACGGAACAGTTCGTCCAGTGGGCGTTCATCTCGGGAACACCACCGGGGCGAACAGCAGATCTCGTTTTGCACGTTCGAGCAATTGACCATCGACAGCATGTTCGAATATCACGCGATCGCACAGAGTTCACCCGCTGATTTCCGGTCGGCGGCGCCTCCGTCCGCCAACCCGGGGTGACCAGCCCGTTCGTCCGCCGGCGACGCCGACCCCCGGGCTTCCAACGCGCTTCGCGGGGTGCTATGGCTGCGGTCCGAGCGGGATCCCCGGGACCAGGTTGGAGGGGGTGGTCTCGCGCATCTCCACCAGGATGCTGTAGGTGCGGCCCAACGATTGCATGATGGTGTTCTCTTCCGCAGCAGTCGGCGAGTACACCGCCGTGATTTGGCGTGCTCCCCGGCCTGAAGGTCGGGGATTCAGTCTGTGCCGCGTGTGCGGCACTTCTGTGGCTTCCTGTTTCACCGGGTCCCGCCCTCCGCTACGCGGAAGGTCTTACGGTCCCTCCACAGGCGTTTAGCCTGTCCGCCCGCCCGGCGGCCAGGATGTTGATC
>NZ_BCQQ01000194.1 GCF_001552155.1 Actinomadura formosensis NBRC 14204 | reverse complement strand
AACTCCTCAAGTAGTGAGGGGAGGGCCGGGGGACTCCCCTCAGAGCGGCCGGTGGGTTCTGTGGGCCCATCTCGCGGGGTCGGACTCCAGCGCGGCGCGGTCCCAGCGGCCCGGACCGGCCGCGGCCTCGTAGGTGCTCTGCAGGAATTCGAGCAGGTCGCCGTCGGGGTCCGGTGCCGTGCGCACCGCCTCGTAGGGCAGGAGGAACTGTCCGTTCTCACGGCTGTAGAAGGCGGCGGACGGCCCCACCCGCTGGCCGGCGAATCCGTCGGGTTCGGGATAGGCGTAGGCGTAGAAGGCGCCCTCCTCGCCTCCACCAGGCCAGAATCCGCAGCTGCTGAGCTCCTGCGAATACGCCTCGACCATCACCCAGTCACCGCAGTTCGGCGCGCCGCCCGGATGCTCGGGCGCGTCCCGTCCGGAGAACCGTGTGCAGGCCAGATCCATGGAGCCCCAGAAGAAATGCACGGGACTGACCTTGCCGGCGAAGCGTGACCGGAACTCGCCCAGCACCCGCGATGCCTGCAGGAGCTGCCGCCAGAAAAGGTGCGCCGCCCCGGCGTCGTAGGCGGCGTGCCGGTCGTCCTCCGCGAACGGGATCGCGGGTTCGACCTCGTTCGGATGTCCCTGGATGCGCGTGCTGACGCCGAGCTCGTCCAGGAGGCCCATCGTCCGGGCGTGGAACTCCGCCACCGGCATGGGCTGGAGCCCGAACCCCCGCACGCCGCCGTCGCTGGTGCGCATCCGCAGCCGATGGTCGACGAAGTCGAACTCGATGTCGAACGCGCCCGTGCCGTAAGGGACGGTGGACGTCGTCAGCCCGCGCGGACTGACATACAGCGTCACCTGCCACCAGTGGTTCACCAGCGGCGCGTGCGCCAGCCGGATCTTCCCGACGATCTGCGTCCACATGTGCAGCGTGTCGCGGGTCTCCTGCCAGTCGGCGACCCGCAGCCGCGGCCATGCCTGTCGTTCCACCGCCATCCCCCTCAGCCGGAACCTTCCTGGGCATGCCCGTGATCCGCCTCGGCAACGCCGACCCGGAGAAAAGACTGCGGCACTTCTGCGCCGCTCCTCCAACGAGGCCGTCACCCGCCGACGCGCTCCCGGTGCCCGGGGCGCGGTCGAGCGGGCGGACCACGCCATCGCCGCCCCATGAGCGCGGCCCGGCCGCATTGACCACCGGTCGAGGAGGTCGTTGACCGGTTCCGGCAACGCGGCGATCCAGGGACGGCCGCAGGCATCCTCGTCATGGGACGCGATCAGCGCCTCGGGAGCATCAATAAGAATCCCAAGACCCCATCCGGCCGCCGATTCGGCGTTCGGTGCGGATCTCTCCAGCCTCCGGCAGCCGCACACCGGGAGCCACTGAACTGCGAGGATGCCGGGCAATGGGCCTTGGTCTTGGTTATGACCGCGCAGTGAACTCCAAATTTGACAACCGTTACAGAGCGCATCGCAAAAATTACTGGATTGGTCTTGCGTCCTGTCGCCCGATCGGTGAATATCGTGAACCAATGGTGAAGGGAACCCCGCCGCAGAGATTCGGCCTTCACCCCGCATAATTGCGGACAGGGAGAAGAGGAAACAGGGTGTCCGATCTCAGGATTCACCCGGCGCGGCTCGCCGCGACACCAGTTCCCGTGAAGATCTTCATGATCACTACCGTGCCCAGAGTTCCATGGCGACGCCGCCACCGAATTCCGGGCCGACGTCCGTGAGGGCCGTGGTCGCCGAGAGCCGCAATTACGGGGAAGTCAAGAACCCGGCCGGCAGCGCCGGAAACGCGCACTGGTAGATCATCTGCTGGCGCGGACAGATCTCCGCCGGCAGATGGGCACGGACGCAAAGGGAGCGTTTCAGGTGAGCGCGCAGCTCATCGGACGCATTCCAACGGGTGAGGTCCGGCCCGGTGCGGGATGGTCACGGGGGATGCGGCGGACCATCGGGCCGATGACGGCCCAGCGGATCACGGCCATCGGAGATGGCCCCGTCCACTGATCATCGGTCAGGTCCGGCGGATGGAAACGTTCGCTCACCTCCAAGCCCTGCCCGCGCGCACGGGAAGCGGCCTCACGATCACCTCGAACGCGCTCTGCGAAAAGAGCGAGACGGATCTCATGCGCGCCGCCGATACAGAGGTGCGGCGCAAGAACAGGAAGGAACAAAATGCAGATCGTTCACCGAACCGCCTTCGCGGTCATCGCCGCGGCCGTGACCGCCGGGGCTTTCGCTCCGGCGGCAATGGCCGAGACCGCGCCCATCGCGTCGAATCAGCGCAGCGCGCCGATTCAGGCCAAGGGCTACGAGCCCGGCTCCGTCGTCTATCGCGGCCCCTGCAAGGGCTGGATGAACACGAAGAAGATCAAGGGGCGCTGGTACGCCCAGGGGCTCGTCTACTCGTCCAGCGCCGCATGCTGGATGAAGCTGGAACGCAAGCACAACGGCGGAAGCTACGAGATGATATCAGACTATTACTACGTGCATGACGGCACCCAGGCCAACACCGGCTGGCACTACGACCACCGCGGTTACAAGGCGCGAGTCTGCATCCAACTCTCTACAGATTCCTCCTGGCATTGCGGTAAGGGAATCTGATACGCGGGGAAAGCGTCCTGCGAAGCGGTAGCGGCGGAAGCCCTCCATTCCGGATACGGCGGAGAGGGCTTCCGCCGCCCCGGCGGCCGTGCCTCGTGGTGCGATCGCCCCAGCGGCGGCACGCCTACCAAGACCGAGATGCTGTGCGAGTCATCCGGTCGCACATCGTTGGTCGCAAGAGTCAGGGCGTTCGTCTACGAGGAGGGTTTGCAGGGCGCGGCCGAACTCGCCCGACTGGTCCGCCAGGGTCGCCTGGCACAGGGCGCTGCCGCCGGGGCCGGCTTCCAGGGACGCGGCCATGCACAGCCATTCGCCGACCGGGTCGCGATGCAGGGCCACGGTCAGGTCGGTGTTGATGATCAGCCACTTGGACAGGTCGAGTTGGCTGCCCACCCCGGATGCGCTGTCGGCCAGGGTCAGGATCCGGGTGAGGGGCGTGTCGGTCTCGCCGGTGACCAGGGGGATGCGGGGGCGTGCCCATGTCGTGCCAGGGCCCGGCCGGTCGAAGCCGCCGTCGGTCATCCGCCACTCCATCGCGGCCAGGTAGCCGTCCACGTGGAGGTCGCCCCAAGCACCGAACGGTGGTGTCGACTCGGGGAGGGACGGCGGGGCGGGGGCGTGCACGACCGGTTCGAGGTGGGACGGGGCCATCATGATCCGCCAGGCGGAGGCGCGGACCACCGGGCGTCCCTCATGGGTGATCTCGCCTTCGAGCAGGGCGACCCTCCTGCCGGGGCGGATGATCCGGACGTTCACCTCCAGCGGGGCCACGGGGACCGGGCTCAGGATCTCGACCGTCACCCGTGCCACCCGGGTGCCGGGAACGGGGGCGTGCCGCTCGAAGGCCCGTCCGAGCAGGGCCGACACCGGGCCGCCGTGCTGCAGGTCCGGTGACCAGGGGCCGGCGGTGGCGGGTGTGCTGGTGAACCGGCCGTCCCCGCGCGGCTCGTAGAACGCCTCGGCGGGCGCGTCCCCGCTCATGCGGCCCCTCCCACGTCCATGACCGGAACTTTATTCCAGGGCGGGGCCGGTCAGGTGCAGAGCTTCGATGTCGCCGTGCCCGTCTCGATCGGGGGGGACGCGGGCGGCGACGTGCTCGGGGCCGACTTCACCTTCTTCACGCCGTCCCAGTTCGCGCCGACCATGACCTGCACACGTGACCCCAGCGACGACACCTTCTTCAGCTTGGCGCCCGGGATCGCGGCGGCGAGCGTCTTGGCGGCGTCCTCCTTGCCGGTCCCGTACCGGATCTGCGTGGTCTGCAGGCCGCGCCGCGCCACGCCCGGCACGACCGTCACCTTGAAGCCGAGGTCCCGCAGCTGGCCGCCCGCCTTCGTCGCGAGGCCGGGGGTGCCGATCGCGTTCAGGACGCGGACGGAGACGTCCTCCGGCGGCACCGCCGGCTCGTCCTCGGGCTTGTCCGTCGGGGTGGCGCTCGGCTTCGCGGTGGGCTGCGCCAGCGACTCGTCCCGCTGGAGCCTCCTGAACAGGTCGCGCGCCTTGTCCCGGTCCCACTGGACGGTCGACTGCGGGTTCGGCGCGTTCCACAGGACGACGTTGTAGTCCGGATTGGACAGCGGCACCTTCGAGAACGTGAGGTCGTCCGTCGACAGGTCCTTCATCTGGTCGGCGAGCTTCGGCAGGTTGTCGGCCAGCTTCTCGTCGACGCGCAGCGACTTCAGCGCCGCGTTCAGGAACTTCGTCGACTTCACCGGGTCACCGAGCGTCTTCGTCGACAGCGCCTGCTTCAGCATCGCCGCCATGAACTGCTGCTGCCGGTCGATGCGGCCGAGGTCGCTGCCGCCGGTCAGCGTGTAGCGGGCCCGGGCGAACGCGAGCGCCTTCAAGCCGTCCACGTGCGACTTGCCCGCCGGGAGCCTCAACCCGCTCTTGGGGTCGTTCACCGCCTGCTCGGTGCAGACGTCCACGCCGCCCAGCGCGTCCACCATGTGCACGAACCCGTAGAAGTTCACCTCGACGTAGTGGTCGATGGACATGCCCGTCACGCTCTTGATGGTGTTGACGGTGAGGTCGGGGCCGCCGAACTGGTACGCCCAGGTCAGCTTGCCCGCACGGGCCGGAACCCGCGCCCCCTTCGCGCCCTCCGACCCGTTCGACCTGTGCGCCGGGATCGTGACGTAGGAGTCGCGCGGCAGGCTCACCACCGACACGCTCTCGTGGTCGCGGGACACGTGCACCAGCAGCATCGTGTCCGAGCGCTCGCCGGCCTCGTGCCCCAGCCTCGCCGCCTTCTGCTGCGCCTTCGTCAGGCCCTCGCGCCGGTCGACGCCCGCGACCAGGATCGTCATCGCGCCCTTCGGGGCGTCCTTGCCCTTGCCGAGCCCGCCGACCGACACCTTGTCGATCATGCCGGTGACGTAGTTCTGGAACGCCCATGCGCCGCCCGAGGTCAGCAGCACGAACGCCGACATCGTCCCGGTCAGGGTCAGGAAGCGCTTCTGCCGGCGGGCGCTCATCGCGGCCCGCGGGCTGAGCGTCCGGCCGGGACGGCGCGGGCCGCGCGGGCTCTCCACCGCCACCCGCGGCGCGGGCACCCCGTCGATCGTCACGCCCTCGATGCCCGCGTCACCGTCGTCCGCCGCCGCGTGGGAGCCCGGACGCGGCCGGAAATAGCGCTCCAGCGGATCGGACTCCGGCGAGCGCCGGTCGCCGCGACCCGAGTCGTGCCCGTCTGCCATGCCGGCCGCCGCCTCCCGAAGATCACGTCCTGCCGCGAGTCCCCACCACTCTAAAGTGGGGGACACCCGTCCGTTGGCTACCTGGAGCTCGTGTCCTTGCAGTAACGTGGCGCCGTCTTGACCACACCCCGGCGGCCCGCACGCGAACCTGGGTGGCGTGGGCTGCGTCAGGCAAGCGAGCAAGAGAGAGGAAGGGGCGCCCGCCTCCGGTCTCCGGACGGCGTGCGTCCGCGAGCCCACATGAATTCGTCTCCCCATGCCCATCGCGCCATGAACCAGGAAACCCGGTACGCCGTGAAGACCCGTCCCGACTCCGGTGAACGCACCTGGCCCGCGGTATCGGTGGTGATGCCGGTCCTCAACGAGGAGCGTCACCTCGCCGACGCCGTGCGCGGCATCCTCAGCCAGGAGTACCCCGGCGAGCTGGAGCTCGTGCTCGCGGTCGGGCCGTCCCGTGACCGCACCGAGCAGATCGCCCGCGAGCTCGCCGCCGGGGACCCGCGCGTCCTCGTCGTCGCCAACCCGACCGGGCGCACCCCGCAGGGCCTCAACATCGCGATCAAGGCCTCGCAGTACTCGATCATCGTCCGGGTGGACGGGCACTCGCTGCTCCCCGCCGACTACGTCCGGGCCGCCGTCGAGACGATGGAGGAGACCGGCGCCGACAACGTCGGCGGGATCATGGCGGCCGAGGGCATCACCCCGTTCGAGAAGGCCGTGGCGTGCGCGATGACGTCCAAGCTCGGCGTCGGCAACGCCCGGTTCCACACCGGCGGCGAGGCGGGCGAGGTCGAAACCGTCTACCTCGGGACGTTCCGCCGCAGCGCGCTGGACCGGGTCGGCGGCTACGACGAGACGTTCACCCGCGCCCAGGACTGGGAGATGAACCACCGCATCCGGCAGACCGGCGGCCGGGTCTACTTCACCCCGCGGATGCGCGTCACCTACCGCCCGCGTCCCAACCTGCGGGCGCTCGCCAAGCAGTACTTCCACACCGGGCGCTGGCGGCGCGTCGTCGGACGCGAGCACCAGGGGACGCTGAGCCTGCGCTACCTCGCGCCGCCGATCGCCGTGGTCGCGATGGCGGCGGGCGCGGCCGCCGGGCTGTTCGGGTTCTGGCCGGGCTGGATCCTGCCGGGCGGGTACGCGGCCCTGATGGTCGCGGGCGCGGCCGTGGAGGGCCGCGGGCTGCCGCCGGCGGCCTGGATGCGGCTGCCGCTGGTGTTCGCCACCATGCACGTGACGTGGGGCGTCGGCTTCCTGACCAGCCCGCCGCGGCTCGGCCAGCCCGCCCCGGCCAAACCCGGCGAGTCCGTCCAGTAGCGGGCGGGGGCTGTCCGGTAGCGGGCAGAGGACACATTCCGCCTCGAACCGGCGTGCGCTCCCGTCAGTCCCGGGATTAGGTTTGGCGGGATCTGCCCGCCGCCCCCGAGCCCGGGAGGGTGACCATGTCCAACGGAGCGCGCCATGGCCTCGGTGTGCTGACCGGCCTCGTCCTGACGCCGGTCACCGCCCTGTGCCTGCTGTACGGCGGATCCAAGCTGAGGATGATCTACGCCTACACCCTCGCGAGGTTCCAGGGCTATCACGGGAAAGAGCTGTGGATCACCATCGCGGTCTTCCTGGTGGCGATGGTCCTGCTCGGCCTCGCGGCGGGTTCCCGGCTGTCGCCGGTCGCCTCACTCGTCCCCGGGGCCGTGTACACGGTCATCGGGGTCATCTGGTTCCTCTCCCCGCGCTGGGCGCTGAGCCATCCCGGTGTCGGCATCCTGCCGAGGGATCTGGACCGCGGCTACGCGATGCTCGGGCCGTCCGGTGTCTTCTTCCTGCTCGGCGTGCTGCTCCTCGTGGCGTCGCTGGCGCCGTCGCGGTGGAGGGCCCGCGCCGCCGCCGGTGCCGCGCCGGCCTTCGGCGGGCCGCCGCCCGCGCCGATGGGCCCGCCGCCCAT
>NZ_BCQQ01000193.1 GCF_001552155.1 Actinomadura formosensis NBRC 14204 | reverse complement strand
CACGCCCCGCCCGCTTCTTCAGCAGCCGGGCCGCCGAACGGGTCCGCTTGGCCTGGATCTCCGCCCGCTTGTCTCGTGGCCGCGGCGCCAGACGAGGGCCAGTTCCGGGTCGGGCAGGCCGACGACCGGGACGTGGGTGACGGCGCTCTCCTTCAGATCGCCGGGACGGCACCGCCCGCCCTCGCGGTACGCCAGGACACGGGCGGTCTTCGGGGCGTCCGGGCCGAGAGCGGGGACGGCGGGGTCACCCGGTGACCCCGCCGAGGGCTTCGCGGGCGAGGGTGGTGGTCAGGAGGAGGGCGAGGAGGGCGGCTATGGCCACGAGGCTTGCGGGGACGCCGATGGTGGGGGCGGCGAACGGGGTGAGGAGGATCAGGGCGGCGGTGGCCCCGACGAGTTCCAGACGGACGGCCGGGCGGCGCATGGGGGCGTGCAAGGCCCAGATCATGACGAGGACGACGGCGACGGGCACGGCGACGGAGGCGACGACCGTCCGCGTCCCCGCTCCGGTGTGCCCGCCCGCCGATGCGACCGCCGTTTCGAGGCCCGCGCCGATGGCGGCGAGCGCGGCGAAGACGAGGTAGTGGCCGTAGCCCCAGACGAACGACCTGTCGCGGTGCCGCTCCAGCCCCTCCCCGGCCGGCTCGGAGAAGTAGATCCACCAGAGCGCGAACAGGATGGCGAGACCGGCCAGGGCGATCGTGACGAGGTCGGCGTGCAGGCCGTGCTCGACGGCGTCCTGGACGGCGTTCGTCGAGGCGAGGACGCTCTCCCCCAGCAGGATGATCGTGAACAGCCCGTACCGTTCGGCGATGTGGTGCGGGTGCCAGGCCGTCGTGCCGGAACGCTCCGCGATCGGCGGGACGGAGAGGTCCAGTGCCACGAGGACGAAGAACAGCCACATCGGGCCGCCGCCGGAAAGGGCGAGCCGGGACAGCCAGAACACCTGGACGATCGAGAGGCCGGCGGCGTAGCGGAGGGCCGTGGTGCGTCCGGCGGGATGCGCGATCGCGGCGCGCACCCACAGGCTCACCAGGCCGACGCGCATGACGAGGTAGCCGAGGGTGACCGTGGTGAAGTCGCCGTCGAACGCGGCGGGCGCCCCTGCCGCGAGGACGAGGACGCCCGCCATCTGCACGAACGTCATGACGCGGTACGGGACGTCGTCGGTGTCGTACGCGGAGGCGAACCAGGTGAAGTTCATCCACGCCCACCAGATGGCGAAGAACACCATGAGGAACGGCGCGATGGCGTCCCCGGTGTGCGCGGTCCCCGTGGCGTGGGCGAGGCGCCCGGAGGCCTGGGACACGGCGGCGACGAACGTCAGGTCGAACAGCAGCTCCAGCGGGCTGGACACGCGGTGCGGTTCGGCCAGGTCACGGGCGACCATCCGGCTTCGGAGCGGCATGCGCCTACTTTAGGGACGCGCGGGCCGGCGCAGGCGATCACGGACGAGCCGCTCGGCTCGCCGGTCACAGGAAGGCGGGGCCGCGGCGCAGGAGGGCCTCGTAGAGCATGTGCTGGATGTTCTCGCGGACGTGGTCGGTGAGCTCGAAGACCGTCATGGGGTCGTCGGCGTCGTCGGCCTCGTAGCCGTCCAGCGTCATGGGCTCGCCGAACTGGATCACCCATTTGGACGGGAGCGGGACGAGGCCGGCGAGGCCGAGCAGCGGGAACGTCGGGGTGATCGGGAAGTACGGAAGGCCGAGCAGCCGGGCCAGCGGACGCAGGTCGGCGATCTTGGGGTAGATCTCCTCGGCGCCGACGATGGCGCAGGGGACGATCGGGACGCCGGCGCGCAGCGCGGTGCCGATGAAACCGCCGCGGCCGAAGCGCTGCAGCTTGTAGCGGTCGGAGAAGGGTTTGCCGACGCCCTTGAAACCCTCGGGGAAGACGCCGACGAGCTCGCCCTTGGCGAGGAGCCGGGTGGCGTCGGCCTGGCAGGCGAGGGTGTGGCCGGCCTTGCGGGCCAGGTGGCCGAGCATCGGGATCTGGTAGACGAGATCGGCGCCGAGGAGGCGGATCTGCCGGTCGGCGTGGTCGTGCAGCGCGACCGACAGCATCAGCGCGTCGAGCGGGATCGTGCCCGAGTGGTTGGCGACGAGCAGGGCACCGTCCTCGGGGACGTTCTCCAGCCCGCAGAGCTCGACGCGGAACCAGTGCTCGTAGAGGGCGCGGGCCGGCGGCAGCAGGACCGTGGAGGTGAACTCGGGGTCGAAGCCGAACTCGTCCACCTCGTAGTCGCCGGCCAGGCGGCGGCGCAGGAACGCCAGCCCGGAGGCGATGCCGCGTTCGAGGAGGCCGGGCCCGGCGGGGGAGTCGCCGGCGGAGTCCTGGCGGTCCGGGGACAGCGGGATGACCTGCGCGTCCTCGTCGTCGTCCGCGTGGCGGGCGTTCAACATCGCGGGCTCCCCTTTCAGGCGCGTCCGAGCAGGTGCGTCAGCCGGTTGTGGGTGAGGCCCTGGGCGGCGGCGAAGTCGGCGAAGGCGGCCTCGGAGCTGTACTTGGGGCGCCACGCCAGCTCGGTCTCCAGGGCGGTGGTGTCGATGACCCGCCCGTACGTCAGCCAGCGCAGCAGTTCGGGCGAGAACCCGGACAGGCCCGCGAAGCGGCGTCCCATGTCGCCGAGCACCGAGAGGGACGGCGACGGGACGGGCAGGTACGGCCGTCCGGCGCGACGGAGCGCCTGGGACAGCAGCAGCACGCCGTCCCCGGCGACGTTGTAGCAGCCGGGATGCGCCTCGACCGTCATGCGCCGCAGCACCTCGACGCCGTCGTCCTCGTGGACGAACTGGAGCCGCGGGTCGAAGCCCAGCACCGTCGGGACGACCGGCAGGTGCAGGTAGCGGGTGAACGGCGAGTCCACGCCCGGGCCGAGGAGGTTCGCGAACCGCAGCACCGACACGGTCAGGTCGGAGCGGCGCCGCATCAGCCCGCGGACGTAGCCCTCGACTTCGACCGCGTCCTTGGCGTAGCCGCTCCTCGGCGGCTCGGCCGGTTCGTCGCGCTCGGTGAAGACCGCCGGGTCCATCGGCGAGGACCCGTAGACGGCCGCCGAGGACCGCACGACGAGCTTGCGCATGTCCGGTGAGCGCTGGCAGGCGGCGAGCAGCTGCATCGTCCCGATGATGTTGAGCTCTTTCACCTTCGCCCGCGGGGCGGCCGAGGAGGTCACCAGGTTGAGGTGCACCACCGTGTCCACCCCCGCCGACGCGATGATCTTCGCGATGCCGGGCGTGCGGATGTCGACGCGGACGAACTCGGTGCGGCCGAGGGACTCGGCGGGCGGCACCGTGTCCACCCCGATGACCCGTTCGATCCCGGGCTCCGCCTGCAGCGCGTTCGCGACCCGCGCCCCCAGGAAACGGGAGACGCCCGTGACGAGGACGACACGGGCCGCGGCGACGGGCATGGAGGACACCGTGCGCTCCACCCCCTACGGGCTCACTTCTTGTTGCGGCGCTGGATTCGCGTCTTCTTCAGCAGCTTGCGGTGCTTCTTCTTGGCCATTCTCTTGCGGCGCTTTTTGATGACAGAGCCCACGAGACCTCGCTCGGCGTATCGGGTGATGTGCAGGAGACGAACGTGCCGCGGGCGAGCATGGCCCATGAAGCGTGCACGGTCGGTCGCACAAGACTACCGCCGAACGGGCGGAGATCATGCCTCGGCCCGCCTCATGGCGCCGCGGAGGCGGCTCGCGGCCGGCCGCATCGCATCGCGGACCGACCTGCGGCATCCGGCACCGCGCCTCGCACGGCGCCGGGCACCGCCGAACCGGGGCGGGCGGTCGCCGCCCGTCCCGCTCGGTGTCCGGACCGTCCCGCCGGGCCGGGGACGGCGGAGGCGCTGCCCCCGCTCCCCCGGTACCGGCTCCGGCGGCCGCGAGGCCGCCGGCCGGTCCTCGTCCTGCGTCCCCGGCTCCGGGGCGGTCCCTGGGGATCGCCCCGAGGCCCCCTGCGCGGCCGGGTGCGGAGTACGGGGCGGGGTCATGGCTCATGCCCCGCCCTTACCCGTTATCCGGCTTCGATGTACGCGTCGCGCAGGTAGTCGTGAACGGCCTGCTCGGGGACCCGGAACGAGCGGCCCACGCGGATCGCGGGAAGCTCGCCCGAGTGGACGAGGCGGTAGACGGTCATCTTGGACACCCGCATCACCGAGGCCACTTCGGCCACGGTCAGGAACCTGACCTCACTCAGAGGTCGCTCGCCTGAGTTCATCGGACGCCCTCTTCCACACGTGCCGCGCACAGCCCTTCGGGTGACTTCGATCACGCACGTGTACTTCCTCCAGCGTAAATCGCGCACCGGCAGTCGCAAGAGGGGAGTTCCGCACATTTCCGTATCCCGACCTGACCGTGGGGATACAGTGTCGATTCCATACTCAACGTGGACGTAACGGCACTATCCGTGTCACAACGAACGGTCGTCAACCAGGATCCCGCACTGACCTGCGGTTCCGCTGCCCTCGATGGCGTCGCACAAGCTCATCCGTCCCGTTACGGCGGCCTTGTCACCCCCTGTGACATGCCGGACGGGCACCGGTCGGCCGGGCGCGGGCTGGGACGGGGCTCAGCTCGCCGGGGCCAGCCCCGCCCGATCAAGGATGTAGGCGGTCAGCGGCGCGTAGTGGCGCGGGGAGACACCGTCGTCGAGCGGGACGACGACATCGATCTTGCCCTCGGCGGCCCCGGCGAACAGCGCGGGGTCGTTACAGTCCGCGAACCCCACGGTGTCGATGCCGGCCTGACCGGCGGCTCCGGCCCAGCCGTGATCAGCGATGGCCAGATCCGGCCAAATATCAGGTTTAGCCTCCACCGACTCCCCGGAAGCGCTAGGGGACAGCTCCCGGAGCATGGCCTCCATCGGGTGCGGGTCGTGCGTGTGGTGGGTCCGGTAGTCGTCGCCCTCCAGCATCGCGACACCGTGCTCGGCGTAGACGAGGCGGCGCAGGTCCAGGCCGCCGTACCCGGTCTCGATCTCATACGTCCAGCCGGTCGCGGGCGTCAGCACCCGGCAGCCCGCCTCGGTCAGCGCACGCGCCACCGCCTGGTAGAGCGGCGTCAGCGTGGCCGGGTGACCGGTCGCGATGACCACGTTCTCCCTGCGGCGGGCCGCGAGGCCGATGCGGTCGCCCATCGCCTCAAGCGTGTCGAGCGTGATGTCGGGATCGATGGTGTCGTCGCCGTACAGATGCCTGGGGTCGGGGCTGACTCCGCACCGCTCGACCATCATCTCCAGCACGGTCCGCTCCGTCCACGACGGCTTCAACTCCAGGCCGAACTGGTAGTACGGGTTGCCGGCGGCCATCCGCCGGTAGTGCAGCAGGTTGTTCTGGCGCGGTGTCGCGACATCGCCCGCGATCATCGTGCGGACGAGGTGGGCGCGCAGCTCGTCCCTGCCCGGCGCGGGGGTCACTCGTCCGTCAGCGGGTCGAGGCCGTGCTCGGGGAACACCGCCCGCCGCGTCGCCAGCACCGCCTGGTCGATGGGACTGCTCGGGTCGTAGCCGTTCCCCCACCTGCTGACCTCCACCACTTGCGTTCCGTCCGTCATCCGGCGCGGGGCGATCTCCTCGGTCCGCCGCCGGACGAAGTCGCGCCACTCCCGCGGGGTCTCGGTGTCCGGCGCGATCGGCCCGCCCGCGGCCTCCGCCAGCAGATGCGTCCACGCGCGCGGCACCACCTGCACCAGTTCGTAGCCGCCGCCCCCGGTGAGCACCCAGCGGCCGCCCGCCGTCTCGTGCGCCAGCCGGTGCAGCAGCGCGTAGGCCGTCCGCTGGCCGTCCACGCTGAGGAGGAGGTGCGCGAGCGGGTCGAGCGCGTGCCCGTCCGCGCCCTGCTGGGTGACGAGGACGTCCGGCCGGAACCGGTGCAGCAGCGGCGGGATGATCGCGTCGAACGCGCGCAGCCACTGCCGGTCGCCGGTACCGGGCGGCAGGGAGATGTTGACGGAGGTGCCGTCCGCGCCCGTCTCGTCCGGGAAGCCCGTGCCCGGGAACAGCGTGCGCGGCGTCTCGTGCAGGCTGATCGTCAGGACGCGCGGGTCGTCGTAGAAGGCGTCCTGCACGCCGTCGCCGTGGTGGACGTCGATGTCGACGTAGGCGACGCGTTCGGCGCCGTTCTCCAGCAGCCAGGCGATCGCGATCGCCGGGTCGTTGTAGACGCAGAACCCGCTGGCGGCGCCGCTCAGCGCGTGGTGCAGGCCGCCGGAGATGTTCGCGGCATGCTCGGCGCGGCCCGTCCAGACCGCCTCGGCGGCGGCGACCGAAGCGCCGGCGACCAGGGCGGACGCCTCGTGCATGCCGAGGAAGACCGGGTTGTCGGGGGTGCCGAGGCCGTGCCGGATCTCGGGCAGCCCGGTCGCGCCGGCCTGCTTGACCGCCGCGATGTAGGACTCCTCGTGGACGAGCCGGAGCAGCTTGTCGCCCGCCGCCTCGAACGCCGAGACCCGCACGTTGGGACGGTCCAGGACGCCGAGCTCCCGGGCCAGCGCCATCGTCAGCTCGACGCGCACGGGGTTCATGGGGTGGCCGGGGCCGAAGTCGTAGGAGATGAGCCGCTCGTCCCAGAAGATCTCAAGCCCGCAGTTCTCGGGACCGGAGCGCGGGGACGGCGCGGGACTGCTCATGACCTCACGGTATCGCGCCCGTCACGTGGCCCGGCTCACACGCCCTGCCCGGCCGCCGCTGCGGTCTTCAAGGATTCAGTACGAAACTGTGACGTGAATTACTCCGTAAAACGGGGCATACAGGTCAGACAACGCGAAATATCAAAGGGGGGTCAGATGGACAGCCCGAGCGTTCGCAGCCGAGCAATCAGCGGCGCTCTGCGTCTGGGCGTCCGTCCGCTTCTGCACTACCTCCCCGGCCACGCCACCGGCATCCGCACCGCCCGCTCCACGGTCGACGCCGCGTCGCTGCTGCTGCGGCCGGGCTCCGGTGTCCGGATCGAGGGACTCAACGAGCGGTCCGCGGACGGCGACGGCGACGGCGACGAGCGTCCGATCAGGGGCGAGTGGGTCATCCCCCGGGACGTCCCGGAGGGAAAGGCCGACGGCGCCATCCTGTACCTGCACGGCGGCGGCTACGTGGTCTGCTCGCCGCGCACGCACCGTCCGATCACCTCGCGGCTCGCGCACGACACGGGCCTGCCCGTCCTCGCGCCCCGGTACCGGCTCGCGCCCGAGCATCCGTTCCCGGCGCCGCTGGAGGACGCCGTCAGCGCCTACCGGTTGCTGCTCGCGCGGAACATTCCCGCCTCCCGCATCGTCGTCGCGGGCGACTCGGCCGGCGGGCACCTCGCCGCCGCGCTCGCCGGCGAGCTGTGCCGGCTCGGCCTGCCGATCCCCGCCGGGCTCGCCCTGTTCTCCCCCTGGGTGGACCTGACCTGCGAACTCGCCATCCAGGCGCAGCGCCGCGCCCGCG
>NZ_BCQQ01000192.1 GCF_001552155.1 Actinomadura formosensis NBRC 14204 | reverse complement strand
CGCCTCGCCGCCGAGGCGTCCGATCCGGCCCGCACGGCCGAGCTGCCGCTGTGGGACGACGTTCTCGCCACCCCCGACCCGGTGCTCGGTTCCCGCCCGCTCGACCCGGCGGCCGACACGTTCGGGGCGGCGAGGCATCTCACCCTCGACCTGCCCGCCGGCGTCACCGAGCCCCTCCTCACCGAGGTTCCGGCCGCGTTCCACGGGCGCGCCAACGACGTCCTGCTCACCGGCCTCGCGCTCGCCGTCGCCGAATGGCGGCGTGAACGCGGCGTGTCCGACGAGACGGCCGTCCTCATCGGCCTCGAAGGGCACGGCCGCGAGGAGATCGTCCCCGGCGTCGACCTGTCCCGCACCGTCGGCTGGTTCACCTCCATCCACCCGGTCCGCCTGGACGCCGGCTGGGTCGAGCCCACCGACGTCCGCGACGGCGGCCAGGCCGTCGGCACCGCGCTCAAGCGGGTCAAGGAGCAGCTCCGCGAGATCCCCGACAACGGCATCGGGTACGGGCTGCTCCGCTACCTCAACCCGGCGGCCGGGGCGCGGCTGCGCGCCCACCCGCAGATCGGGTTCAACTACCTCGGCCGCTCCGCCGTGCCCGAGGCCACCGACTGGGGGCCGGCGGACCAGGCCGACGGCGACGCCCTCGGCCCTGGGCAGGACGCGGCACTCGGCCTCGTCCACGCCATCGAGGTCAACGCGCACACCCGCGACCTGCCGGACGGCCCCGAACTGTCCGCGACCTGGACATGGGCGGGCGGGCTGTTCGACGACGCCGCGATCGAGGACCTCGCGGAGCGCTGGTTCACCGCGCTGCGCGGCCTCGTCGCCCACGTCGCCGCCGGCGCCGGGGGCGGGCCCGTCGGCGGGTTCACCCCATCCGACCTGTCCCTGGTGGACGTCAGCCAGGACGAGATCGACGAGCTCGCCGCCGAGCTCGACGGTGAATGGGAGCTGGATTGAGCAAGTCGCAGCTTGAGGACATCCTCCCGCTGTCCCCGTTGCAGCAGGGACTGTTCTTCCACGCCCTCTACGACTCGGGCCGCGACGTCTACACCGCGCAGATCGTGTTCGACCTGCGCGGCCCCCTTGACGTGGACGCGCTGAAGGCCGCCGCCGCGACCCTCCTGCGCCGCCACGCCAACCTGCGCGCGGGGTTCCGGCAACGCAAGGAGGGGTCACCGGTCCAGGTCGTCCACCGCACGGTCAGGCTGCCGTGGCGGGACGAGGACCTGTCCGGGCTGCCCGAAGCCGACCGCGAGGCGCAGGCCCGCCGGCTGGCCGACGCCGAGCGCGCCCGCCCGTTCGACATGACCAGGCCGCCGCTGCTGCGCTTCCTGCTCATCAGGCTGGCGGACGGCCTGCACCGCATGGTGTTCACCAACCACCACATCCTCCTCGACGGCTGGTCCACGCCCGTCCTGCAGACCGAACTGTTCGCGCTCTACCTCGCCGAGGGAGACGACAGCGGCATGCCGCGCGTCACCCCGTACAAGAACTACCTGGCGTGGCTCGCCGCCCAGGACCGTTCCGCGGCCGAGGACGCCTGGCGCCGCTCCCTCGACGGCGTCCACGAACCCACCCTCGTCGTGCCCGGCGCCCCCGAACCCGGCACCGGCGCCCCCGGACGCGTCCGGACCCGCCTCACCGAAGAACTCACCTCGGCGCTCAGCGCGCGCGCCCGCGCCCAGGGCGTCACCCTCAACACCGTCCTGCAACTCGCCTGGGGGACCCTGCTCGGCCGCCTCACCGGCTCCAGCGACGTGGTGTTCGGTGCCGCGGTGTCCGGCCGCCCGCCGGAACTGGCCGGCGTCGAGCAGATGATCGGGTTGTTCATCAACACCCTGCCGATCCGCGCCCGCGTCCGGCCCGCCGACACCGTCGCCGAGGCCCTGACCCGCCTCCAGGACGAGCAGGCCGCGCTGATGCAGCACCACCACCTCGGCCTGTCCGACATCCAGCGCCTCACCGGCGCCGGGACGCTGTTCGACACCATGACCGTCCTGGAGAACTACCCGTTCGACCCGGACGCCGCCGGGACCGACCTCGGCGGCCTCACCCTCCACGCCGTCGACGGCTACGACGCCACCCACTACCCGCTGACGTTCGCCGCCGTCCCGGGGCGTGCCCTGTCCCTGCGCATCGACCACCGCACCGACCTGTTCGCCGGGGACGACGCGGCGCGCCTGATGCGCCGCCTCACCCGCATCCTCGAAGCGATCGCCCACCGCCCCGGCCTGCCGCTCGGCCGCATCGCCGTCCTGGACGACGACGAACGCACCAGGGTCCTCCAGACCTGGCAGGGCCCGCGGACCGGCCGCCGCCCGCAGACCCTCACCTCCCGCTTCGCCGAACAGCTGGCCCGAACCCCCGGCGCCACCGCCGTCCGCGCCGCCGGGAAGCCGATCACATTCGCCGAGCTGGACGAGCGGGCGAACCGTCTCGCGCACCGGCTGATCGGGCTCGGCGTCGGGCGGGACACCCCGGTCGCGGTGCTGCTCGAAAGATCCGCCGACACCGTGGTGGCCTCGCTGGCGATCCTCAAGGCGGGCGGGGCCTACGCGCCCATCCACCGCAGCTACCCGGCCGAGCGGATGGCGTGGGCGGTCGCCGAGGTCGACGCGCCCGTGCTCGTCGTCAACACGCCGATGCGGCACCGCGTGGCCGATCTGGAGACGTCCGCGACGGTGCTCGTCGTGGACGACGACCCGGAGACCGGCGCCCGGCCCGCCACCGACCCCGGCGTCCCCTGCCATCCCGAGCAGCTCGCCTGCGTGCTGTTCACCTCCGGCTCCACGGGCGTCCCCAAGGGCGTCATGCTGCGGCACCGCGACGCCCTCGACCTCGCCACCGACGGCCGGCTGCGCGGCGGCGCCCACGACCGGGTGCTCGTCCACTCGCCGCACGCGTTCGACGCGTCGATCTACGAGATCTGGACGCCGCTGCTGCACGGCGGCACGGCCGTCGTCGCGCCGCCCGGCCACCTGAACGGCGAGGCGCTCGAAGAGATCATCGCCGCCGAGGACCTCACCGGCCTGTTCCTCACCACCACCCTGTTCAACCTGGTCGCCGACGAGCGGCCGCACGCGTTCGCGCGCCTCCGCGAGGTCCTGACCGGCGGCGAGGCCGGCTCGCCGGCCGCGATCCGCAAGGTCCTCGCCGCCTGCCCGGACACCGAGGTCGGCAACGTGTACGGGCCGACCGAGGCCACCACCTACACCACCGTGACCGGGCTGCGGGCGCCGCTCGCCGACCCGTCCGAGACGTCCGCCGTGCTGGGCCGCCCCATCGACGACATGCGCGTGTACGTGCTCGACCAGGGGCTGCGGCCCGTCCCGCCCGGCGTGGTCGGCGAGGCGTACATCGCGGGCGCCGGGCTCGGCCGCGGCTACCTGCGCCGGCCCTCCCTCACCGCCGAACGCTACGTCGCCGACCCGTTCGGCGCGCCCGGCGACCGCATGTACCGGACCGGCGACCTGGTCCGGTGGCGGGCCGACGGGAACCTGGAGTACGTCGACCGCGCCGACTTCCAGGTCAAGATCCGCGGGTTCCGCATCGAACTGGGCGAGATCGAGGCCGCCGTCGCCGCCCACCCCGCCGTCGCGAACGTCGCCGTCATCGCCCGCGAGGACACCCCCGGCGTCAAGACCCTCGTCGCCTACGTCATCGCACCGGCCCTGTCCGCCAGGGGGGACGACCCCTCTGAACCCCACGGTGAAGAGCGCATGGTGGACGGGCTCCGCGAGTTCGTCCGGGACCGGCTGCCCGAGTACATGGTGCCCGCCGCGTTCGTCCGGCTCGACACCTTCCCCGTCGGCCCGACCGGCAAGCTCGACCGGCGCGCCCTGCCCGCGCCCGACTACGGCGAGGCCGCCGCGGGACGCGCCCCCCGCACACCCGACGAGGAGCGGCTCTGCGGGATCGTCGCGGACGTCCTCGGCCTCGACCGTGTCGGCGCCGACGTCAGCTTCTTCGACCTCGGCGGCGACAGCATCGCCGCGCTGAAGCTCGTCACCCGCGCCCGCCGGGCGGGCATCGAGCTCACCCCGCGCGACGTGTTCACCCACCAGACCGTCGAGGCGCTGACCCGGGCCGGCGCCCCCGAAGACAGGCTCGGCTTCGAGGTCCTGCTGCCCATCCGCACCTCGGGCACCCGCCCGCCGGTCTTCTTCGTCCACCCGGCGGGCGGCCTGGCCTGGGGCTACCTGCAGTTCCAGCGGCACCTCGGCCCCGACCAGCCGATCTACGGGCTGCAGGCCCGCGCGTTCACGCGGACCGAGCTGCCCGGCTCCATCGAGGAGATGGCCGAGGACTACCTGGCACAGATCCGGGCCGTCCGCCCGCGCGGCCCCTACCACCTCGCCGGCTGGTCGCTCGGCGGGCTCGTCGCCTACGAGATGGCCGTCCGGCTCCAGGCCGCCGGCGAGCGCGTCGGCCTGCTCGCCCTCATCGACGCCTACCACGGCCAGGACCTCGAATCCGAGCGGCGCGAGGTCCTCCCCGAACTGCTGGAGTCCATCGGCATCGACGCGACGATGGTCGCCGAGGACGGCAACCCGAACATGGCCCAGATCATGGCGGTGCTCGCCGACCGCGACGACGCCCTCGCCACCCTCGGCGAGGACGACCTCGTCAACGTCTACCGCAACTACGAGAACGGGCTCCGGCAGGCCGAGGAGTACCGCCCCGGCCGGTTCCGCGGCGACATCGTGTTCTTCACCGCGCTGCGGGGCCGCACCGGCGGTTCGCCCACCGGACGGTCCAACTGGGGCCCGCTCGTCGAGGGCGGGATCGAGGACTACCCGATCGACATCGACCACCACCTGCTCATGGAGCCGGACCCGGCCGCCGAGATGGGCGCCGTCCTGGCCGCCAAACTCGACAAGCTGCACAGCAGCCAGTGAAAGGGAGACAGATGAGCAACCCGTTCGAGGACCCCGACGGCACGTACGTCGTCCTCGTCAACGACGAGGGCCAGCACTCGCTGTGGCCGTCCTTCGCCGAGGTCCCCCCCGGCTGGACGGTGGCCAAGGACGAGGACACCCGGCAGGCGTGCCTCGACTACATCAACGAGAACTGGACGGACATGCGGCCCAAGAGCCTCATCGAGGCGATGGGTGGCTGATCTCGAAATCCCCTCGGTCACCGAGTGGGAGATGGAGATGCTCGATGCGGCGGACCTGCGTCCCGCGCCGCTGCCGGGCGTCGAGATGACGTTCACGCTGGCCGCGCTGCCGTCCGCGGACGTCAACCGCGCCCTGTACGCGACGGTCGGCGCCCGCGTCTGCTGGACGGACCGCTTCCCCTGGACGTACGAGCAGTGGCGGGCCTGGGTGGAGCGGCCCGAGCTGAGCACGTGGATCGCCATGGCCGAGGGCACCGTCGCCGGCTTCTTCGAGATCGAGGCGCAGCCCGGCGGGGACACCGAGATCCACCTGGTGGGCCTCACCCCCGCGTTCGTCGGCCGCGGCTACGGCGGCTACCTCGTCGAGCAGTGCGCACGCCGCGCCTGGCAGCGCGGCGAGCTGTGGGCCGCGGACTGCGGCCCCGCCTCCCGGGTGTGGCTGCGCACCAGCAGCCTCGACCATCCGAACGCGATCGCCAACTACCGGCGGCGGGGCTTTAAGGTGGCCGCGGAGACCATTGCGCCCAAGCTCGTCCCGGACCCGAGGGTCGCGCCGTGGCCACTGCCGCACGACCCGCGCACGGCCTCCCGCCGGAACGAGCAGGAGGAGTTGATCACGTGACCTGGTTCCGCTGTACCGAGACGCGCCCCTGGGCGTCGATGCGGCTGTTCTGCCTGCCGCACGCGGGCGGGTCGGCGGTGTTCTACCGGCCGTGGGCGAAGGAGATCAGCCCGGCCGTCGAGGTGCACGCCGTCCAGTACCCGGGCCGCGCCGACCGGATGGCGGACGCGTTCGTCACCGACGCCCACCAGCTCGCCCGCCTCATCGCGGGTGCGATGGCCCCGCTGACGGACCGTCCCGCCGCGCTGTTCGGGCACAGCATGGGCGCCGTCCTCGCCTACGAGGTGGCGCGGCTGCTGCAGGAGCGGGGCAGCGCCCCCGTGCACGTGTTCGCCTCCGGGGCCCGGCCGCCGCACGACCGCGGCGCCGACCGCGTGTCCGGCAGGGACGACGACGGTGTGGTCGAGGAGATGATCAAGCTGGGCGGCACCGATGCCGATGCCCTGCGGGACCCGGAACTGCGCGAGCTGGTCCTGCCGTACGTCCGCAACGACTTCACGCTGATCGAGGACTACGCGCACCGGGACGGGACGCGGCTGACCGTCCCGGTCACCGCGATCATCGGGGACGCCGACTCGCACGTGACCGAGGAGCAGGCGCGCGGCTGGGGCGAGGTCACGGGCGGGCGGTTCGCGCTCAAGGTGCTGCCGGGCGGCCACTTCTACCTGACCGATCAGCAGTCCGCGGTCATCGCCGAGATCCACCGCACCCTGGAGGTCCCGGCCACCGGCTGAGCCCCCGCCCGCCGGCCCGGACGTGCGACGGGCCGCCCCCACGGAGTTCGGATGGGGACGGCCCGCCTGTCACGGAAGCCGCGGGATCAGTAGACGCTCAGCCCGTAGCTGTTGAGCGCCTCGGCGACCGGCTGGAAGAACGTCGTCCCGCCCGAGCTGCAGTTGCCGCTGCCGCCCGAGGTCAGGCCGAGCGCGCTCGACCCGTCGAACAGCGAGCCGCCGCTGTCGCCCGGCTCCGCGCACACCGTGGTGCGGATCAGTCCGCTGACGCTGCCCTGCGAGTAGTTCACCGTCTGGTTCAGCGCGGTGACCCGGCCGCTGTGCAGGCCGGTGGTGCTGCCGCTGCGGTACACGGTCTGCCCGACCGTGGCGCTCCCGACGTCGGTGATGTCCTGGGTGCCGCCGTAGAGGCTGACGGCGCCCTGGGTGTCGGCGGGCGTCGAGTTGTACTGCACGATCCCGTAGTCGTTGCCCGGGAAGCTGCTGGCGACGGTGTTGCCCAGCGTCCGCCCGGACCGGTCGGTCCAGGTCGAGCCGATGTTGGTGCAGTGCCCGGCGGTGACGAAGTAGTACGTGCCGCCGCTCTGGACGTTGAAGCCCAGCGAGCAGCGGGCGCCGCCGGTGTAGATGGCCTCGCCGCCGAGGGTGAACGTGCGGAACTGCCCGGCGACCTTCTCGGTGCGGACGGCCGCGCCCTGCCGGGCCGCGGCGGCCTTCACCTTCTTGAGCTTCGCGCCCTTGACCGTGCCGTCCATGCTGAGGACGACCTGGTTGGAGGCCGGGTCCACGGCCCAGGCCGTGCCGGGCACGGTCGCCTCGCGCTTGAGCGCCGCCATGACCTTGTTCAGGTCGGTGCCGCTGCGCGCGACGGTCTGCGGGACGGCGCCCGCGGCGCGGACGGTCTGCGCCGACTTGGCGTCGGTGACGGTGACGACCAGCTTGCCGCCTCTGATATAGGAACCCGCGGTGTGGGTGCCGAGCCGATGCTCCAGCGACGCCGCGATGCCAGCGGGAGCGGCCGGCGCGGCGTGCGCCGCGGGAGCGGCGGTCGCGGTGGGCGTGGCGGGAGCGGCGGCGAGGGTCGCCGCGGCCACGCCG
>NZ_BCQQ01000191.1 GCF_001552155.1 Actinomadura formosensis NBRC 14204 | reverse complement strand
GGCCGCCGTCCTGGCCGGGGTCCTGCTCGTCGGCTTCGGCCTGCCGTGGGCGATCGTCGGGTTCACCACGCTGCTCCAGCGGCGGACGCCGAGTGAGCTGCTCGGCCGGACCTATGCGGCGTTCGACGTCCTGACCAACACGCCGCAGATGTTGTCCATCGCGTATGGCGCCGCGATGGTCGCCTATATCGACTACCGCCTCATCCTCCTCGCCATGATCGCCGTCTTCGCCGCGTCGGCCTTCTACCTCGCCGCGGGCCGGTCGAGAGCCGGTGCCGAGGACGACGCACTCACCGACCGGGACAGCGCGGTCGTCCCCGGATCCACAGCGTCCCCTGGATGACCTGCTTCACGAGGCCCATCCGCCGCTTCGCGGACGATCTCACCCTCCACGGAACCGATCGTGGGAGTGGCATCACCAGCACATCATCACGCTGACGGACCTGGCGTGCGCCACGTTAGTGCGCAGTATCGGCAGGCATTTCCGGGGAGCCTTTGATGAAGAGTCTCGCTCAGCATTCCGATCTGGTGATTGCGGTCGTGATGGCCGATATCGC
The DNA here is from genome assembly GCF_001552155.1 of Actinomadura formosensis NBRC 14204. Classification (GTDB taxonomy): domain Bacteria; phylum Actinomycetota; class Actinomycetes; order Streptosporangiales; family Streptosporangiaceae; genus Spirillospora; species Spirillospora formosensis. The sequence goes on along the minus strand of NZ_BCQQ01000191.1, from coordinate 7,099 downwards.
CATCGTCCTGCTGACCGGCGCCGTTCTCGGCCGGCTGGCCCGGTATCTGAGACAACCGCCGGTCGTCGGTGAGATCGTCGCCGGTATCGCGCTGGGCCCCAGCCTTCTCGGGCTGCTTCCGGGCGACCTCACCGCGCACATCTTCCCGGCTGAGACGCGGGCGTACCTGTCGGCGATCGCGCAGGTCGGCCTGCTCGTCTTCATGTTCCAAATCGGCTGGGAATTCGACAAAGGGCTTCTGCGGGGGCGGCGCGGGGCGGCGGGCGCGATCTCGATCAGCTCCACTGCCCTCGCCTTCGGGCTGGGTGCCGGCCTCGCCGCGATGCTGTACCCCTACCACGACACGGTGAAGGGCGACCATGTCCCCTTCACCGCGTTCGCGTTGTTCATGGGTGCGGCGATGTCCATCACGGCGTTTCCCGTGCTGGCCCGGATGCTGACCGAACACCGGATGATGGGCACGCGCGTCGGCGCTCTCGCGCTGGCCAGCGCGGCCCTCGACGACGTGCTGGCGTGGTGCCTGCTTGCGCTGACCGCGGCGATCGTCACCGCGGGCGGCACCGTGAAGGACATGGTGCAGATCGGCGCGCTGTCGGTGCTGTACGTGGCCGTCATGGCGCTGGTCATGCGCCCGCTGCTGGCCTACCTGACCCGCCGGATGGTCCGTAACCGGATGCCGCCGGTCTATGTCATCGTGCTCGTCGCCGGGCTCTTCCTGTCGTCGTACGCCACCACGTGGATCGGCATCCATGCCGTTTTCGGTGCCTTCGCCTTCGGCTTCATCATGCCGCGCAAGCCGTTCGAGACACTGGCCGACGGCGTCAAGCAGCCGTTCGACGGAATCAGCATGGTACTGCTTCCGGTCTTTTTCATCGTGACCGGCCTGAACGTAGATATCAGCGCCATTTCCGGCCTCGGAGCCGTCGAACTGGTCGCCATCGTTCTCGTTGCCTGTGCCGGCAAGATACTGGGCGCGGCGATCCCCGGAAGGCTCACCGGGATGCCGTGGCGCGAGGCCGGCACCCTGGGCCTGCTGGTGAACACGCGCGGCCTGACAGAGCTGATCATCCTCAACGCGGGCGTCGGTCTGGGGATCCTCGACGACCAGATGTTCACCATGATGGTGCTGATGGCCGTCATCACGACGGCGTTGGCCGGCCCGCTCCTGCCGAACCCCCCGGCCTCCCCCCGACAAGCCGGTCGACCGGCGTTCGCGGTTCCCGGCCGGCCGGCCGGAGGACCTGCCGGATGAGCCGCGCCCGGACCGGCCCCGCACGATCACCGCGGCCCGATCCGGCAGGCCGCCTGACCTGCACGGACGAGGTTTGACAATGCACGGCCCCACGAGCCCGGCCCGGGGGCGTCCCTCCCCCCGGGCGCGGGCCGTCAGTGGTGCTACGCGGGCATGGGCCGCGAGCTCGACTGGCCAGACCTCAGGTCACGGCGTAAGCGCGCAGGATCGTCTGCGTCACCGTGTCGCCCGCCGGGTCCTGCGCGGTGGCGCGCAGGGAGACGAATCCGGCGTGTCCCGGGTTGGTGACGGCGACCTGCCAGCCGCCGCCGGCCGGGCGCGGGCGCAGCGGCGTCCACGTCCGCCCGTCGTCGAAGGACGCCTGGACGGTCAGCCGCTTCACCTTCGCCGTCGTCGTGCCCTCGACGCGCACCGGGACGTTCAGCGTGGTGCCCGCCTTCGCCTGGTTGCGGCCGTCCAGTCCGGGCGGGGCGAACCGCACCGCCTGCAGCGGGAGCGCCCGCCCGGCGGGGCCGGCGGGGCCGGAACGGAACGTCCACACCGACGTGACGCGGGTCGACATCGGGAGCGCGCGGCGGTGGTCGACGGTCAGCGTGTAGCGGGCGTCCCGGGCCGGCACCCCGGCCGTCAGCCCGTAGGTGTCAGCCGCCTGCGCGATCCGCCGCCCGTCGGCGTCCAGGGTGATCGTGTGGGGGCCGTCGCTGTCGCCGAGGTGCCCGCCGCCGTCGGAGAACATGGACGGCAGCGGGATGTTCATCTCATTGCCGGTGCGGCGGGCGCCGGCCATCGCGATCGACGGCCCCGCCACGGCGCCGCCCCACACTTCGACCGGGTGGCGGCGGCCGGTGAAATTCCGTGGCAGGGCGAGCTGAACGCTCTGTTTGCGCTGGTCCGCGTGGTTGAAATAGGCCATCCGCCACCAGGAGGCGCCGGCGGGCAGCGGAGAGAAGTAGTAGCTGACCTTCGCCGGAAGGGTGCCGGTCGCGCAGGGGTCGTAGGGGACGATGCCGGCGGAGCCGGGCAGCTGGACGCCGTGCAGGAGCGTGGCGTACTGCTGCGCCTTCCCGTTGTCGGGAGCCCGGTAGACGGACGGCACGACCGCCATGGTCTTCCGCGCGACCTTGCGGACGAGCTTGGCGGGAACCCCGCCGGTATGCACGTCGGCCACGGCGTAGCACTCGCCGGTCTTGGCCCAGTCGGACTCCGCGAGGAACGTCGTCCCGGCGGCGCGGAACGGCAGGACGTACAGCGGGTCACCGCCGAAGTACATCTCCGCGCGCACCTTCCCCCGCCGGTAGGCGAGCTGCACGAACTGGCCCCTGTCGGAGATGGTCACGCCGGGAGCGTCCACGGTCAGGCCGGTGCGGACGGCCTTGCGCCCGTCCAGGAGCAGCCGTTGCGTCCCCGGGCGGACGTCGAGGGGCCGGGACAGCACCAGTGAGCCGTCGGAGGCGGCGTTCTCCCCGGTCGCGCCGACGAAGTAGGGGCCGGACGGCAGGCGGACCCGGGCCTTCCCCCTGCGCAGGGGCACCTCGTCGACCTCGCCGGACCGCATGTTCGTCAGCTCGATCGTCTGCTGGCCGTCGTCGAGGGGCGCCTTGCCCCGCCGGTCCAGCATGGTCACCGTGAGGTCGGTGGCCTTCGGCTCGACGTAGGCGCCGACGATGGTCCGCACCGCGGTACCGGCTCCGCCGTGCGTGGCGGTCACCGCGCCCGCGTAGGCCCCCGCACGGGCGCCGCCGGCCCTCACCGTCAGCCGGACCTGAGCCTGCCCGTGTGCGGGCACCGCCAGCCTTCTCGCCGAGAGGGCGAACATGCCGGCGGGCGCGGCGCCGCCGCCGCGGCGGGCGGCCCGGACGTTCAGGGACAGGGTCGCCGGACTCGTCCCATCGTTGCGGTAGGTGAGGGTCCGGACGGTGCTCTGCCCCGCGGTGTGCGGCCAGCGCAGGTAGGCGTTGAGCGAACCCTGGGAGGTGCTGATCGGCTCGCTGACCGCGTGCGCGAGGTCCACCAGGCCCGCGCCCCGCAGGAACGGCGCCGCGGTGGGCTTGGCGGTGTTCATCAACGCGGCCTTGATCTGCTCGCCCGTCCAGCCGGGGTGCCGCTGGGCCACGATCGCGGCGGCCCCGGCGACGTGCGGCGTGGCCATGGACGTGCCCGACGCCCGCCGGTAGGAGGTGCCCACCGGGTCGGCGGCCGGGGTGCCCTTGGCCCAGGCGGAGATGATGCCGACGCCGGGTGCGGTGATGTCGGGCTTGACCGCCGAGTCTCCCTTGCGGGGACCGCGGCTGGAGAATCCGGCGAGCCGGCCCCGGCCGTCCACCGCGCCCACGGCGAGCGCGGCGTCCGCGCTGGCGGGGGAGTCGACCGTCGCCGCGGCGGGACCCTCGTTGCCGGCCGCCACCACGAACAGCGTGCCGGTCCGCCGGCTGAGCGTGTTCACGGCCTGCTCGACCGGGTCGAGGCCGCGCTCGTCCGTTCCGCCGAGGCTCATGTTGACGACCTTCGCGTGCACGGTCCTGGCCGCCCAGTCCATTCCGGCCAGGATGCCGGAGTCGTAGCCCACGCCTTCGCCGTCGAGCACCTTGCCGATCGCCAGCCGGGCGCCGGGCGCCACGCCCCGGTAGCGGCCGTGGGAGGCGGCACCGGAACCGGCGACGGTGGCGGCCACGTGCGTGCCGTGGCCGAGATGGTCCCGGACGTCCGCCTCGTAGGTGAAGTTCTTCGAGGCGGTCACCACTCCCTTCAGGTCGGGGTGGCCGGGGTCGTATCCGCTGTCGAGCACGGCGACCCCGACGGACTTGCCGGTATAGCCCGCCCGCCAGGCGGCCGGGGCGCCGATCTGCCCGTTGCTCTTGTCGTCGAGCGCGCGCACCTTCCCGTCGAGCCAGATCTTCGCCGTGCCGGGCCCGAGCGTGCGCATGCCGGCGGTTCCGCCGGTCAGCGACCGCCAGACGTCCGGCGCCCGGTTCTTGGCGACCTTGAGCCCGGTGAAGCCCAGGCCGGGCGCCTCGGCCGTCCGCACGGTCCCGCCGGCGGCCCGCGGCGCGGCGCCCTGCACCAGGACGGGCAGGTCGGCGCGGGACGCGTCGCCGTACCCGCAGGCCAGCAGCCGGGTCACGTTGAACAGGCGCGGGTCGAGCCGGCCGGACGCGAGCAGCGCCCGCGCGTCGGACGGGACGACCATGGTGCCCTGGCCGCCGTAAGCGGTGATGCCGAACCGGATCCGGTCCCGTCCGGGGCCGTGGCGCACCTCGACCGCGTCCGTCCCGTCCGCCGCCCGCCGCAGTAAGACCTTGTCACCGGTCAGCAGCGTCACCGACCGGGCCGTCCCGCTTCGCGCCGGCGCACCGCCCGGCCCCGGTTCGGCCCCCGCCGGGTCTCCCGCACCGCCCACCGCGCTCACCACGGTCACGACGCCGATCACCCCGAGAGTTGTCCATCTTCTCCCCATGTCGCCTCCGATATCCGAACATTCCTGATCACTAGGACCCGTTCGGTTGCGGGGAGGGTTCGGCGGTGGCCGGTCGTGGCTTGCGGGACAACCCCTCCGCCGCTCGCGCGTCAGAACGGCGAAGACAGGCGAGGGCCAGGGCCGCTGCTACGGCGTCCCTTGTTCTGCGGTGGGCGGAACGCATGGGAACGGACCGCGCCACCGACCTACGATGTGCGCATGCCCGACACCACCCGCCCGCCCGTACCCGCCGGCGAGACGCCGCACGAGCCGACCGCGCCCCGCCGGCCGGCGGAGCCGCTGTGGCGTGACGCGCTCGGCCAGTGCCTGAGGCGCCTGCGCCTCGAACGCGGCGAGATACTGATCGAGACCGCCCGCCGTGCCGGGGTCTCGCCGCAGTACCTCTCCGAGATGGAACGCGGTGTCAAGGAGCCTTCGAGCGAGATGATCGCCGCGGTCGCCGGCGCCCTGGACGTGACGCTCGGTGAGCTGACGCTTGAGGTCGCCACGAGCCTGCGGGCCGCGCCGATCGGAACCGCTCCGGCGGCCCCGACCTGCCGGGCCGCCTACGCGCTGGCCGCATAGGCGGGTTCTCCCTACCCGGCGGTCGGTTGCCGTTCCTCGATCACATGGTCGATGAGACCGTAGTCCAGCGCCGCCGTCGCGGTGAACACACGATCGCGATCCGTGTCGGCGCGCAGCGTCGCCACGTCCCGCCCGGTGTGCCGGGAGAGGATGCTCTCGATGTCCGCGCGCACGCGGACGACCTCGTCCGCCTGGAGAATGAGGTCCGGGATCGCTCCTCGCCCCTGCCCCACCGGCTGGTGCAGGACGACGCGGGTGTGGGGCAGCGCGGCGCGTTTGCCGGGAGTGCCCGCGGCAAGGAGCACGGCGCCGACCGCGACCGCCTGCCCCACGCACGTCGTCGCCACTTGCGGACGGATGTAGCGCAGCGTGTCGTACACGGCGAGCATCGCGCTCGGGTCTCCACCCTCGCAGTTGATGTACAGCTGGATATCGCGGTCGGGACTGTCGGATTCCAGGTACAGCAACTGCGCGACGAGAGCGTTCGCGACACCCGCGTCGATGGCGGTGCCGAGATAGATGATCCGCTCCGTCAGCAGGTGCGAGTAGACGTCCATGATCCGTTCACCGCGAGGATGTTGCGCGATGACGTTCGGAATCGTGTAGGTGCTCATCGGACGGCTCCTTCGGACGGGAAGCCGAGCCCGATGGGTCGATGACTGGTGGGCATGACTTCGTCGAAACTGCTGACGATCCCGTCGATGAACCCGTATTCGAGCGCTTCCTGCGCCGTGTACCAGCGATCGTGCAGCGAGTCCTCGAAGACCCGTTCGAGGGGCTGGCCGGTGTCTTCGGCGATGAGTCCGAGCACCGTGTCGCGGGTGTGGCGCAGGTCGCCCGCCTGCAGTTCGATGTCGACGGCGGCGCCGGCGATGCCGGCGGAGCCCTGGTGCATCAGCACGCGTGCGTGCGGCATGGCACGGCGCTTGCCGCGGGTTCCGGACGACAGCAGGAACTGGCCGGCGCTGTAGGCGATGCCGAGCACCATCGTGGACACGTCGCACGGGACGAGCCGAATGACATCGCGGATCGCGAGCATCGACGGCACCGATCCGCCGGGGGAATGGATCCACAGCGCGATATCGGACGACGAATCCTCTTTCGCCAGGGTGATCAGCTGCGTTGCCAGCAGCGTGCCATTGTCGTCGTCGAGTGCGCCGTCGAGCACGAGAACACGTTCCTGGTAGAGCTCACGCCGCATTCGTTCGTTGAACAACGGGACTTTCTGTTCCTCGCTCATGCCTTCACTTTGCGCCACCACGCGCACTGGCCATAGCCCGATCTGCCCACGGCAGATCCGCCCAGAGCGGCAGAACCACGACGATCACCACCGACCCGGCCCGGGGTACTCGACCAGGCCGAGGCGAAGCCGAACGGGCCGCGCTGGCGCTCGCCGAAGAAGGCACCCGGTCCGCAGACGCCCACTAGGGCGTGTCCGATGAGCCCGGCTCCCTCGGTCGCGTCTGCTTCCACTCGTCCGGCGGGACATCGCAACCAAGTGCGGGGTCGGCGTGCCCGCCTCACATTCCGGGTGGCTGTGTCGTCGGACCGCTGAACCGTGAGCAGAGGCGGCACCACGTGCTCCGGTGTCGGCACCGCCGTACCGAACTTCGGACGAAGCGCGATCCGGCCCGGAGATTGAAGTCCCGACCACCTCTTTTCCCTACGGGAGTGACCGAGCATGACCGATCTCAGCGAGCTGACGGGCGACTACGTCCTCGATACCGTCCGCACTCGGATCGGGTTCGTCGCCCGGCACACGATGGCCACCAGGGTGCGAGGGCGATTCGACGAGTTCGAGGGCGAGG
>NZ_BCQQ01000190.1 GCF_001552155.1 Actinomadura formosensis NBRC 14204 | reverse complement strand
GGGCTCGGCGGCGGCGGCGCCCCGGCCGCCGCGCACGGTGCGCTGCCGCCCGCGACGGCGGCGATCGAGCGGACCACGCTGGTCGAGACGCAGGAGGCGGACGGCACGCTCGGCTACGGCGGCACCCGCACCGTCTCCGCCGCCGGGCGCGGCACGGTCACCTGGCTGCCCGGCGCCGGATCGGTGATCCCCAGGGGACGGCCGGTGTACCGGGTCGACAACAAGCCGGTGCCGCTGCTGTACGGCAGGCTGCCGATCTACCGGACGCTCGCGGCGGGGACGGAGGGCACCGACGTCCTCCAGCTCGAACGGAACCTCCAGGCCCTCGGCTACACCGGGTTCACCGTCGACAAGACCTACAACGCCGCCACCGCCGCGGCCGTGAAGCGCTGGCAGGACGCCCTCGGCGTCGAGGAGACGGGCACGGTCCGGCCGGGGGCGGCCGTCGTCGCGTCCGGCCGGATCCGGGTGGCCGAGCGCAAGGCGAGCGTCGGCGACCGCCTCGGCGGCCCCGTCCTCACCTGCACCGGGACGACCCGCGTCGTGACCGTCGACCTGAACGTGCAGTACCAGCGGCTCGCGAAGAAGGGGGCCGCGGTGGAGATCGAGCTGCCGTCCGGCGACACCGTCAAGGGACGGATCACCTCGGTCGGGAAGGTCGCCAAGCAGGGCAGGGAAGACCAGCCGTCCACCATCGAGGTCGAGATCGCGATCGGTTCGCAGCACAGGCTCGGCTCCTACGACAAGGCGCCCGTCGAGGTGAGCCTGACCGCGAACCGGCACAACGGCGTCCTCGCCGTCCCGGTGGGCGCGCTGCTCGCCCAGGGCGACGGCGGGTACGCCGTCCAGGTCGTCCAGGACGGGCGGGTCCGCACGGTGCCGGTGGAGACCGGCGTGTTCACCGGGGGCCGGGTCGAGATCTCCGGATCCGGCCTGGCGGAGGGCATGAAGGTGGGGGTGCCCTCATGACACCGGTCGTGGAGTTGCGGGAGGTCACCAAGACCTACCCGGGCGGCGTCACCGCGCTGGACGGGGCGTCGCTGACCATCGTGGAGGGCGAGCTGGTCGCGATCGTGGGGCCGTCGGGGTCCGGGAAGTCGACGATGCTGCACCTGCTCGGCACGCTCGACCGGCCGAGCGCCGGCACCGTCCTCGTCGAGGGCACGGACGTGTCGCGGCTGCCGGACCGGCGGCTGTCGGCGCTGCGCGCCCGCCGGATCGGTTTCGTGTTCCAGCAGTTCCACCTCGCCGCCGGCGTCAGCGCGCTGGACAACGTCGCGGACGGGCTCCTGTACGGGGGCGTGCCGCTCGCGCAGCGGCGCCGCAGGGCCCGGCACGCGCTGGAGCGCGTCGGGCTCGGGCACCGGCTCGGGCACCGGCCGCACCAGCTGTCCGGCGGGGAGCGGCAGCGCGTCGCGATCGCCCGCGCGGTCGTCGGGGAACCCGCGCTGCTGCTGGCGGACGAGCCGACCGGCGCGCTGGACTCGGCGTCCGGCGCGGGCGTCCTGGACCTGCTGCGGGAGCTGTCGGCCGGCGGCACGACCGTCGCGCTGATCACGCACGACCGGGACATCGCCGCGCTGCTGCCCCGCCAGGTGGGGATGCGCGACGGCCGGATCGTCCACGACGACGCACGGGTGGAGGCGGCACGATGACGAATCCGCGCGGGGACGCGCCGTCCCGGCTCGGGCCGGGGGACGTGCTGCGCGTCGGGGCCGCCGGGCTGCGGTCCCGGCCGATGCGGGTGTTCCTGTCCGCGCTCGGCATCGCGATCGGCATCGCCGCGATGATCGGCGTGGTCGGCATCTCGACGTCGAGCCGTGCCCAGCTCCAGGCCACCCTCGACAGGCTCGGCACCAACCTGCTCACGGTCGGGCCCGGCCGCGACCTGTTCGGCGCCGATGCGAAGCTCCCGGAGGAGTCGGTCGGCATGGTGGGGCGGATGCCGGACGTCGAGTCGGCGTCCGCGACGGCGGCTCTGGAGGACGCCCACGTCTACCGCAACGACCACATCCCGGAGGGGGAGAGCGGCGGGATCAGCGTCCTTGCGGCCCGGCTCGACCTGCCGAAGACCATCGGCCTCACCATGGCCACCGGCAGGTGGCTCAACGCCGGCACCGCCAGGTACCCGGCCGTGGTGCTCGGCTCGGAGACGGCCGCGCGCCTCGGCGTGGCGACGCCGAACGTCCAGGTGTGGCTCGGCTCGCAGTGGTTCACGGTCGTCGGCGTCCTGGCCCCGAACCAGCTCGCCCCCGAACTGGACTCCGCCGCGCTCGTCGGCTGGGACGCCGCCGTGAGCCGCCTCGGCTTCGACGGCCACCCCACCACCGTCTACACGCGCGCCCGCGAGGACGCGGTGGAGAAGGTGCGGGATCTGCTGGCCGCCACCGCCAGCCCGCAGGCGCCGAACGAGGTCCAGGTCAGCCGCCCGTCCGACGCGCTGGCGGCGCGGGACGCCACCGACAGGGCGTTCACCGGCCTGCTCCTCGGCCTCGGCGGCGTCGCGCTGCTGGTCGGCGGGGTGGGCGTCGCCAACACGATGGTGATCTCGGTCCTGGAACGCCGCGCCGAGATCGGCCTGCGCCGCTCCCTCGGCGCGACCCGCGGCCAGATCAGGATGCAGTTCCTCACCGAGTCGCAGCTCCTCGCCGCGCTCGGCGGCGTCGGCGGGGTGGCCATCGGCATCGTCGTCACCGCAGTGTTCGCCGTGACGCAGGGCTGGCCGACCGTCGTCCCGGTCTGGGCGATGGCGGGCGGGATACTCGCCACCCTCCTCATCGGCGGCATCGCGGGCCTGTACCCGGCCCTGCGGGCCGCGCGCCTCCCCCCGACCGAGGCGCTCGCCACGCCGTGACGTCCCTCGCCTGGACCCGCCGGGGCTCAGGCGAGGAAGTCGCTGATCCGCGCGAGCCAGCGGGTGTAGTAGACGCCCGCCAGCGAGTCCGGGACGAGGCGGGAGAGCAGCGGCCGGTACTTGTTGACGTCCTCGGTGGCCGAATGCCGGGCGACGATGCCGGCCTTGCGTGCGCGCCTGCGCTCGTACCCGCGCAGGGCCGCGGGGACGGCGGGGGCGCCGCGCAGGACCGCGGCCAGCGTCCACGCGTCCTCCAGCGCCTGGTTGGCCCCCTGCGCCCGGGCCGGCGGCATCGAGTGCGCGGCGTCCCCGGCGAGCGTGACCCGGCCGGTGCCCCACGTGCGCGGGACGCGGTGGCGGTGGTGCGGGAAGAACTCCAGGTCGCTCTCGCGGGCCGCCTCCAGGACCTCGGGAACCGGGGCGCACCAGTGACCGAAGCGTTTCCGGATCTCGGCGAGGGGCGAGGCGGGCGGCGGCTCGCCCGGGGACCAGGGCATGTCGAACCACCACTGCAGCAGCCCCTCGCCGGCCGGCATCAGGCCGCAGCTGCCGGCCCGGCCGGTGATCACCAGTCCGCGGTGCGAGGACGTGACGTCGATGGGCACCGGGGTGAGCCCCTGCCAGGTGCCCCAGCCGCTCGGCTCGGCGGGATCACCGCCCCACAGGTGGTCCCGGACCACCGAGCGGCGCCCGTCGGCGCCGACCAGCAGATCCGCCTCGGCGGCGGAGCCGTCCGCGAAGACGGCCCGCACCGTCCCGCCCTCCTGGGCGATGCCGGTACAGGCGCGGCCGAACTCCACGGCACCGGGCGGCAGGGCGCCGGCGAGACGTTCGATGAGGCGCCGCCGCGGCAGGCAGATGTGGGGATGCCCGTGCACCCGCGCGGCCCGCGCGACGTCGACGGTGATCAGGCGTCGCCCGTCCTCGCCCCACTGCTCCAGGACGTCGATCGGGGCACCGGCACCGTCCAGGGACACGCCGAGGTCGCCGAGGATCCCGGTGCCGTTGCTCCACAGGGTCACGGCCGCGCCCGTGGTGCGCAGCGCGCCGTCCGCCTCCGCGACGGTCACCTCGTGACCGCCCGCCCGCAGCCCCACGGCCGCCGCGAGGCCCGCGACCCCCGCTCCGATGATCAGCACCCGCACGGCATCCTCCTGTTCCTCGTTTCCTTCACGGCGCCGGGGCGGGCCGGGCTCCGCGGACGGCGCGCAGGCGGCGGGTCCAGGTGGTGAGCGTGGGATGCCGGTACGGCGCGGTGGCGTCGTAGAGCCAGCCCTGGTGGCTGCGCCCGGGGACCTCCAGCCGGACGAGCGGCACGTAGGAGTCGGCGCGGATGCCCTCGTACCCGTGGCGGACGATGGAGTGGTAGATGTCCTCGGACACGATCAGCACCAGCGGCGCGCGGGTGCGGCGCAGCGCGCTCTTCGCCTGCGGCGAGTCGAGCAGCCGGCAGGCGATGTCGAGCGCCTCGCCGAAATTGCCGTGGCCGTCGTTGTGCACCTCTCCGGCATGCACGACGACGCGAATGCGAATTCGCCGGTCACCGCCGGACGCGATCGACTGCGCGGCGTTGTATTCGGCGAGCAGCGCGGACAGGATCGGTACCGCCGGGTGCAGCAGCAGCGTTTTCGGGACCTCATCGAAAGGCTGTACGAGAACCAGCGCGCCATCGCCCCGGTCGACATACTCCTCCCGGTATCTCTCCCCGATTCCGGCCCGGTTGAACGCCTCCTCCAGCAGCCGGTAGAGGGTGCGCCTCAGCTCGGCCTTGACCGGGTCGGTGCGCGCCGTCGAGCCCTCGATGTCCACCGCCAGGATCGCCCGGTACCGCGGCCGGATCCGGGCGCGGTCCACCGCCGGAAGCCGGGGCCCGGACGCGTCCACGAGCACGGGACGCCCGGTCCTCGGCCCTGCGGTCCGCACGGCCGTCTCATGGTTCATTCCCCGCGCCCCTTTCTCGCCTGCCCCATGGTCCCGCAGGAAATGATCCTGACATTACCCCTCTTGTCCGGCAACCCAGGCGAGCCCAGCCGGGGGACCGGGTTTTCCCGGTGAATGTGAATTCCTTTCATCAGGTGTTGAATGGGCGCTGAGCAGTCCCCGGCCGACGGCCGGCCCCGCGTCAAGGGATGCGCGTCCCGAATGCTCCCGGCCTCGCGGGGACTCCGGCCCCACAAGATCGGGACGGAAAGGCCGGAACGGCGCGTGCGTCGATCGGATAACGCCGCCGGGAACGTCCGCCCGGATCCGGGAGACTGCGGGGTGCGCCCGCTCACCGGGAGACCGGCCCGGCGCCGCGTCCGGGAAAGCACGGACCGGCGCTCCGTGGGTTTCCGGTGGCAGGGCATGCCCCGAGGTCCGAGCATGGAGAGGATGGTCGTGGTGATTTCCGCACCGCGGCGGCGCAGGTCGCCACCGTGGTTCGGCGCGGAGACGAGGCGCGCCCTCCTCGCCGGACTGGTGGTCGCGGGGCTGGCCCTGCTCGCCGGCTGGCCGTACTGGCGGCACCATCCGGCCGCCGCCGCGACCACGCTGGTCAGCTGCACCGCCATCGCGGTGGCGGGCGTGCTGCTCGGCACCGGCGCGCGGACCCGCCGCACCGGGCTGCTGTTCGTGGCCGCGTCGGCCTGCTGGGCGGTCAACTGGGCGGCCAGCTGGGACGCGACCATCGGGCCGATCCTGTCGCCGTACGCGCAGGCCGACTTCTACCTCGCGATCGCCGTCGGCGTCCTGCTCTACCCGGGCGGCCGGCTGGAGTACCTCGCCGACCGGGTCTGGACGGTCCTGGCGTGCGTGATCCTCTGCTGCTGCCCGACGGCGCTGTGGGTCACCTCCGAGCCCGAGTGGGCGGCGTTCCGCGGTGAGTCGGTGTGGTGGCCCGCGCCGTTCCCCGACCGGGAGGTCTTCCGGGTCGTCCTGTGGGCGTCCGCCGTGCTGTACGTGCTCCTCGCCCTGTCGTACGCCGTCGTGCTGATACTGCGGCTGCCGAGGATGAGCCGGATGCGGCGCATGCTCACCCTCCCGGTGGCGGTCGTCCTCGCGTTCGTGGGGATCTCGGCCGCGCTCACCCAGCGGCCGATCATGGAGGACTCGATCCCGCTGGACGACCTGCTCGGCGTCTACGTGGTGCAGGGCGCGATGGCCGCCCTCCTGCCGCTCACCCTGCTCGCGTCCGCGCTGCGGATCCGCATCGGCGAGCTGACCGTCGCCGGCCGGATGCTGCGGCTGACCGCGCCGGTGTCGGTCGAACGGGTCCGGGACGCGCTGCGGGACGTCCTGCGCGACCCGACGCTGGAGCTGTGGTTCTGGGCGCCGACGGAGCAGACCTACGTCGACACCACCGGACGCCCCGTCGCCCTCGGCCCGGACGACGGCCTGGACGCCGACCCGAAAGAGAACGGCGTTTACGGCGGCGTCCATGACGGCGGTCACGACGAGGGGGGCCGCTGGCGGCGCCGGGTGCGCGGCGCCGCCGGGGATCCGCTCGCCGTCGTGGAACTCGGCGGCGCGCTCCGCGATCACGGCTCCCTGGTCGAGGCCGCGCTCGCCGCGGGCGGCCGGGCGCTGGAGACCGCGCGGCTGCAGGCCAGCGTGCACGCCGGCCTCGAACAGGTCCGGTCCGCCTACCGGCGGCTCGTCCGCGCCGAGGCCGTGGAGCGCGAGCGCCTCGCCCGCGACCTGCACGACGGCGCGCAGCAGCGGCTGCTCGCGCTCGGCGCGATGCTCGGGACGCTGGAGGCCGTCACCGGCGACCCCGCGGTGAAGGAGCATGCCCGCGTCTGCCGCGCCGAACTGGTCGAGGCGCTGGCCGAGTTGCGCTCGCTCGCCCGCGAGGTGCAGCCCGCGCTGCTCGTCCAGGACGGCCTGGGCCCGGCGCTGGAGGTCGTCGCCGAGCGCGTCGGCATCCGCGTCAAGCTCGATGTCACCCCGCGGCGGTTCTCCCGCGAGATCGAGTCCACGCTTTACTCGGTGCTTTGCGAGACGCTGTCGTACGCTGTCGACCGCGCGCGTGCGACCCAGGTGGACGTCCGGGTCGGCCACGAGGACGGCCGGCTGGCCGTGGAGGTGACCTGTGACGGCACGGGTTCCCGCGATCCCGCCGCCGATCTCGCCGGGCTGTCCGGCCGCATCGGGGCCCTGCGCGGCCAGATGGAAATCGGCGGCGGCCCCGGCGCGGGCACGACGGTAAGGATGGACCTGCCATGCGAGTAGCCGTGGCGGAGGACAGCGGGATCTTCCGGCAGGCGCTGGTCACCCTGCTCACCACGGTCGGCATCGAGGTGGTGGCGTCCGCCGGGTCCGGGGAGGAACTGCTCGCCCGGGTCACCGGCGACCCGCCCGACGTCGCGATCGTCGACCTGCACATGCCGCCGACGTTCACCAACGAGGGGGTCGTGGCCGCGCGGCGGCTGCTGGAGCGCCACCCGGGCCTCGGCGTCCTGGTCCTGTCCGCCTACAACGAGACCCCGCAGGCGATGGAGCTGTTCCGCGACCAGCCGCGCGGCGTCGGCTACCTGCTGAAGGACCACGTCACGGACGTGGAGAACCTGCGGTCCGCGCTGGAGCGGGTCATGCGCGGCGAGGTCGTCATCGACCCGGACGTGGTGAGCCGGCTCGTCGAGGCCCGGCACCGCGAGCAGGAGCTGTCCCGGCTGTCCGGCCGTGAGCGGGAGGTCCTGGCGCTGATGGCCGAGGGCCACTCCAACGCGGGGATCGGCAAGCGGCTGCACCTGTCCGCCCGGACCGTCGAGGACCATGTGCGGGCGATCTTCACCAAGCTGAAGATCGCCTCGACGGGCGGTCCGCCGGGTCCGCAGGACAGCAACAAGCGGGTGCTGGCCGTCCTCACGTGGTTGCGGGCCGCCGAGACCCGCTGAGCGCCGGCCCCCGCCGGGCGCCTTGATCGGGCGCGCATCAATCGGGTAACGGGCCCTCGCGTTCCGTGCCCGGGGTGCGGGAAACTGGCCGCGCGAGTCGGGGGCGGGTCAGGCGAACCGGTGGTGGCCCCCGCGTGCGCCACCGGGACGCGCCACGGGCCCGTGCCCGGGGCACCGCGTCCGGCACGTTCCATGCTCCCGGTGCCGAGGGCCGCGCACATCCGGGAAAACCCCACTCCCGGACGGTGGTTTCCCGGAGACGACACGGAAGGAACGCGGTGAGGGCCGTTCTCCGCCGGCCGTCGTGGCTGGGCGCGCCGGTCCGCCGCGCGCTGGGCGCGGGCACGGCGGTCGCGGCGGCGGTGCTGGGCTGCGGCTGGCCGCACTGGCGCGGG
>NZ_BCQQ01000189.1 GCF_001552155.1 Actinomadura formosensis NBRC 14204 | reverse complement strand
CGGGAGGCGGTTCCGGCGGCACCGGCGGCTGCGGCGGCGGGGCCGGGTCGGGGGTGGGCGGCGGCACCGGCGGCGGGCTCGGCAGGGGATGCTCGTCCATGCCCGTCCCCTACCCCGCACGCGCGCGAATGACCGCCCGCATGGACGGGTCATGTGCGCGTCCGCCCCCCGACAGGGCAGGATGGGGCCATGAGGGAAACCCGAGCGACCGCAAGCGGGTTGCGCACGGCGATCGAGCGCAGCGGTTACTACCCGGCCCTGGTCGCGGACGCGGTCGAGTCGGCCGTCGGCGACGAGCGTGTCGTCGCCTATGTCGTTCACCACGAGGCGACGTTCGACCCCGCGATGGAGGTGCGGCGGCATGTGACCGTGCTCGTGCTGTCCGCGACCCGGCTGCTGGTGTGCCACACCGACGAGCACCCGCCCGGAGAGGGGATGGCCCAGCCGCACGCGTCCACCACCACCGAGGCCGTCAAGCTGGAACGCGTCCAGTCGGTCGCGGTGACGCGGGTCGTCCCGGACCCCGCGTCCTACGTGCCGGGCGTGCCGCCCACCGAGGTCGTGCTGACCATCGGCTGGGGCGCGATCGCCCACATCGACCTTGAGCCGGCGACGTGCGGCGACGAGAACTGCGAGGCCGACCACGGCTACACCGGCAGCGTCACGGCCGACGACCTGTCGCTGCGGGTCAGCGAGGCGGCGGACGGGGCGGACGCGGTGGCCCAGGTGCTGGCGTTCGCCGAGGAACTGTCCGCCGCGACCGCCCAGTGACCGCCCCCGCCATGGAGCCGCCCGTCCCCCGGTACGGGACGGGCGCGCTCGCCGACCTGCCGCCCTCGGTGCTGGCGTCGCTGGGCGTCCCGGACGCGGTGAACGTGCTGGGCCTGCCCGCCCTGCCGCGCGCCTGCGTCCTGCTCGTCGACGGGCTCGGCTGGGAGCAGCTCAGGGCGCACCCGGACGAGGCGCCGTACCTGAACGCGATGGACGGCGGCCCGATCACGGCCGGGTTCCCGGCGACGACCGTCACCAGCCTCGCCTCGCTGGGCACCGGCGTGCCGCCCGGCGGGCACGGGCTGCTGGGCCTGCAGGTCGCGATCCCCGGCTCCGGCCGGCTGCTGAACTGCCTGCACTGGAAGGACGACGATCCCGACCCGGCGGTGTTCCAGCCCGTCCCGACCGCGTACGAGCGGGCGGCGGCGGACGGCGTCGAGGTCGGGTACGTGTCCCTGCGCCGGTACAAGCGTTCCGGGCTGAGCCGCGCCACCGCCCGCGGCGCCGACTACCTGGCCGCCGACGGCCTCGGGCAGCTCGTCGGGCGGGCCGAGATGGCGCTGCGCCGGGGCGACCGCGCGTACGTCACCGTGTACCACGCCGACCTCGACGCGACCGGGCACCGCTTCGGTACCGGGTCCGCCGACTGGCGCCACCAGTTGCGGTTCGTGGACATGCTCGTCCAGCAGATCGCGGCCGTCCTGCCGCCCGGATCCGCCCTGCACGTGACGGCCGACCACGGCATGGTCGACCCGTCCGAGCGGGTGGACGCCGACACCGTCCCCGAGCTGCGGGACGGCGTGGCGCTCCTCGGCGGCGACGCGCGCTGCCGCTACGTCTACAGCGAACCGGGCGCCCACGACGACGTGCTCGCCGCCTGGACGGCCGTCCTCGGCGACCGGGCCTGGGTCGTCCCGCGCGAGAAGGCCGTGGCGGACGGCTGGTTCGGTCCCCTCGGCGACGGGATGGCGGACCGCATCGGCGACGTCATCGCCGTCCCGCGCACCGACCTCGCGATCGTCGCGTCCGAACGTGAGCCGTGGCTGGACCGGATGGTCGGCATGCACGGCTCCCTCGTGCCGGCCGAGCAGCTCGTCCCGCTGCTCACCACGTCCCGCCCCTGACACCCTGCGGATGTGAGATGAACCAGGATTCGCCTCTCCCTAATCCGGGCACCGGCGGTCAAACTGGCCGTGTGCACCCTCTCATCGAAGTGTCCGCGTTGGACCGGCTGCTGCGGCGGACACCCGTGGTCCTGCTGGACGTCCGATGGCATCTGGCGGGGCCGCCGGGGATCGAGTCCTACCGCAGGGGACACCTGCCCGGCGCCGCCTTCGTGGACCTCGACCGTGACGTGGCCGGGCCGCCCGGTCCCGGCGGCCGTCATCCCCTTCCCGATCCGGTCGCCTTCGAGTCGGCCATGCGCCGCGCCGGCGTGTCGCAGGACGGCGTGGTCGTGGTCTACGACGACGCCGACTCCACGTCAGCGGCCCGTGTGTGGTGGTCGCTGCGTTACTTCGGGCACGAGCGGGTCCGTGTCCTGGACGGCGGCTACCGGGCCTGGACGGAGGCGGGCCACCCGGTGAGCACCACCGAACCCGAGGTGAAACCGGGTGATTTCATTGCGAACCCCGGCCGTCTTCCCGTCCTGGACGCGGAGGGCGCCGGAGAGCTGGCCCGGGCGGGCGTCCTGCTCGACGCCCGTGCCGCCGAGCGGTACCGCGGTGAGCAGGAGCCGATCGACCCCGTCGCCGGGCACATTCCGGGGGCCCGGAACGCTCCCACGTCCGGCAACGTCGGCGTGGACGGCCGTTTCCTGCCGCCCGGGCTGCTGCGCGAGCGCTTCGCCAAGCTCGGCGTCACCGACGCGCTCGACGTCGGCGCCTACTGCGGTTCCGGTGTCACCGCCGCCCACGAGATCCTCGCCCTGAACCTCGCCGGCATCCCCGCCGCCCTCTATGTCGGCTCCTGGTCGAACTGGGTGACCGACCCGTCCAACCCGATAGCCACCGGCGAGAGCTGACCCGCGGGGCATCAGCCGGCACCCATCGCCAGGAAACCGGCCGTCGCCGGGGTGCGGGGGAGTGCGGCGAGGGCCCGGGACGGGCTCTGGCCGGACGCGACGGCGGTGTGGAAGGCGGACATGAACTCCGGCGTCGCCTCGTCCCGGACGGGGGTGACGCTGGCGATCACCGTGGCGGTGCCGAGGGCGAGCAGGGCGCCGGCCATGCCGAGGACGGCGTCGCCCTCGTCGGCGCGGCCGACGTCGCAGGCGGACAGGACGATCAGGTGCGGCGGGACGGTCAGCTCGTCGAGGTCGTACACCATCAGCGGGCCGCCGGTGAGGCGCAGCCGGGAGAACAGCGCGTTGCCCTCGCGGAACTCGCCGTGGGCGGCGATGTGGGCGAGGGCCGCGCCGTCGAGGGCGTCCCGGACGGGTTCCGCGCGCGCGTCGGCGCCGTCCAGGACGACGGCCCGCGGGTGGAGGCGGTGCAGGGCGGCGATCTCGCGCTCGGCGTGATCGAGGCCGGGGCCCGCCACGAGAACGGTGTGCCCGTCCGGCGGAGCGGCCGCGCGGGCGTGGAGCCAGGCGCCCGCGGACGGGACGATCGTGAACGGGCGTCCGGACAGCGACGGGAATACGGCCCAGGGCAACCCGTGCAGCGCGCCGGTCGGGGCGATGACGAGCTCGCGGTCGCCGAGGCCCAGCGGACCGAGCAGCAGGTGGTCGAGGCGCCCGGCCGTGTCGGCCAGGGCGGCGAGCGCCTGTGGGTCGTCCGTCTCGGCGAGGCGGCGGGCGGCGAACCGGAGGAGGCCGGTCTGTTCGCCCATGTAGCCGCATTCCCCGAGATGACGGCGTTCGGCCCGGCCGCCCGCGACGGTGACGGCGTGCAGCTCACCACCGATCGCGATCATCTCGACGAGGGCGCGGTCGCCGAGTGCCGCGGTGAGCTCGGCCGCCTCGGCGGGCCGGGGCGGGGACGCGCCGGGCGGACGGCGGCGCGTCCGGGAGCGGACCCGTGCCTCCAACTCCGCCAGGTCCGCCGAGAGCGCGGACGGCGCACCGCCCTGCGCGGTGTCGGCCGTGTGGCCGGCGCTGAGGGCGCGGAGCGCGGCCAGCGCGGCGGCGCGCTCCAGATCCCGGGGCGGACGGACCCGGACCGGACGCGCGATCGCCCGCCGCCGTTCCTCCACGGCGAGCAGTTCCCGCGCCGAACCGGCCAGGCCGAGCCCGAACCCGGCCAGTTCGGAGGCGAATCCCGCCGCGCGCGCACGCAGGTCGAGCGCGCCGAGCACCTCTGCGTGCTCTTCGGTCACCTGGAGCCCGGAACTGACGGCCTCCACCGCGCCCTCACGGTCGTCACGTGCCGCGCGTTCGAGGGCCAGGGCATGCCATGCGGCGATCTGGGTGTACGCGGGGCCGCGTGCACGTCCGACGGCGGACAGCAGGTGCCCGGCCGGCCTGCCCAGGGTCAGCGCGACACGGGCCGCGACGATACGCGCCTCGTCGGCGGCATGCGGCCAGCCGCCGGTTTCCAGCCGTTCCGCCGTGGCGACGGCCGAACTGAGCAGGACGGCGGATCGTTCACCGCAGGCCCACCTGGCCTTCAGCAGGACATGCTCGGCCAACAGCATCCATCCGGTGCGTTCCTGCGCGGCGAACGTGGTGCGGGCGTGTTCGGCCGCCTCCGTCGCCTGCTCGGGATTGCCGTCGGCCAGTTCGGCGTGGGCGAGGAGGAGGAAACCGTCCGCGACATCGCATGCGTACCCGTTCGCCATGGCCGATTCCAAGGCGGCGGTCAGGACGGGACGTGCCTCACCCGGCAGACCGGCCATGATGAGGGTCTCCGCCTGGTCGAACCGGCACTGGGCCAGGCGCTCGCCGGTCAGGCCGGGTTCGGCCTCGGCGAAGAGCCGAAGCGCGCGCGGGACGTCCCCGCGCCGCGACACCACAAAGGCCAGATTGCCCTTCGACATGGCCGTCTGATGACGCAACCCGGCGGCCTCACCGACGTCAGCGGCCTCCGCCAGGGCCTCCTCGGCATCGTCGTAATCGCCACGGAAGGCCAGCGCAAGACCAAGGTTGGTGAGCAGGCCGTTGAGAACGACCGGCTCGTTGCCTTGGCGTAGGCGAGGCAATGCGTGCGCCGCCACTTCGCGTGCCTCGTCCAGCCGCCCGGCGCGAGCCAGAGCGCATGCCTTGTTCGCGGCCAGCCGGTCTGCGTCGGCACCGTGCAGAACGGTCTCCGCCTCCCGCGCACGGGTGAGCGCCCCGGTGACATCACCGCGCGCGGTGAGCAGGCCGACGAGGTTCATCCGCACCTGGGCCGCCGCATAGCCCTCGGCCAGTTCCAGGGCGCGGTTCAGGAAACCGAGGCCCTCCTCCAGCCGCCCCAGTTCCTTGGCCGCCAGCCCGGCCACCCGCAGCGCGACGACCCCGCCGCCGTCCTCCAGCAGGTGCAGCGCCCGGGTGAAGGCGGTCGCCGGGTCCGTCGCCGCCATCCGCAGCAGGGAACGCTCGTCCCGCCCGGTCACAGCCGGATCCAGCTCGTGACGATCGACGTGCCGTCCTCCAGCCGGAACACCAGGCTGACCGGGCCCTGCGGGACGCGGAGAACGCGGAACAGCCCGGCGGGCCCGGCCCGCGACGTGAGCCCGTCCGGCGGCAGGTCCCGATGCCGGACCTCGACCACCGCCGCCGCGGCCGGAACGAGCCGCCCGGTGATCTCCCGGTGCCGGCCCTGCTCGGCGACCTCGATCTCCACGGTCGAGCCGGGGCAGGTGAACGTCAGCGTCCGGCCCGTCCCGCCGCGCACCCCGGCCGCCGTCCGCCCGGCCCGGTCGTGGGACAGTTCCGCCAGCGTCGCGGACGGCGTCCGCCACGCGATCGACGCGCGCGCCGCCGCCAGCACGTCCGGCGGCACCGGGTCCAGGATCTCGAACGCGTCCCGGACGCCGGAGATCAGCTCGTCGTCGTTCACGGGACGAGCCTCCGCAGCGCCTCCAGGCACCGCGCCCGGGTCGGGGCGACGCTGCCCACCGGGATGCCGAGCGCGGCGGCGAGTTCGGCGTGCGTCGGCGCCAGCGCGAACAGCCGCAGCAGCGTCCGGCAGCGGTGCGGCAGCGTGTCCAGCGCGGCCCCGACCCGGCCGAGCCGCTCACGCGCCGCGACCACCCGGTCGGGGCCGGGCTCCGGCCGCCGCGGCGCCGGCACCAGCGGCACGTCGCGGCTGCGCCGCCGCACCAGCCGCAGGCTCTCGTTCCGCGCCGTCGTGGCCAGCCAGCACCCGGTCGCGGCCGGATCGCGCAGCCCGTCGATCCGCTCCACCAGCCGCAGCCACGTGGTCTGCACCACGTCACCGGAGTCGGCCTCGTTCAATCCGTGTGAGCGGGCGATCGACCACAGCAGCGCGCTGTGCCGCTCGACCAGCCGGGCCCACGCGTCACCGTCGCCCTCGCGTGCCCGGACCACCAGCTCGTCCGTTCCGTCCCCTTGGGCCACCGAAGTCCTCCTCCCGAGGCCCCCCGCCATCGGCGGCTAACTCTAAGCCATCGGACGCTGACGTTCGGTGGTTTTCGGCTAATCGACGACCACGCCCAGATCCGGGAGGACGGGATGCGCGATCGGATCGAGCACGCGGTCGGCCGCCGTGACCGCGTCGACGCCGTCCGCGTCCGCGCGGGCGGCGATGCGTCCCGCGACCGCGGGCGCCGCGAACGACGTCCCGCTCCATGTCGCGAACCCCTCGAACAGGTCGGGATCGATGCCGTTCACGGGCGGTCGCACGCCGTCGAACGACACGAACGTGCCGGTCACATCGACACCCTGCGCGCACGCGTCCACCCACCAGCCGTGGTTGGAGAACCAGGCCCGGTCATCGCCGTCCAGCGCCGCGACGCCGACGACCGGCTTCATCGCGGCGGGCCAGAACGGGCGGTCGGTCGCCGCGTTGCCCGCGCACGCCACCACGACCGTCCGGCGGCCGAGCGCGGCGACCGCCCGCGCGAGCACCGGCGAGGGACGGTCGTCGTAGGTGTGGCAGCCGAGCGAGATGTTCACGATGTCCGCGCGACCCCACTCCGCGAGCCACTCCAGCGCCCGGATCACCTCCAGTTCGTCGCCGACCCCGTCGCCGCCGATGACCCGGCGGGCCCGCAGCCGCGCCGCCGGCGCCCGGGTCAGCACGACGCCCGCGATGAACGTGCCGTGGCCGGCCTGCGCGTCCAGTTCGAAGTCCAGGTCGGCGTCCAGGACCTCCGCGACCTCGTCGCGCTGCTCGCGGTACCAGCCGGCGTCCGCGTACCAGGGGTGCGGCGACAGGCCCGTGTCCAGGATCGCGACCGTCACCTCCCGGCGCGCCGCGGCGGCCCGCGGCGCGGGCAGGGGAGCCGCCGGGCGGGGCAGGTCCGCGGGCCCGCTCCACCACATCGGCTGACCGAGGACGAGATGGTTCGGCGCCGCGTTCAGCCGGCGATGCCGCCCGCCCGTGCCGAGCAGGGCCGTGAGTTCGCACACGTCCACCTTCGCGGGGGCGCGCAGCCGGATCCGCGTGACACCGGACCCGTCCTGCCGCGAGTCGTACCAGCGCCGGACGAGGTCCTCGGCGGCTCCGGCATCCGGCCCGGTGACCAGGATCTCGTCCCGGCGGATCAGTGCCGGCCGTCCCGGCAGCGGCTCCACCACCGTCGCGTCCGGGTGGCGTGCCAGCACCCGCTCCAGCCGTGCCTGCTGATCTAACATCTGTCCTCGCTCTCGCCGGGTCACGGCCTCGGACACTTTTGCCTCGCAGGGGACCGTGAACGCCTATCTTGTCGTTCAACCCCGGTGACCGCCGCGCATCGTATGGTCAAGCGGTCGATAAACCGTGGTCTCCCGGTGGTGCGAGACGTGCCGATGATGCACAATGAGGGACGCGGAAGCCGACTTGGGACGTACGAGGCCGTAGGGGAAGACGAGCCTCGGTACAGATCCAGGAGGTCCGGTGACCGCACGTGGCGTCTTCTACGTCCACTCTGCGCCGCCTGCGCTGAGCCCGCACATCGAGTGGGCCGCCGCAGGTGTTCTCGGCGTGCCCGTTTCCCTTGAATGGGCGGATCAGGCGGCCGCGCCGGGAACGTTGCGCGCGGAGCTTCATTGGGAGGGCAGGCCCGGCACCGCCGCGGGCATCACCTCCGCGCTGCGAAATTGGAAACTCGTGCGGTTCGAGGTCACCGAGGACCCGACGCCCGGCAGCGACGGCGTCCGGTTCAGCTTCACCCCGTCCCTCGGGGTGTTCTCCGGCGTCATCGGAGCCAACGGCGACATCATGATCCCCGAGGACCGGCTCCGTTCCGCCATGGCCAACGCCGCCCTCGGCAAGGTCACGCTGGATCAGGAGCTCGAACGCCTCCTCGGCACCCCGTGGGACAACGAACTGGAGCCCTTCCGCAGGGCCGGCGACGGCGCCCCCGTCCGCTGGCTCCACGCCGCCGTCTGAGCCGCCGGCCCGGAGCGTGCCCGCCCCCCGCGAGCGCGCTGCGGGCCGGCGGCCGCAC
>NZ_BCQQ01000188.1 GCF_001552155.1 Actinomadura formosensis NBRC 14204 | reverse complement strand
GCCGGCAGCGCTCCCGCGCCGTCGCCGGCCAGCGCCCGGGCCGGCAGCGGGGTCAGCGGCGTCACGGCCTCGCCGGGCCGCAGTGCGGGCTCGCTCACGCCGGCGCCTCGGCGCCGTCGGCGGTCGAGGACACGGTGACCGCGCCGTTGTCGGCGGCCGAGACCGAGATCTTGCCCGGCAGTGCCACCGAGTCGGCGAACACCTGACGGAAGATCTTCGCCTTGTCGTTGTCCTTGTTCTTGACGATCTCGCGGGCCAGCGCCTCCTGGTCCAGCCGGGCCTGCGCGGCCGCGTTGGCGAGTTCGCGCTGCTTGACGGCCGCCTCCTGCAGGCCCTTGGAGTAGTCGTCGAGCGCGTTGCCCTGGCCGAGCAGCGCGTCCACGATGACGCCCTCGGTCCGCATCACGATCTTGTTGGCCGCCACGATCACGCCCGGCACGGTGAACTTGTTGCCGGTCTCGTCCTGGTAGGTGGAGGTCATGTCCTTGCGCACGCGCCAGTAGAAGTCGGTGGCGCTCAGCGACTTCTTCTCGATGAACGGCGGGTTCACCACCTCGTCCCGGTGGTCCAGGACGGTGGAGAGCTGCTCGATGATCATGTCGGTCAGCTCCTTGTGCTTGGCCGGCTTGACGTACTTCTCCAGCAGCACGGCCAGCTTGGACAGCGGCACCTCCTCGACCGACTCGGCCTGGCCGGTCCAGTACGCCACCCGCACGTCGACCAGGTGCAGCAGCGTGATGTGCTCCTGGTTCATCTGCCGGAACACGAAGTTGAGCGTCCGCCCGACGTTGATGTTCTCCAGCTGGCGGGTGATCGAGGTCTCCTCGCCCTCCTCCTGCCGGACCTCGTTGGAGGTCTCGACCTGGACGTCCCGCTTGCTGGAGGCCTTGGCCGAGTGCTTGTTGAGCGCGTTGCTGACGTTCTTGGCGAACTGCTCGCGCTGGGAGGCCGTACCGCCCTTGACACCGCCGCTGACCTTGGCGCTGCCCCAGCCCCAGCTGGCCGACGCCTCGGCCTCGGCGTGGTACTCGAAGCTCTCCTGCTCGGCCTGCTTGTCGGACTGCTCCTGCTGGACCGAGGTCTCGAAGTCGTCGGCGCTCTCCTTGGTGAAGGAGTCCAGCACGCTGGAGGCGGACTTGGCCGCCTGCTCGCTCTTGCGGAAGGTCTTGACGCTGATCGTGGTCTTCTCGCCGGGCAGCAGGCTGAAGGTCTTCAGCGTACGGCCGGCACCGTACTGGCCCAGGAAGGACGACATCCGGTACGTCTCGATCAGCACGATCTGCGGGTGCCTGACCTTCGGCTCGGGCAGGAAGCCGTAGTTGTACTCGCCCCACATGCTCCGGTAGACGTTGAGCCGCCGGCCCTTGCGCAGCCGCTCGGCGACGTGCTCGATGTCGAGGTCGGTGAACTTCGGGGTGAGCGGCCGGTCGGCCAGCGCCGCCGCCGCGAGCACCGAGCCGCGCACCGCCAGCGGCAGGTTGGTCCGCTCGGCCGGGGCCGCCGCGGCGGCCTCGACGTGCGGCACCGGGGTGGGGGTGGGAGCCGGGGCCTGCGGGGCCTCCTGCGCGACGAAGTCGTGCAGGTCCGGCCGCACGGCCCGGTCGCGCAGCCCCTGCCCGAGCACGCTGGTGGTCTCGGTGTCCAGCAGCCCGCCGCTGCGCTGCACCGCGTTCTGGGCGTGGAAGAGCCCGCTGTGGGTCGCCGCCGGGTTCTTGATGCCGGGGAAGATCCGCTCGTCCCCGGTGCGCAGCGCCTCGGCCACCTGCGCGGGTGTGACGTTCGCGAGTTCCTCGATGGGGACGCGTCCCTGCTCCACCTCGTCGAGCGCGGCCTCGACGAACCAGTCCTGCGAGGCCCCGGGCAGTTCCAGCGCGATCCCGTTCCGGCCGGTGTACGAGGTGGGCTCGGCGACGTTGTAGCTGAGAATCGGTGCCTTGCCCTGGGGATCGAGTTGCATCATCGGGTCGGCCACTGTGATACCTCCGTATCGAACGGACCCGGCTCTCTTCCGGGTTCCGATACCAGGAGGGCGGCCGACCTGCGATCGACCTGGGAGCGCACCCGCCTCGAAAACCACATCACGCGAGGCGACCCCGGGCCATCCGGGAGAACGCCGACTCCCAGCGAAGAGGCATCGCAGCGACATCCGTGCGAACACGTAGTACGCGGACGATCACGCTGCGGCATGCGTCCGGGATCCGGGCGACCCGAGCCGCGCCGGTCCTCGCGGCGTCTCAGGGCCGCTCGCCGCCTGCCCTCCACCCGGCCGGGACGACGAGGACGGGCTGCTCGGCGAACTCCAGGATCCGCGCCGCCCACGGGACCAGGACGGGCCCGCCGGGCTGCGGGATCTCGTCCCGGCCGAGGACGATCATCTCCGGCCGGACGCGGCGCGCCTCGTCCAGCACCTGCTCGGCGGTGTCCCCGGACAGCAGGACGGTCTCCAGCGGCACCTCCGCCGGCCCGGCGAGGCGCTCGACGTGCCGGAGCATCGAGCGGACGGCGAGGTCGCGGCGCCCGCGGACGTCCGGGCGGCCGGACACCTCGGCCATGGCGTCGGCGAGGACGCCGTCGGACACGACGCTGACCGCCCTGATCGGGGCGCCGGTCAGCCGGGCCAGTTCCGTCGTGTAGCGGGCGGCCGTGAGCGCCGCCGGCGAGTCCTCGACGACCAGCAGCAGGCAGTGGTCCGTGAACGGGGTCATGGTCGCTCCCGGGCGGTGCGGCGGCGGAGGCGGGCCGCGTCCTCGCGTTCCCGTTCCTCCAGCGCGAACTCGATCCCGGCGAGCGCGGCGCGCAGCCGGGGCAGCCGGCGGCGCTCGATCGCGCGGACGCGCTGCCGCGTGGCCGAGACCTCGGCGTCGATGGTGGCCGCGGCGGCGGTCGCGGCGGCGTGCGCGCAGGCGGCCTCCAGGGCCGCCCGGCAGGCCCGCTCGGCGGGGACGAGCGCGGTGCCGCCCGTCGTGCGGGGCGGACCGGCGGGTGCGTCGAGGACGATCCGGGCGGTGTAGACGACCCCCATGGCCACGGTCTGCTCGATCCTCAGCGTCGCGCGGCGCTCGCCGGACGCCAGCGGGATCACCCTGCGCCCGCCCAGCAGCGTGGCCTGGAGCAGCAGCCGGTCGGCCGCCGCGCACAGCCGGTTCCAGCGCTCCTCGGTGCGGGCCACGAGCAGCCGCATCCGCTCCTGCTCGCCCCGCAGGATGCCGAGCTTGCGCTGCAGCAGTTCCACGGCGCCCTCGGCGACGTCGATCCGCTGCCGCAGCCACAGCCGTCCGGCACGCCCCTGGACCTGGCCGTTCACCGTTCCTCCCGCGGATAGTGGGCGTCGATCGCCGCGCCGGGCAGCATCGTCAGCTCGCGCCTCGGCAGGACCACGAGCGCCCGCCAGGCCCGTTCCAGCGTGTCGTCCAGCGAGCGGGGCTCCGCGGTTCCCTGGGCGACGAGCGTCCGCAGGTAGGCGCGCTCGAAGTCCAGGTAGCGCCGGTCGGTCTCGCTGAGCGCCGCGGTCCCGACGAGCTCCCCCAGTTCGCGGGCCCGGCGGGCGCGGGCGAGGGCCGCGAGGACCTGCGCGGCGACGCCCGGATGGTCCGCGCGGGTCCGGCCGGCGCCGGCGGCCTTGCGCATCAGGCGCGACAGCGAGTCGAGCGCCTCCACCGGCGGGTACACGCCCCGCGCGTGCAGGTCCTCGGAGAGGACGATCTGCCCTTCGGTGATGTATCCGGTCAGGTCGGGGACGGGATGGGTGATGTCGCCGCCGGGCATCGTCAGCACCGGGACGAGGGTGACCGAGCCGGGACGGCCCCGGACGCGCCCGCACCGCTCGTACAGCGACGCCAGGTCGCTGTAGAGGTAGCCCGGGTAGGCGCGCCGCGCCGGGATCTCCCCGCGCGCCGCCGACACCTCCCGCAGCGCCTCGCAGTAGGCGGTCATGTCGCCCATGACGACCAGGACGTGCCGCCCCTCCTCGAACGCCAGGTGCTCGGCCACGGTGAGCGCGATACGGGGGGTCAGGATCCGCTCGATGACCGGGGCGTCCGCGAGGTTCAGCAGCAGCACGAGGTCGCCGGCCGCCGACCGTTCCTCCAGGGTGCCGCGGACGGCGGCGGCGTCGGCGTGGGTGAGGCCCAGCGCGGCGAACACGACGCTGAACGGCTCGCCGCCCGCCGACGCCTGCGCGGCGATCTGCGCGGCCAGTTCCAGGTGCGGGAGCCCGGCCCGGGAGAAGATCGGCAGCTTCTGGCCGCGGGCGAGCGTGGTGAGCGCGTCGATGGCCGAGACGCCGGTCAGGACGGGGTCGGCGGGCGGTTCCCGGTGCACCGGGTTGAGCGGGACTCCCGCGACGGGCGCCTCGTCCGCGCCGAGGACGGGCGGGCCGCCGTCCAGGGGTTCCCCGAGGCCGTCGCAGACCCGTCCCAGCCAGCCCGTCCCGACCGGGATCCGCAGCGGCGCGCCCCTGAAGGTGACCCGGGTGCCCTCCAGCACCTGGACGAGCACCCGGTCCCGGGCGGTGTCCAGGACGAGCCCGTGCCGCGCCTCCCCGGTGCCGAGCCGGATGTCGGCGAACTCGTCCCAGCCGACCCCCTCGGCGCCGGGCACCGTCATGAGCGGGCCCCGTATCCGCGACACGCGCGTGTACGCGGGCCTGCTCCACCGGTCGGGAGCGGCCCGCACGTCCCGTCCGGCGGGCTCGGTGCGCCCGGCCTGCTCGGTCCGCTCTGTCATGACAGGTCCCCGAGCCGCCGGAGCATCGCCTCGCGGCGGGCGGCGACGTCCGCGACGGAGGGCGCCTCCTCGCGGGCGCGCACGATGGGGGAGAAGTCCTGCTCCTCGATCGCCGTGGCGGGGACGCCCCCGCCGACGAGTTCCTGGCAGCGGTCCACCACCGCGAGCACCGCCTCGACCAGGGCCGCGCCGCGTTCCGCCGTGCACGACGCGTCGACCGGGCTGAGCGCGCTCTGCTGGAGCACCCCCTCCCGCAGGAGGTCCCCGGCCAGCAGGACCATGCGTTCGTGCCCCGGCAGGGTGCTCGTCCCGACGAGTTCGGCGAGCACGGCCAGCCGCTCCGCCTCGGCCAGCAGGCTCGCCATGCGGGTGCGCCGCCCCTCCCATCCGGGGTCTCCCGCGGCGGCGTGGCGGCGGGCGAGCGCCGCCGTGTCGCGGGCGAACGAGTTCGACCACGAGACCGCCGGATAGTGGCGTGAGTAGGCCAGGTCCTTGTCCAGGCTCCACCGGGCCCGGACGAACCGCTCGGTGTAGGCGGTGACCGGCTCGGTCATGTCCCCTCCGGGCGGGGACACCGCGCCGATGATGGTCACCGACCCCTCGGCGCCGTCCAGCGTCCGGACCCGTCCGGCCCGCTCGTAGAACGCGGCCAGCGCGGACGGCAGCGCCGCCGGATACCCCTCCTCGCCCGGCAGTTCCCCGCCCCGGGAGGCGAACTCGCGCAGCGCCTCGGCCCACCGGGACGTGGAGTCGGCGATGACGACGGCGTCCTTTCCCCGGTCGCGGAAGTACTCGGCGACGGTGACGCCGCTGTAGACGCCCGCCTCCCGCGCCATCATCGGCATGTTCGAGGTGTTGGCGATGACGACCGTACGGTCGGCGAGGCGCCCCCCGGTCCGCGGGTCGTCCAGCTCCGCCAGCTCGGCGAGGACGTCGGCCATCTCGTTGCCGCGCTCCCCGCAGCCGACGTAGACGATCACGTCGGCGTCGCACCACTTGGCGATCTGCTGCAGCAGCATGGTCTTGCCCGTCCCGAAGCCGCCCGGGACGGCGACGGTCCCGCCGCGCGGCACGGGGAACAGCAGGTCGATGACCCGCTGCCCGGTGTGCAGCGGCACGTCCGCGTCCAGCCGCTCCGCGTAGGGCCGGGGCCGCCGCACCGGCCAGTACTCGGCGGGCCGCTCGTCCGCCGTCCCGCCGCCCGGACCGGCCGCCCGCCGCCGGGCCGGGTCCAGCCACACGTCCGCGGTCGAGAGCCGGCGCAGGAGCCCGTCGAAGACGCCGCCGAGCAGGTGCGGGCCGAGCGGCGCGGACAGCGGGCGTCCCACCGTGCCGCCCGGGGCGCCCGGCGCGAGCCCGCCCGTGTACTCGTACGCCTGGACGGTGGCGTCCGCGCCGTCGAGGGCGACGATCTCGCCGGGCAGCCGGCCGGCGCCCAGTTCCACCACGTCGTCCATGGCGGCGCCGCGCAGCCCGGTCATCTCCACGAGCGGCCCGTTGATCCGTGTCACCTCGGCTCCCACAGCCGTGTCACCTCCGCTCCCAGTGCCGCCACCGCGCGGTCGGCGAGGACGCCGGCGGACAGGTCCAGCTCCGTGCCGTCCTTGCGGGCGACGACGCCGCCGCCCGGGACCTCCTGCACCGCGGCGCCGGGGCCGAGGAGCCGTTCGGCCGTCGCCGTCAGCCTCCGGACGGTGCCCGGGCCGCGCGGCCCCGTGCACAGGTCCCGTGTCCCCGCCGCGACCCGGCGGCGCAGCTCGTCGTAGGCGCGTCTGCGGGCGGCGAGGACCACCTCCCGGGCGTGGCCGCGCACGCGGGAACGTTCGGCGGCGGCCACCGCCTCCCCGTCGGCGCGGCCCGCCGTCCGGGCGTCGGCCACGATCCGGTCCGCCTCGGCGCGGGCCGCCTCGATGACGGCCGCGGCGTCCCGTTCGGCGTCCTCGACCAGGCGCCCGGCGCGGCCACGGGCCCGCGCGAGCAGCGCGTCCCGCACGGGTGCGAGCGCCGCCGCGGCCTCCGCGCCGGCGGTCACGGCGGCATCACCACCGTCAGCACGCCGGGACGCCGCCGCGTCCGGTCGCCCAGGGCCTCGGCCGCCGCGCGGGTCAGCACGACGACCGCGACCTCGGCGCCGAGGCCGTCCCAGCGCGCCTCGACTTCTTCGGGGCCGTCCGCCGGGACGGCCAGCGCGCCGCCGAGGGCGTACCCCTCGACCCGGGCGCGTTCCCCGAGCACGGCGATGCGGGCACCCTCGGCGGCCACGGCGGTCACGCCTTCCCGATGAGGATGATGCCGATGATCAGCCCGTAGATGGCGATGCCCTCGGCGAGGCCGACGATGACCATCGCGCGGCCGAACAGTTCGGGCCGCTCGCTCATCGCCGCGAGCGCCGCCGCGCCGGCGTAGGCGACCGCGATCCCCGCCCCGATCGCGGCCCCGCCGACGGCGACCCCCGCGCCGATGAAGGGAGCCCAGTTCGCGGCCGCCGCGGGCGCCGCCGTGATCACTTCTGCGGACATGGTCCGTCCACCTCCTGTGCGGTCAGCGGGATGTGCCAGGGCCGGAACGGCCTGCCCTGGGTCGTGAAGAGCCGGGAGAACAGCTCGTAGTACTCCAGCCGGAGCGCCTGGACGCCCGCCACGAGCGCCTCCAGCGCGAACGTCACGGCCGTCCCGGCGACGAAGAGGGCGATGGCGGCGAGGACGGCGAGGACACCGCCCCGGCCCCACAGCGCGGCCGTCCCGGCCCAGACGATCCCGGCGAGCGCGGCGTGCGTCAGGCCGAACGCCGCGAGCCGCGCGAACGACACGACGTTCGCGCCGAGCCGGACGACCAGGTCGAACAGTTCGACGACCGCCTCGACCACCCCGGCGCCGCCGCCCCCGGACCCGGCGAGGAACCCGGTGAACGCCAGCGCCAGGCCGAGCACCCCGGCGGCCCCGCCCGCGACCGCGAGCGGCGGCGCGTCCAGGTAGGCGCCGGCGGTGAGCCCGCCGAGGCCGAGGAAGGCCGAGGCGCCCGCGATCCCGGACGGCTCGTACAGCGCCACCGCCCAGCCGCCCTCACGCCACCGGTTGACGATGCCGAGTGCGAACGCCGCGGCCAGCAGCACCGACCCCACGCCCACCGCGGCGACCAGCAGCTCGACCGGGCTGTCGAGCGGCGCCAGCCACAGCACCGGGACGACGCCCGTCGGCCCGAAGAACTCCCCGTACAGCAGCCCGAAGGCCGTGCTCGTGACCCCGGCGCCCACGACGAACGGCCAGGCGCGCCGGAGCCGGGGCCGGCGCCGCGGGTACCCGGCCCACAGCGCGATGCCGCCCGCGAGCAGCATCAGCCCCTGGCCCGCGTCGCCGAACATCAGCACGTAGGCGGCCCAGGCGAGCGGCGTCGGGTCGATGTCGGCGTACGGGACGGTCCCGTACGTCTCGACGAGCGGGGTGAGCGAGCCGCGCAGCCTCTGCTCGGGCGTTCCCCCCGGCAGCACGGTCGGCGTTTCGGCGCCGCGCGGGTGCGGCAGCGGCACCACGGCGGCGCCCGCGTCCGCGAGCCGCGCGGCCAGGCCGGAACGCGCGGTCCGCGGCGTCCAGCCGGCCAGCGC
>NZ_BCQQ01000187.1 GCF_001552155.1 Actinomadura formosensis NBRC 14204 | reverse complement strand
CATCCACCGGCCGCTGAGCCGCCGCTCGTGCGGCACCGCACCCACTGACCGCGTAGCGCGTTCCTTCCCGGGCACCATCACGCCATCGCGTTCACGCGGCGGGGTGCGATGGGCGACGCTTGGTGCCGGTATTGCCGTCACGTAACCCGCCGCCCTGTCTCACCGGGCGTACTTACGTCCGTGGCGGTTATGTCTTGCGTCACACCTTCCTGGAGGAGGAGAGATGACGCGATGGCCGAAGCTCCCCGAACTCGCCCGGGAGATGACGGCGGAGTTCGCCGGCACGCTGATCCTGATCCTGTTCGGCGTCGGCGTGGTCGCGCAGGTCATCGCGGGCGGGCCCGCCCTCGGCGACCACGACAGCATCGCCTGGGCGTGGGGGGTGGGCGTGACGCTGGGCGTGTACGTCGCCGCCAGGATCAGCGGTGGGCACATCAATCCCGCGGTGACGCTGGCTCTCGCCGTCTTCAAGGGATTCCCATGGCGCAAGGTGCTCCCGTTCTGGTTCGCGCAGACGCTCGGGGCCTTCGTCGCCGCGCTGATCGTCCGGTGGGACTACACCGAGATCCTGCACAAGTTCGATCCGGGCCTGACCATCAAGTCGCAGTTCGTGTTCTCCACGCTGCCCGGCAACGGCTCGCTGCCGGTCGGCACCTGGGGCGCGTTCCGCGACCAGGTGATCGGCACCGCCATCCTGCTCTTCCTCGTCCTCGCCCTCACCGACGTGCGCAACGCGCCGCCGCTGGCGAACCTGGCCCCGCTCATCATCGGGCTGGTCGTGGTGGGGATCGGGATGGCGTTCGGCAGCGACGCCGGGTACGCGATCAACCCGGCCCGCGACTTCGGGCCCCGGCTCGCCCAGTACCTCACCGGATACGAGAGCGCGTGGCGGGACCAGTACGGGAATTTCTACTTCTGGGTGCCCATCGCCGGGCCGCTGATCGGCGGCCCGCTCGGGGCCGGCCTCTACATCCTGCTCATCGGGCGGAACATCCCCGAAGAGGAGGAGGGCACCGGTATGACTGAGCCGAGGCCGGAATACGACGTTTCCTGACGGGGCCCGGCCCCGCCGGCAGAAAGGGAGAGCCATGGCCGACTTCGTCGGAGCGCTCGATCAGGGCACGACCAGCACCCGCTTCATGGTCTTCGACCACGGCGGCAACGAGGTCGTGCGCCACCAGCTGGAGCACGAGCAGATCCTGCCGCAGAGCGGCCGGGTCGAGCACAATCCGACCGAGATCTGGGAACGGACCCGCGCCGTCATCCAGTCCGCTTTGAACAAGGCGAACCTGAGCCATGGCGACCTGGCCGCGTTCGGGATCACCAACCAGCGGGAGACGACCGTGGTGTGGAACCGGCGCACGGGGCGCCCGTACTACAACGCGATCGTCTGGCAGGACACCCGCACCGACCGCATCGCGTCCGCGCTCGAACGCGACGGCAGGGGCGAGACGATCCGGTACCGCGCCGGCCTGCCGCCCGCCACGTACTTCTCCGGCGGCAAGGTCCAGTGGATTCTGGAGAACGTCGACGGCGTCCGGGAGGCGGCCGAGAACGGCGAGGCGATCTTCGGGAACATCGACACGTGGGTGCTGTGGAACCTCACCGGCGGGACGGACGGCGGCGTCCACGTCACCGACCCCACCAACGCCAGCCGCACCATGCTGATGAACCTGGAGACCCTCGACTGGGACGAGGAACTCCTGTCGTTCTTCGGCATCCCGCGCCCGATGCTGCCCGAGATCAGGCCGTCCTCGGCGCCCGAGCCGTACGGGACGACCCGCGCGGACGGCCCGCTCGGCGGCGAGGTGCCGCTGACCGGCATCCTCGGCGACCAGCAGGCCGCGACGGTCGGGCAGGTGTGCTTCGCACCCGGCGAGGCCAAGAACACCTACGGCACCGGCAACTTCCTCCTGCTCAACACCGGGGAGGAACTCGTCCGGTCCAAGGCGGGGATGCTCACGACCGTCTGCTACAAGTTCGGTGACCAGCCGGCCGTGTACGCGCTGGAGGGGTCGATCGCGGTGACCGGGTCGGCGGTGCAGTGGCTGCGCGACCAGCTCGGCATCATCTCCGGCGCCGCGCAAAGCGAGGCACTGGCCCGGCAGGTCGACGACAACGGCGGGGTCTACTTCGTGCCCGCCTTCTCCGGCCTGTTCGCCCCCTACTGGCGCTCGGACGCCCGCGGCGCCATCGTCGGCCTGTCCCGCTACAACACCAACGCCCACCTGGCCCGCGCCACCCTGGAAGCGATCTGCTACCAGTCCCGCGACGTGGTCGAGGCCATGCGCGGAGACTCCGGCGTCACCCTGGACGTACTCAAAGTCGACGGCGGCGTCACCGCCAACGAACTGTGCATGCAACTACAGGCCGACATCCTGGGCGTCCCGGTCTCCCGCCCCGTGGTGGCCGAGACCACCGCCCTGGGCGCCGCCTACGCCGCCGGCCTGGCCGTCGGCTTCTGGAACACCACCGACGAACTACGCCAGAACTGGAACGAAGACAAACGCTGGCACCCCACCTGGACCGACGAACAACGCAGAACCGGCTACACCGGCTGGAAAAAGGCCGTCGAACGCACGTATGGCTGGGTGGAGGTCGACTGAGAGTGCGCCTGCCGGGGGCGGGGGCGTCCTCTCGTCCCCGGCGGAGGCCGTGCGCTCACCCCTCCGCCAGCAGGCCCACGCGGAGCCGGTCGAGGGTGGCGCGGAGCAGCCGCGAGACGTGCATCTGCGACAGCCCGATCTGCTCGGCGATCTGCGTCTGCGTCTTGTTGCCGAAGAACCGCAGCAGCAGGATCGTCCGCTCGCGCTCGGGCAGGCCGTCGATCAGCGGGCCCAGCGAGTGCCCGTCGATGAAGGCGTCCAGCGCCGGGTCGTCCGACCCGAGATACTCGCCGACCGTGCCGCTCTCGCCGCTCGCCGACCCGTCCGCCGGCGCCTCCAGGGACAGCGGGCGGTAGGCGTCGCAGGCGATGATGACCTCGACCGTCTCGTCCTCGGTGATGTCCATGAGGGAGGAGATCTCCGCGGTCGTGGGGGAGCGGCCGTGCCCGCGGGTGAACTCCTGGACGGTGCGCTGCAGGATCGGCCGGAGCTCCTGGATGCGGCGCGACACCCGGATTCCCCACGTCTTGTCGCGGAAGTGCCGCTTCACCTCGCCGGTCACCACCGGGTAGGCGTAGGTGACGAACCGGTCGCCGACCTCGGGGTCGAACCGGTTGATGGCCTTCACCAGCCCCAGGTAGGCGACCTGCTGGAGATCGTCCAGGGGTTCGCCGCGGTGGGCGTACCGGCGCGCGACGCCGCGGACCAGCGGGGCGTGGATGTCGACGATGCGCGCCCGCAGCCGTTCCCGGCGGGGATCGTCCTCCGCCAGCCGGTTCATCTCCGCCAGCAGGACCTCGGTCTGGCCGTCGTCGAACCGGGTGGTCTGCGCCGATGTCATACGAAGCATCTCCTTTGCAGACGAGTGCAGACGAGGGCTGGAGGGCGATTGTTCGGTCCCGTTTCTTTACCCGTCAATCAAGGGGTCACACGGCGCGGCCGGAGACCGGGCGGGTAGACGCATGTCAGGCGGGTAACGGGGCGGTGAACCAGGAGGTGGAGCCGTGAGCACGATCACCGAATCGGTCAACGTCACCGTCCCTATCCGCGCCGCCTACGACCAGTGGACGCAGTTCGAGACGTTCCCGGAGTTCATGGACGGCGTCCAGGAGATCCGCCAGCTCGATGACACGACCCTGCACTGGACGACGCGGATCGCCGGCGTCACCCGCGAGTTCGACGCGCGCATCACCGAGCAGCTCCCCGACGAGCGCGTCGCCTGGAAGTCCCTGAACGGCCCCACCCACGCCGGCGTGGTGACCTTCCACCGGCTGGACGAGACCACGACCCGCGTCACCGCGCAGATGGAGATCGACCCGGAGGGCCTCGCCGAGAAGGCGGGCGACCGGGGCGGCGCGCTGACCCGCCGCGTGAAGGGCGACCTGCAGCGTTTCAAGACCTTCATCGAGTCGCGTGGCGTGCAGACCGGGGGCTGGCGCGGCCGGGTCGACCGTCCCGAACCCTGACCCCGCTACACTCGGAAAGGCCCCGGCGGACGGGGACGCGGCGGTGGGGCCCGCCGTGCCCGATACGGGGTGAAACCGCGGACGACGTCCGCCAACGGTCCCTACCGGTGAACGCTGTCGCTACTGGTAGGAGTACGCCCATGGCCCGCCCTCCCGTGGACCCCGATGTCGATCTGCACGTCCCGCGGCAGCGCGCCGAGCTGCGGCAGGCGCCCTGGGAGACGCTGGGGGCGATCGCGGCGGGCGGGGCGCTCGGCGCCCTCGCGCGGTACGCGGTGAGCGGCGCGTTCCCGTACCGGCCGGGGGAGTTCCCGTGGGCCGTCTTCTGGATCAACGTCTCCGGCTGCCTGCTGATCGGCGTGCTGATGGTGCTGATCACCGAGGTGGGGGGCGCGCACGGGCTGGTGCGGCCGTTCCTCGGCACCGGGGTGCTCGGCGGCTTCACCACGTTCTCGGCCTACAGCGTCGACATCCAGCGGGCCGCGGCGCACGGCGCGCCTCGGGTGGGGCTGGCGTACCTCGTGCTGACGCCGGCCGCCGCGCTCGCCGCCGTCCTGGCCGGGGTGCGGCTGACCAGGTCGCTGGTCCGCCCGCGGACGGTGGAGGACGGCGAGTGACCGTCCTGCTGGTCGCGCTGGGTGCGGCGTTCGGTGCTCCGCTGCGCTACCTGGCCGACCGGGCGGTGCAGGCCGCGCACGATTCGGTGTTCCCCTGGGGGACTTTCACCGTCAACATCGCGGGCTCATTCCTGCTGGGCCTTCTGGCGGCGCTGCCCGTGAACGGTGATGTGATGGCCTTCGCCGGGACGGGGTTCTGCGGCGCCCTCAGCACCTACTCCACGTTCGGCTACGAGACGTTCCGGCTGGCCGAGGACGGGGCCCGCTCCTCCGCGCTGCTCAACGCCGCCGCGAGCGTCGCCGCGGGCTTGGGGGCCGCCTACTGCGGCATGGTCGTCGCCGAGGCACTGCCCGCGATGTGAAGTCCCGGGGAGAAATGTGGTGCGGCCCAGGCTCGAAGGTCGGGGCACTTGGCTCCGAGCCGGCGAGTGGGCCGCGAGGTGACTGTGCCCATGAGCCCGTGTCCGTAAACCAGAAGGTGTCTGAAGTGTCACGCGAAGGGCAGGGCACCGTGCCACTCCGGCTTCGGACCGGCCGGCCTGGACCCCGACCACGCCGATCCCGCGTCCTACCCGCACCTGGTGTTCGCCTGCGGGCCGCTGCACGGCCCGCCGCCCGTGGAGGCGCCCCGGCACGTTAAGAACTGGACATAACGGGCAGTTCCTGCATCTCGGATATGCAGGAAGGAGCGTCCGTCATGCGGCACGAAGAGTTCATCGGACAGGTCCAGAACCGGGCCCGCCTCTCCGGCATGGGCGAGGCCGAGCGGGCGACCCGCGCGGTCCTGGAGACGCTCGGCGAGCGGATCCCCGAGGGGCTCGCCGACAACCTCGCGGCGCAACTGCCACATGAGATCGGCGAGCATCTGCGGCGCACCGAGGTCTACGGCGGCCGGGGCTCGGGGGAGCGGTTCGGCCGGCACGACTTCCTGGAGCGGGTGGCGGCCCGGTCCGGCGCCGACGAGCCGCGCTCGGCGTACCTGGCGCGCGTCGTGCTGGAGGTGACCGACGAGGCCACCCAGGGCGCCGTCGCGCAGAAGGTGCGCGACAGCCTCCCCGCCGACCTGCGGGACCTGGTGGGGGCCGGGCACACCGGCTGACCCGTCCGGCCGGGACAGGGCTCGCGCCCGTACGCGGCGACGGGCCGGCACCGGCGCGCCACCTCGTGCTCGCCGGGGCCCCAGGCGGGCACATCGGCGGGCGCCGTGAGCGTGATCGTGGCGCCGGGCACCGCGCGCCGCAGCCCGCGCAGCACCAGGACGCGGCGGGCCGTTACGGCCACGACGGGTCCCGCGACGGGCAGACGACCAGTTCCCGCACCTCGCAGCCGGCGGGCTGGGAGAGCGCGAACGCGATGGCCGCCGCCACGTTCCCGGGCGGGTTCAGCTCGGCGTCCGGGCCCGGCTTGTACCGGTCGGCGCGGTCGTCGAAGAACGCGGTGTCCATCCCGCCGGGCACGATCATCGTGACGGCGACCCTCCCGGCCGTCTCGGCGGCGAGCGCCCGGGTGAACCCGACGACCCCGAACTTGGACGCGCAGTACGCGGTGGCGTCGCCCAGCGCGCGGAACCCGAGCGTGGACGCCACGGTGACGACCCGCCCCTGCGGCTCGTTCTCCAGATAGGGGAGCGCGGCGCGGACGACGGCGGCGGTGCCGAGCAGGTTGACCTGGACGACCCGCTCCCAGTCCTCGGCGGGAACCTCGCACAGCGTTCCGCACGCGTCGATGCCGGCGGCGGTGACGACGGCGTTCAGCCCGCCCGCGGCGCGCGCCAGGCCGTGCACGGCGAGTTCGGTGCGCCGCCGGTCGGCCAGGTCGGCCTGCATGTACTCGACGTCGTCCTTCGGCGGGTGCCGGTCGAGGACGAGAGGACGCCCGCCGTCGTCTGCGATCCTGCGCGCGACCGCCGCGCCGAGCCCGGAGGCGCCGCCGGTGATGAGGACGTTCATGACGCGTTTCCCTTCGTGGTCGACAACAGGCGCGTGGTGAGCGCCCTTCCAGCGGGGGAAGCAGCACGATCTCGCCGTCGTGGGCGCGGACCGTCTCCGCCTCGGGCAGCGCCGTCCCGGTGTAGGCCGTGCGCATGCCGCATCAGGACTCTCATGAGGTGGGGACCTCCTCGACCGATGCCACGATCTCTACCGCCGCGGCGACCTCGTCGGCGGTGACGGACGACAGGCAGGGGTGCCCGTCGACGGGGCAATCGCGGGCGCGGCTGTCCTTGCAGGGCGCCCGCTGGTCGCCGAGCAGCGCCAGCGGGACGCCGAACGGGGCCCACCGGGCGGCCGGCACGGTCGGCGCGAACAGCGACACGACGGGGGTGCCCACGGCCGCAGCCAGATGCGCGGGGCCGGTGTTGCCGGCGACGACGGCGCACGCGCCCGCCAGCACGGACGCCAGCTCCGGCAGCGTGGTGCGCCCGCCGAGGTCGAGACCGGCCTCCCCGGCGACGAGCGCGGTCAGTTCCTTCTCGTCCCCGTGGCCGGTGACGGCGACGCGGTGCCCGGCCGCGTCCAGCAGCCGGACCGCCTCGGCGCAGCGCCCCGGCGGCCAGGCGCGCGCGGGGACCGACGTCCCGGGATGCACCACCACGTACCCGGGCCCGCCGGTCAGGTGGCCGGTGTCGGGCAGCGGCCCCCGGACCCGCAGCCGGGTGTCGGCCGGGGACGGGAACCCGGCGTCCTCCGCCAGCGCCAGCATCCGCAGCGGCTCGGGGAGGTCGGTGTCAGGCCGGTGCCGCAGGTCGAGCAGCGACCCGGAGTAGTCCTCGCTGATGCCGCCGATCCACGGGGTCCCGGCGAGGCGGAGCAGCAGCGCCAGCGGCAGCGGCGACTGATGGAACGAGGTCAAGATCAGCGCCCGGTCGAACCCGCGCAGGTCGCGGACGAGCCGGTCGACCGCGGCCCGCTCGACGGGCACGTGGTCGGGGTCGATCCAGGGGGCGCGCCACTCCAGCACGCGGTCGACACCGGGCAGCAGGTCGGCCGCGGCGCGGCCGCGCGGCCCGCACAGCAGCACGACCTCCTCGGCGCGCCGGGCGACCGCCCGCACGGCGGGCCCGGCGAGCAGCACCTCGCCGATGTTGTCCTGGCGTGCGACGAGAACCCTCATCGGCGCCGCCCTCCGCCGAGGAGGAGATCGACGGCGTCCAGCGGCGGCGCCGTCCCCACCGCCGCGACGGCCCCGCCGCCCGCGACCAGCGCGGCGGCCGGGTCATGGAAGATCGCATTGATTCCGAGCACGCGCATGTGAGCCCCGTTCCGGCGCGGCATTCGGTGAGATGCCGATGGCTCCGTCGTAGACACCGGCTCTCGGCGGTCTCGCGCGAGTGAATCCCCTATGGGTAATTCGGCATTGCCGATAATCATGGACCTAAACGCTGAAGCCAGTAAGGTCGCCGACCGGGCGAAGTGCCAGGCAGTACGGGTACATGGAGGGCAGAGGCCGGGGACGCGCGGGCTCGTGCGCCGCACCGCCGTCATGACCCGGGGCGGGCGGTAGTCCCTCTGGCCGCCGCCGGGCGGGGCTCGCCTGCGTGCCGGAACCCGCCGTCCACCACCACCCGTCGCGGGAGGTCCGCAACCGGCTGCTGACCGCCTGGCCGCGCCGCCCGCTCCCGGCGGCCGCCCGCGCCCGTCCCGCCCACAGCCGAGGCGGCCCGGG
>NZ_BCQQ01000186.1 GCF_001552155.1 Actinomadura formosensis NBRC 14204 | reverse complement strand
ACCGAGGACGAGAGCCCGTGGGGCCAGATGGACACGATCCTGTGCGTCAGCAACCTGTCGCGCTTCCCGCAGCCGGTCGAACTCGACCTGCGGCGCTTCGAGGGCTACTTCCCCGTCGAGTGCATGGGCGGCGTCCAGTTCCCGGCCATCGGTGAGCTCCCCTATCTGCTGACGCTTCCCGGGCACGGCTTCTACTGGTTCCAGCTCGTCCCGCCGGACGACGACGACGCGGAGCAGATCGTGGGCGCGGGAAGGACCGTCTGACCGTGCTGCCACCCCGAACGGACCTGACCCGAGACCTCGCGGAATGGCTGCCCCGGCAGCGGTGGTTCGGCGCCAAGGACGGCGACATCGGCGACGTGTCCGTCGGCGCCGCCACCGAACTCCGCGCCGGCGACCCCGCCCTGCACCACCTCGTCCTCGATGTCCGGCGGAACGGAGTCCCCGACCGCTACCAGCTGCTTCTCGGCGTCCGCAGGCACCTGCCCGACCGGCTCCGGCACGTGGAGATCGGCGGCACGCCCGAGGCGCGCCTGTACGACGCCGCCCACGACCCGGAGCTGACCCGTGTCCTGCTGGACGCGCTGGCGGGCGGGGCGTCCATCGGGCCGCTGCGGTTCCGCCACCTCGACGGCGCCCGCATCCGCACCGACCTGGCGAGCCTGCCCATCACCGCCGAGCAGACCAACACCTCGCTGCTGTTCGGCGACGCCTACATCTGCAAGCTGTTCCGCCGGCTCGGCGACGGCGTCAACCTCGACCTGGAGGTCAACCTCGCGCTGACCCGCGGCGGCTGCGCGCACGTCCCCGCCGTGCGCGGCTGGATCGAGCTGGAGCCCGGCCCGGACGGCGCCGGACCCGTCACGCTCGGGCTGCTGTCGGACTACCTGTACACCGGCGCGGACGGCTGGAGCCTGGCGATCGCGAGCGTCCGCGACTGGTTCGCCCACCCGCCGCCGCCCGGCGACGAGTGGGCGGAACTGGATGCGAGCGCCGCCGGCGGCGACTTCGCCGCCGAGGCGGAGCGGCTCGGCGCGGCCACGGCGCAGGTGCACCGGGCGCTCGGCGACGCGTTCGGCGTGACGGTCATCCCCGCGGAGGAGGTGCGCGCCATGGCGGCGCGGATGCACGCCGAGCTGACCGCCACCTGCCGCTCCGTGCCCGGCCTGGCACCGCACGCGAGGGCGCTCACCGCGGTCTTCCTCGATCTGGCCGCGCAGGCGTCGCCGCTGACCGTCCAGCGGCTGCACGGCGACTACCACCTCGGCCAGGTGCTGCGGACCGAGTCGGGCTGGGCGCTGCTGGACTTCGAGGGCGAGCCGGCCCGCACGCAGAGCGAGCGCCGCGCCCTCGCGCATCCGCTGCGGGACGTCGCCGGGATGCTGCGCTCCTTCGAGTACGCGGCGCGGTTCCTCATCACCAAGGCGGGGACGGTGCCGACCGAGTCGGGGCCGCATCTGGAGACCCGGGCGCACGCCTGGGCGGCGCGGAACCGGGCGGCGTTCTGCCGCGGCTACGCGGCCGCCGGCGGGCCCGACCCGGCCGCGCATTCGGTGCTGATGCACGCGTTCGAATTCGAGAAGGCCGTCTACGAGGTGCGGTACGAGGCACGAAACCGGCCGGCCTGGCTGCCCGTCCCGCTGAAGTCGCTCGCCCATCTGATCACTTGATCAAAAACACCGATGCGCGCATCCAATTCCCCGCCATGATCATGTAAAACCATCCGGCTCTCTCAATTCCGCGGCGATCAGCGGGTACCCGGGTTCTCGGCAGGTTGTTGATCTGCCACCGGAGAAAACCCGACAATGGGAACGGAGAGCACGGAAATGTTCATCGCACGCAACTCGCATGACGACCGCACCGGAAACGAAATATCCGGCGGCCATTCCGGCCACACCCGGACGTCCGGGCGAAAACAGGGAATGCTCCTCGCGGCCGTCACCGCGACGGCGACCGGGCTCGTGCTGGCCGTCCCGCCGAGCGCGCCGGCACGGGCGGTCCCGCTGAGCGCGCCGGCGCAGGCGGCGGTCAATCCCATGGCGGTCAATCCCACGGGACTCGATTCCATGTCGCCGCAGAGCCTGCGTCTGGACGCCGGAACGCTGGCGCAGGTGCGGGCGTACGACAGGTACCGGGAGAGGGAGGCGGCCCAGCGTGCGAAGGCGAAGAAGGCGCTCGGGTTCGCCCGCAAGCAGATCGGCAAGCCGTACCGGTGGGGCGCCGAGGGCCCGGACAGCTACGACTGCTCCGGCCTCACGATGGCGGCCTGGCGCAAGGCGGACGTGAAGATTCCGCGCGTCAC
Organism: Actinomadura formosensis NBRC 14204; assembly: GCF_001552155.1. Classification (GTDB taxonomy): domain Bacteria; phylum Actinomycetota; class Actinomycetes; order Streptosporangiales; family Streptosporangiaceae; genus Spirillospora; species Spirillospora formosensis. The sequence continues at coordinate 6,151 of NZ_BCQQ01000186.1, read as the reverse complement.
CTACGACCAGTACCGCGAGGTCAAGCGGAAGGTGAAGCTGAAGAACCTTGAGCCCGGGGATCTCATCTTCTTCCACGGCCGCGGCCACGTCGGCATCTACGCCGGTCACGGCCGATTCCTGCACTCTCCCCACACCGGTGCGAGAGTGCGCATCGACGAGCTCTCCGCATGGCGGAAGAGCCAGTTCGCAGGTGCGGTACGCCCCGGCGCCCCCGCCTATAAGAAGTGGTCGCCGTCGGTGAAGGAGCTCGCCAGGGAAACCGGCCGAAAAGGCGTGCGGGAGACGGCGCTCCGGAAACCGCCAGATGATCAGCGGACCCCCCAGTCTCCGCCCGCCGCCGACGCATTGCCCGCTGCGACTGGCACTCCCCGGATGACCGCCCCCCGATACACCCCGGCACAACAGGACGCGCCACCCGGCCGTCCCGCATCAAAACCGAACACTCGCCCATGGGCCGAATACACCGCCCTGTGACATCCATTGCGCCGTCCCGGTGCCGGGCATCCGGCGCCGGAAGGCGTTCGCCCGCCGGGTCCGCCGCCGGCCCGTAAGGACCTGGCCGACGATCTGCGCGTACACGCGTTCGGGACCGGGTGCCGGCGGCGTGGACGGCGCCCATTCCGCCGCGGCCGAGGGGGAGCTCGGCCAGCTCATACCTGTCCGCGATGAGCATCGTCCTCCCGGGGGCCGAGGTGGCCGTCGAGCAGGCCGTCAAAGCTCAGCCGGACCAGGGCCTCCCCCAGGGTGGACATTTCGCGCAGTGTCTCGGTCAGGCCGGTCAGCTCGCGGAGGACGCGGCCGTAGGCGCGCTGGCGTTCCAGGGAGAGGCGGGGGACGCGCGTCCGGCGGACGTCCATGCGGCTCGACGAGGTGGTGCCGGTGCGGGTGTTGTGCGCGAACGTGAGGACGCCGGCGAGGAAGTGCGCGTCGAGCCGCTCCGGGTCCGGCCGGTAGAGGGTGAGGTGGGGGCCGAGGGCGGCGCCGGGTTCCTCGACCACGCGGGCCGAGCCCGCCGCGGTGGCGACGACGTCGCCGGATTCGAGCATGATCAGGCCGGGGCCCGCGGCGGCCGTGCCGGAGGGGCCGGTCCCGGCGCGCACGTCGTCCACGGTGAGGACGGGGACGCCGCCGCCCGCCGGTGGCCGGGCGGGGGCGTGGCTGATCGCGACGGCGCCGGCCTTGGCCAGCTCGGAGATCGTGGTGACCGGCAGCGGGCGGGGCGGGATGCGCAGTTCCAGGCCGGGTGGGGCCGGGGCGGTGGCGCGCAGGCGCTCGGTGACCTCGGTGAAACGGCGGCCGAACGCCTCGGCGGTCTGCCGGGGGCGGTGCCGGGCCGGGCTGAGATCGACCTCGTCGTCGAGCAGGTCGATGACCGGTACGCAGAACTCGCCGTCCGGGTGCCGCGCCAGTTCGTCCTCGGCTCGCGCGGGGTCGCCCCCGGCGTCCAGCAGCAGGACGGCGGCGGGCGGACGCTCGCCGGGGCGGGGGCGGCGCAGCAGCCACAGGTCGGGGCCGCCGGGGGCCGCCGTGATCACGGCTCGCAGCGCGCCCGCGCGCAGCAGGTTGCCGCGGATGCGGCGGCCGGGCCGGCGGCTCGCGGCGGCCGCGGGCATCAGCACCGCGGCGTGCCCACCGGGCCGGACGCGGGCCAGGCAGTGCTGCGCCCAGGCGAGCTCGGGCTCGCCGCGCGGCGGCAGCCCGTACTCCCAGCGCGGGTCGCCGGCGAGTTCCTCGTGGCCCCACGCGCGGTCGCCGAACGGCGGGTCGCAGACGACCGCGTCGGCGGCCTCGCCGGGGAAACCGTCGGCGCGCAGGGAGTCACCGGGGACGATCTCGGCGGGCGTCCCGGCGAGCCGCAGCCTGACCGCGGCGATGCGCGCGGCGGACGGGTCGCTCTCCTGGCCGAGCGCGCTCCGCGCTCCGGGGGCCGCCAGCAGCAGCGTGCCGAGGCCGCAGGCGGGGTCGAGGACGGTGCCGAGGACGGTGTCGCCGCCGCGGCACACGAGCCGTGTCATCAGCCCGGCCACGTCCGCCGGGGTGACGCCGAGCCGCCGCGAGTGCGCCCGGACGTAACGCTGGAGGAGCAGGTCGAACGCGGCGGCGTGGCCGTGTTCGGCGGCGAGGTCCGCCAGCATGCCGGGAAGGCCGGGATCGTCGGGTTCGAGGTCCGGCCACGGGAGTTGCCCGGCGTCGCCGCGCAGGTCGAGGAGGCGCAGCCCGGCCCAGCCGACGAGGTCGGCGAGACCGAAGTCGTCGCCGGACGCGCGGAGCCGCTGCCAGACCCGGTCGCCGAGGGACACCTCGAAGGGCTTGCCGTTGCGGCGGAGCCAGTCCTCGACGTCGGCGAGGGAGAACAGCGGGCTGGCCGCCGTCCCGCCGGCGGGGCGCGGGAAGTCGTCGTGCCGGCGGCGCCAGTTGCTGACCGTCGCGCGTCCCACCCGCGCCAGCCGGGCGATGTCGCCCGCGGTCACACCCGGATCGCCGCTCATGCGCGGCGGAACCGGCGGCCGACCCCGGCCGGGCGTCCGGAGCCGGTTCCGGACGCGGCGCCGAGCAGCAGCGGTTCCGCGGCCGGGGCGTCCGCGGCCGGGACGACGTCCGCGACGACGCAGGTGATGTTGTCCGGGCCACCGGCGCGGTTCGCGAGGTCGATGAGACGCGGGACGGCGTCCGCCGGACGGGCCGCCGCGGCCAGGGCGGCGCGGAGCGCCTCGGGCGGGACGACCCCGGACAGGCCGTCGGAGCACAGGAGGTACCGGTCGCCGGGCAGGGCATCGTGCCGGAACACGTCGGGCTCACCGCTGCCGCCGCTCTGCAGCGCCTTGACCAGCGCCGATCCCGCCGGATGCTGTGCGGCCTCGGCTTGGGTGAGCTGCCCGGCGTCCACGAGCGACTGCACCACCGTGTGGTCGCGCGTCAACTGGAACAGGTCACCGCGGCGCAGCAGGTAGGCGCGGGAGTCGCCGATGTGCGCCACCGCGAACCGCGTCCCGTCCCACGCCATCGCGGTCAGGGTCGTGCCCATCCGGGCCAGTTCGGGCTCCTGGCGGCCGAGTTCGTCCAGCCGCGCGGCGATCTCGGCCACCGCGGCGGCGAGGCCGGCGGCGGGGTCGCCGGTGAGCGGGCGCCCGGCCAGCGTCGTGATCGCCGTCCGGCTGGCGAGGTCGCCGTGCGGGTGGCCGCCCATTCCGTCCGCGACCGCGAGCAGCCGGGGGCCGGCGAACGCCGAGTCCTCGTTCGCCTTGCGCCGCCTGCCGATGTCCGTTCCGGCGGTGAACCTGAGCGCATAGTGGGCCATGCACCTCAGAGAAACACGCTAAAACTCAATTCACAAGCATTTCATGGGCATACTCGGCTTGCGGCAGCACAGTTGCCCTTCCCACCCACGCCTCCGGCGCGGCCGGAGCGGTGCGGGTGCGGCACGGGGTGGACGCCTGGCACGCGGCGCTCCGGGCATTCCGGGTCCCGGGTCGCCAGGACGTTGCCATTCACTTACCCGGCCATGAGCATCACCGCAGGTCACAAGGGCATCAACAAGACTCTTGCGACTTTCGGGGCGATTGGGAGGACGCGATGTGGGATTTCGCGGGCCGCGACACCGCTATCGACCTGGGCAGCGCCACCGTGCGGATGCACGTGCGGGACCGCGGCGTCGTGTGCCGGGAGCCGTCCGTGCTCGCGCGGTCCCGGGAGACGGGGCGCATCCTCGCGCTGGGGCTGCCCGCGCGGGAGATGGCCGGCCGCAATCCCGACGTCACGATCGTCCGGCCGATCCGCGAAGGTGTGCCGACGGAGACCGAGGAGGCCGAGTACCTGATGCGGCACCTGGTCCGGCGGCACCACAAGCGGCACCACACGGCCCGTCCCCGGATGGTCATCACGGTGCCGAGCGGGATGACCTCCGTCCACTACCGGGCCCTGCAGTTCTCCGCGTACCAGGCCGGGGCGCGGCATCTCACCCTCGTGCCGACGCCGATCGCCGCCGCCATCGGCATGGGGATGACCTCCTCCAAGCGGCCCGAGATCGCGGTCATCGCCGACATCGGCGCGGACATCACCGACGTCGGTGTGATCGCGTTCGGCGGCCTCGTCACCGCGCACACCGCGCACGTCGGCGGCTCGGCGATGGACAGGGCGATCGTCGCGCTGGTGCGGCGCGAGCACCGGGTGGCGCTGTCGCCCTCCGCCGCCGAGGTCGCGAAGCTGGAGGTCGGGGCGGTCCCGCCGCTCGACCGCCGCCCGGTCCGGGAGATCGTGGTGACCGGGCGCGACCTCGCCACCGGGATGCCGCGCGGGATCGTCCTCACCACCCTGGACGTCGGCCGCGCGATCGCCGGTCCGGTGGCGCGGATCGTGGACGCGATCTGCACCGGGCTGACCGGCTGCTCCTCGGAGATCTCCGGCGAACTGCTGCACGTCGGCATCACGCTCACCGGCGGCTGCGCCCGGCTGCCCGGCCTGGAGCGGCTGATCCGGGAGCAGACCGGGCTGGAGGCGCGGCCCAGCGACGACCCCGGCGACGCGGCCGTGCTCGGCGCCGGGGAGGTACTGCGTTCGGCCGGGTCGCAGGAGCCGTCCGCGCGCATTTCGTCGCCGCGTCCCAGCGTGCTGACGACCGTGCCCGAGTACTGACCTGCCCCGCCCAGCCTGCCCCGCCCGGCCTGCCCCGCCCGGCCTGCCGCGCCCGACGCGTCAGCGGAGTTCGGCCGTGGTGAGGAGCCGGATGTGCGCGCCGGCCCAGGCGCGCACGGTGCGGGCTGGCTCGTCGGCCGTCAGCGCCGCCGCCAGGTGTCCGGAATCGTCGGTGTGTCCTCGTCGGGGAAGTGATCTTCCAAGGCGGCCAGGGTAGAGGAGCGAGCCGACGAATCCGTAGGATCCTGCACATGATCGACGCGGTGTGGCAGCGCGGCGATGTCGTGCTCGATCTGTACGAGGTGCGCGACGTGGTCGCCACCGGCGGCATGGGGCTGGTCTACCGGGTGCGGCACCGCGGCTGGGACGCCGAGCTGGCCATGAAGGTGCCCCGTCCCGAGCTGGTCAGGTCCGAGCCGGCGCTGCGGGAGTTCGAGGCGGAGGCGGAGACGTGGGTCGGGCTCGGCATGCACCCGCACATCGTGAACTGCGCCTATGTGCGCCGGCTCGGCCCGCTGCCCGGCGTGTTCGCCGAGTGGGTCGGCGGCGGCAGCCTCGCCGACGCGATCCGGGACCGGCGGCTGGGCGACCCGGACCCGCGCCGCGCCACGGGCCGGATCATCGACATCGCGATCCAGTTCGCCTGGGGGCTGGACCACGCGCACCGGAACGGGCTCGTCCATCAGGACGTCAAGCCCGCCAACGTGATGCTCACCCCGGACGGGACGGTCAAGGTCACCGACTTCGGGCTGGCGAAGGCGCGGATCCGGGCGGGTGAGGACGGGATCCCGCGCCCGGACGCCGACCCGGCGGTCAGCTTCGCCGGGCTGACCCCGGCGTACTGCTCCCCCGAGCAGGCACGGGCGGCGGCGGGCGACCGGGCGCCGCTGACCCGCGCGACGGACGTGTGGTCGTGGGCGCTCAGCGTCCTGTCGATGTTCACCGGCGGCCCCCCGACCCGGTCGGGCGCGCTGGGCGGGCAGGTGTTCGAGGAGTTCGCGGTGCGGGCGGCGGGAATCCTGCCGCCGGGCCTGGCGGAGCTGCTCCGCGCGTGCTTCCGGCCGGACCCCTCCTCGCGTCCCGACCGGATGGACGAGCTGGCCGACGCGCTCGCCACCGTGTACGCGCAGGTCACCGGCGCCCCGTATCCGCGGGACCGGCCCGCCCCCGCGACGCTGCTCGCGGACGGGCTGTCGAACCAGGCGCTGTCCATGCTCGACCTCGGCCACCCCGAGGAGGCGGAGGCCCTGTGGGAGCGTGCGTTGCGGGCGGACCCGCACCATCCGCACGCCGTCTTCAACCGGGGCCTGCGCCTCTGGCGCGCGGGGCGGATGACGGACGCGCAGCTCATCGGTGAGCTGGAGCAGGTCCGCGCGGCGCACCGGGACGGCTGGATCGGCGATCACCTGCTCGGGCTCGTCCATCTGGAACGCGGCGACACGGCCGAGGCGGCGGCGCTGCTGGAGGCGGCCGCCCGGCGGGCGCCGGACGCCCCGGAGCCCGCCGCCGCGCTGGAAC
>NZ_BCQQ01000185.1 GCF_001552155.1 Actinomadura formosensis NBRC 14204 | reverse complement strand
GTGGGAGCCCGGCGCGTACGGGGCGAGCATGAAGGTGACGCCCGCCACCGGCGGGTGAGCACGAACTCCGAGCCGAGGGAGGCACCCATGAGCACACCGGAGCGGCGTGAGACGCGCGGCATCTTCCCGGACCTGCTCGACTGGTTCGAGTCGCCGTTCAACCTGTGGCGGTCCGGCGCCGGCGAGACGATGCGGGTGGAGGACTACATCGACGAGGGCGACCACGTGATCCGCGCCGAGCTGCCCGGCATCGACCCGGACAAGGACGTCGAGATCACCGTCACCGCGGGTGTCCTTCGCATCCACGCCGAACGCCACGAGGAGAAGAAGGAGGGGCACCGGTCGGAGTTCCGCTACGGCTCCTTCACCCGGTCCTTCACCCTCCCCGCCGACGTCGAGATCGACGACATCAAGGCGTCCTACGACAAGGGCATCCTCACCGTCCGCGTGCCGATGCCCAAGGCCGTCAAGGCCGAGGCCAAGCGCATCGCCATCGAGAAGTGACCCGTCAACCGGAAGAGGGCACCGGCATCGAGCGATCGATCCGGTGCCCTCGCTCTCGCACGGGGTCTCTCTCACACCGGGAATCGAGATGAGGACGATGAGGCATTCCCCCGGTCCGGTCCGGATCCTCGTCGGGGTGGACGGGTCCCCGGCGTCGCTGAGCGCGCTGCGCTGGGCCGCCGGCGAGGCGAAGCAGCGGCACGCCGAGATCGTGGCGGTCCGGTCGTGGCGGTGCCTGCGCGACCGGACGGCGCCCTACGCGATGGCGGCCCACCGGCCGTGCCACGACCGGGAACGGGAGCGGACACGGCACGCGCTCGCCGCCGACGTCCGGGCGGTTCTCGGCGCCGAGCCTCCGGTGCGCGTCCATCAGGAACTCGCGTACGGCGACCCGGTGCGCACCCTCCTCCACCTCGCCGCGAAGGCGGATCTCCTCGTCCTCGGCGACGCACCGGCGGCCGACGGCGGACCGATCAGGATGGCGTGCCGGCGGATGTCACCGTGCCCGGTCGTGCTCGTCCCGCCCGGCCCGGTCGCCGCTCAGGACGCCGACGCGCCGGCCGCGGGAACGACGGCGACCGGGCAGTGCGCGTGGTGAACGAGCGCGTGGGTCACCGCGCGGGCGCGCGGCACGGCCAGGCCCTCGCGGGGATGTGATCCCGCGATCACCAGGTCGACGTCGCGGGACGCGGCGACGAGCGCGGCGGCGGGATTGTCCTGGACGATGTCCTCCAGGACCTCCACACCGGGGAACCGCTTGCGCATCGGCGCGTGCGCCTCGATCACCCGCCACCGGGCGCGTTCCTCGACGCGCTTCAGGTCGGCGGCTGCTCCGGGCTTGTCCAGCGCCTCCGGAAACGGCCAGGCGTGCACGACGCGCAGCCTGGCCTCCCGGACCTTGGCCGCCCGGAACGCGTACTCCAGCACCGCCGAGTCGTCGCCCAGGCCGATGCCCACGGCGATCTCCCGGTGCTCGGGCCCCGGCCCGCCGCGCACCACCACGACCGGGCAGGCGGCGTGCCGGACGGCACCGAGCCCGACCGACCCCAGCAGCAGCTCACCGAACCCGCCGAGCCCGCGGTGCCCGACCACCAGCTCGAACGCGCCCTCGGACCGGTCGGCCAGCGCCCGCACGGTGCGTTCGGACGCCAGTTCCACGCTCACCGGAACCTCCGGCCGCCGGGCGTGCGCGACACGCTCGGCGGCCGTCAGCACCTCGCTCCCCTCCCGCGACAGTGACGCCACCTCGCCGGGGGCGATGTTCAGCGGCACGTCGAACGCCCACTTCTCCACCGCGTGCACGATGCGCAGGTCGCGCCCGTAGCGGGCGGCCTCGTCGGCGGCCCAGGCCACGGCCCGCTCGGACGGCACGGAGCCGTCGGTGCCCACGATGATCGGATCGGACATGGTCATCTCCTCTTCCGCTCGCCCCGGGTCAGTGCTCGGCGGGCACGACGACCACCGGGCAGCGGGCGTGGTGCAGCGCGGCATGGTTGACCCGGCCCAGCGCCATGCCGATCAGGCCCGTCCGGCGGGGGGCGCCGACCACCACCAGCGCGGCGTTCTCCGACGCCTCGACCAACGCCTGGGACGCGGTCCGGTCCGAGACCAGCGGCTCGACCGCGACCTCGGGGAAGTGCTCCGGCCGGCCGGCGACCGCCTCCGCCAGCTCCATGTCCTCGATCACCCTGCGGCGCGGGGAGAACTCGCCGCCGACGGCGTGCAGCGCGACGATCGCCGCACCGCGTGAGGCCGCCTCCGCGAACGCCCAGCCGAGCACCGCCTCGTCCGTGGGCCCGCCCTCCACCCCGACGACGATCCGGGCGGGCGCGTCGCTCGGGTAGGGCGCCGACCGGGACACGACCAGCACCGGGCACCGGGCGTGCGCCGCGGTGTACAGGCCGACCGACCCGAACAGCAGGCCCTCGAAGCCGCCGAGCCCGCGCGAGCCGACCGCCACCAGCGCCGCGCCCTCGCCCGCCTCCACCAGCGCGTGCCCGGGATCGGTGCGCACCAGCCGCGTGGTGACGTCCAGGTCGGGGAACTGCTTCAGCACGTACTGCCGGGCCTCGCCGAGCAGATCCTCCCGCTCGGCGACCAGCCGGCGCAGCGCGTCCTCCGGGATCGTCCCGTCCGGGGCGAGTGCGCGCGAGCCGTGCACCAGCCGCAGCGGCAGCCGGTGCCGGACGGCGTAGTCGGCGGCCCAGTCCAGCGCCCGCCAGGCGTGTGCGGAGCCATCGATCCCCACGATGATCGGAGCCGGCATGGTCGCCCCTTCCCGAGCCTTTTCTCACGTCCACTGTCGACGCTAGGCCAGGGGCTACCCGCTGATCGGCGGTCTAAGGTCCCGGCGGCCGGGGACGAGGGTCACGACTTCGCCGCCGTGCCCTCGCGTCCCCGGACGGAATGGTCAGTGCCGCACCCGTTCGCGTTCTCCGGCCGGTGTCTCCGCCCGGGGGACCTGCGTGGCGTCCCGGCCCTGCACGCACAGCGCCCAGATCACGAAGACGTCCAGCGCGATGATCAGCAGCGACCACCACGGGTAGTAGGGGACGAAGAAGAAGTTCGCGATCGCGCTCAGCGTCGCCACGACGATCCCGAGGACGCGGGCCCAGAGCCGGGCGCCGAAGATGATGCCGAAGCCGGCCGCGGCGACGACGATGCCGACACCGAGATGGATCCAGCCCCATCTGGTCACGTCCAGCTCGTAGGCGTAGTTGGTGGTGACGACGTAGAACTTGTCCTCGATGATCGCCGCCAGCCCGGCCACGGCCTGGAAGACCCCGACCATGACCAGGAGGACCCCGGCGAAGAGACTGGCCCCGGCGGCCCAGCCGTTCGCCTCGGTCCTGGACGTCGTCCGCGTTCCGCTTGCCATATGACACCTCCCAGCACGAGTGCCACAGCGTCACCCCCGCCACCGGCGCGGCGCATCACCCGCCGGGGGTGACACGGCGGCCGGCGGCCGAATCACCTGCAACGGGTGATGCCCGGTGCCGCCGCCCGCGCCGACCGTTGACCAACGGCCCGGTCACCGGGCGTCACGACACCGACTGGAGGTTCGTCATGAACGAACTCGCCGCCACCAACTATCCCCTGCTCAACGTCTTCTGGACGATGCTGTGGTTCTTCCTGTGGGTGCTGTTCCTGATCATCCTCTTCAAGATCATCGGAGACATCTTCCGGGACGACGAGCTGAGCGGCGGGAGCAAGGCGGCATGGACGATCTTCGTCATCGTGCTGCCGTTCCTCGGCGCGCTGGTGTACCTGATCGCGCGGGGCAAGGGGATGGGCGAGCGCGACGTCCGCGCGGCCCGCAAGCACGAGGAGGAGTTCCGCGCCTACGTGCGCGAGGCCTCTGAACCCTCGAAGGGCAACGGCGTCAAAGAGCTGGCGACGCTCGCCGATCTGCGCAACCGCGGCGACATCAGCGAGGACGAGTACCAGCGCGCCAAGACCAAGATCCTCGCCTGAACCACCGTGACATGAACATAGATGTGCTGCCGCTCGCCATCACCATGCTGGTCGGGCCGCAGATCATCTCGGCGCTCGTCCTGGTGACGTCCGAGCGGGCGGTCCTGGTGTCCCTGGCGTTCCTCGGCGGAGTGCTGACCGCCACGACGGCCGGTCTCGTCATGACCCGGGCCGTGGCCGCCCTGATCGGCGCCGCGACGACGCCCGGCGGGCCGGACACGGGAAGCACGGCCACGAAGGTCATCGAAGCGGTGCTGGTGGCGCTGCTCATCGTCCTGGCGGTGAAGAACTATCTGGGACGCGATACCGCCGAGCCTCCGCGCTGGCTGTCCGGGCTGATGCAGGCGACCGCGCGGCACGCGTTCACGACGGGCTTCCTGGTCATCCTGCTGATGCCGTCCGACCTCGTCGTGCTGCTGACCGTGGGGATGAACCTGGAGCGGTCCGGTGCGGGCCTGGTGGCCGCGATACCGTTCATCGCGGCCACCCTTTTCATCGCGGCCCTGCCGCTGCTGGCGTTCCTCGTCTTCCACCGGCGAGCGGTGGACGCCATGCCCAGGCTGCGCGACTGGATGACCATGAACAGCTGGCTGGTCAACATCGTCGCCTGCCTGTTCTTCGTGGTGCTCATCCTCACCTGACGCGCCCGCCCGGCGCGGCGGGACCCGGCTCCCGGACGGGCTCGGCTCCCCCCATGTCGAGCCGGAACGGCGGGTAGCGGTCGGTCATGAGGAGGGCGTAGCCCGCCACCCGCAGCACCCACCGGTTCATCCCCATCACGAGGTCGAAGATCTCCCGCAGGTACCGCGTGGTGAACAGCAGCACGACGGCCGCGATGAACACCAGCAGGCCGATCAGGCCGGGGCCGTTCCAGCCGGCGTCCTCGCCGCCGAAGCCGCCGCCGACGAAGAAGGCGACCACCAGGTAGTGCGGGATGGCCAGCAGCCACCACTTCACCAGGACAAGCCCCCGCGACAGCTGCTCGGGATAGTCGATCGCGAGGCGGGCCGGGTAGTCGGGAACGTCCTGGAGCGTGAACGGCGGGTACCGGTCGGTGCCCAGCGCGGCGTACCCGTAGAACGCCACCCGCCATGCCCAGCGCAGCACCCCGACGTTGAACTCGAAGATCATCCGCGGGTAGCGGCCCGTGAACAGGATCGCGAAGAACGCGACCACGGTGAGCACCGTGAGCGCGATCCCGAGAAAGAACAGCACGACGTAGTGCGGGATCAGCAGCAGCCATTTCACCAGCCACAGCCACCGCGACAGCGGCTCGTCCAGCCGGCCCTCCATCCGGACCGGCATGTCCCGCTCGCTCATCTCGTCCTCCCCTGTCAGGTCGAGGACCCGGTGACCCGACGTCCCCGGACGTATCTCCTACGTCCACCGTCGTCGTCACCGGGGCCCCGCCTGTAGAGAGGGACGTCCGCTCTTCGGCAGGACGAAGGTCCGTGCCGCGCCGGGCCCGCCCCGCCGGGCGTCAGGCGAGCGTCAGGAACAGCTTCTCCAGTTGCAGGCGGTCGACCCGCGCCTGCTCGGTGCCGGCGTCCTCACCCATGATGCACTGCTCCAGCCCGGTAGCGATGATCTTGAATCCGGCCCGGTCCAGCGCCCGCGAGACGGCGGCCAGCTGGGTGATCAGGTCGGCGCACTCGCGCCCCTCCTCGATCATCTTGATGATGCCGCCGATCTGCCCCTGGGCGCGCCGCAGCCGTACCACGACATCGGCCAGGGACTCCTTGTCCAGCTCCATCCCGCTCTCCTTGTTCAGGCGCTCTGCCTGTGTTCTTCGGCGTTGCGCCGCGCCTCGTCCAGGTCCACCGACCGGGCGCTCTCGATCAGCTTCTCCAGCTCCTGCTCGCGCAGGGCGCCGGGCTGGGCGTACAGCACCACATTCTCGCGGATGATCACGAGTGTCGGAATCGAAGTGATACGGAAGGCTCCCGCCAGCTCCGGCTGAGCCTCGGTGTCGACCTTGCCGAACACGATGTCGTCGTGCCGCTCGGACACCCGCTCGTAGACCGGCGCGAAGAACCGGCACGGCCCGCACCAGCCGGCCCAGAAGTCGATCAGAAGCATGTCGCTGCCGTCGAGGACCTCGTTGAAGTTCTCGCGGGTCAGCTCGGTCGTCGCCATCGTCCCTCCATCCGGGTAGATACCCCTACGGGTATAGGAACATCCCCGGCCCCGGGTCCATTCCGGAGCGGGCGACCCGCTTCCAAAATACCCGCCGGGGTATACCGACGGCGGAGTCCGCGCCGAGGGAGGACCTGCGCTCGCGAACCTGACGGCCCGGCGCGGACACAGGGGAGCCGCGCCGTGCGCGGCATGGACCTCAGAGGTGGTGGCGGAGGAGAAGATCGGCGGGATACGGGTCCAGATAGGTCTGCTCCGCCAGGTAGGCGAGGTGTTCGCCTTCGGCGTGGTGGCGCAGCAGGGCGATCGGGACGCTGAGCGGCGCCTCTCCATGCTGGTAGGACTCGATCGCGGCCACGATGTCGTGGCGCCGGGTCGGGTCGAGGTGCTCGCTCAGCGGGCTGAAGACGTGCAGGAGCGCATTGGCGTGGCGGCCGCGCTTGGGACGGACGGCGAAGGCCGCGCCGAAGGCGCGGCGGTAGCCGGTCACCAGATCCTCGCGCGGCCGGGTGCCCGCCCGGGCGACGATCCGGCCCATCTCCCGGTTGGCCGCCGGGTCGTGGGCGAGGATCTGCAGCTTGTGACGGCTGTGGAAGGCGACCAGATCGCGCGGGCGCCAGGCCCCGGCGAGGAGTTCGCGGAGCCGGGCGTGGGCGAAGACGCGCTCGATGAAGTGCTCGCGCAGGACGGGGTCGCGGAGCCGGCCCTCCTCTTCGACGGGGAGGTGCGGCAGCGCGTCGGTGACGAGGGCGGCGAACACACCGCGGCCCCGGCGGTCCACCGGCTGGCCGTCGGTGCGCTCCCCGGGCCGGCCGGACGCGTAGCGCGGCAGGTTCAGCAGCCCGCAACTGGGCGAACGTGACTTGAACACGTACCCGTCGATGCCGGCCAGATCGGGGATCCGGTCGCCGGCGAGCGCGGTCATCGCGCCGGTGTGGTCCGCGGTCCGGTCCCTGGTGACGATCCGCCCGTCGCTGAGCAGGCGCAGGGTGGGACGGGGGGCGCCGAGGCCGATCTCCATCTCCGGGCAGACGGGCACCCAGTCGACGTGGTCCGCGAGGGGGCCGGTGAGGAACCGGTCGCGGCTGTGGCCGCCGTTGTAGCGGACCGGCTCACCCAGCAGGCAGCTGGACACCGCCAGCCGGGGACGCGGATGGGCCTCGGGGGCCGGGGCGGGCGGTGGCAGGGGAGGGGTCACAGCAGCTCCTTCATCCGGCGCAGCCCGCGGGTGGTGCGCGCCTTGACGGTGCCGAGCGGGATCGCCAGCCGGTCGGCGATCTCCCGCTGGGTCAGCTGCCCGAAGTGGGCCAGCACGATCGCCTGCCGCTGCGGGCCCGGAAGCCCGGCCAGCGCGGTGCGGACATCGCACGCGATGTCCACGGCGGGGGCGGCGTCGGGCACCCTGGCGGCGTCGGGGACCGCGGCGCCGTCGCTCAGCGGTGCCGCCCTGCGGGAGTGCCGCGCCTCGGCGCGCACCTGGTCGATGGCGCGTTTGCGGGCGATGGCGAGGACCCATGGCTCCAGACCGCGTTCCGGGTCGTAGCGCCGGCAGGAGCGCCACACCTCCAGGAAGACCAGCTGGACGACATCGTCCACGGCGTGTCCGGGTACCAGCCTCGCCACATGGCGGCGGACGAGGGGACCGAGTGCGGTGTAGCACTCGGCCAGTGCCGCCTCATCCCCTTGCGCGAGCCGCTGCTGCAGTGTCATGCACCCTCGATCCCCGCAAAAATCGCTTCAAAACTTGTTCATAGTTAAAAGCATGGGCGGGTGTCATCGCAAACAGCGCAAAGCGCAGGTGATACCGGTCAACGCAGGTGATGCCGGTCAGCGCCGGTGCGGGCCGGTCAGGACGAGCCGAGCGGGCAGGCCAGTGCGGCGACGGCTTCGGAAAGGCCCGCCGGCCGCGTGACCCGGGCCGGCAGCCGGTCGCGGTCCCAGCCGGGCCCGCCGGTCACCAGGCGGTGCGGCGGACGGGACGACGGCAGCGCCTCCAGCCACGCGGGGTCCCCGGTCTCGGCGGTCTGCGACCAGACGAAGACGGCGTGCGGCCCCGCCCTCCTGATCGCCGCGGCCAGCGCCCGCGGCGGCACCCGCGCCCCCAGCACGAGCGCGTCGACGCCGGCCTCGGCCAGCGCGGCGGCCAGCGCGTACACCGGCAGGCTGTGCTGCTCCTCCGGCGCGCAGGCGAGCAGCACCGGACGGACGTTCAGCGGCCGGGCCGGCGGCGGCATCTCCGCCAGGCACCCGAGCAGCACCGTGGACAGCAGATGCTCGACCTCCACGCAGTCGCCGGTCGCCGCGTGCTTGTGCCCGATCCCGGCCAGCACGGGAACGATCAGACCGTCCCACGCCCGCACGACCCCGTCCCGGCGCAGCGCGGTCCGCACGGTCTCGGTCATCGCGGCCCGGTCCAGCGCCATCGCCGCACGGGCCAGGCCCCGTACCGCCGCGGCCTGCCGCTCGTCCCGTCCGGGGCCCGTCCCGGTCAGCGGCACGCGGTTGCCGCCGGCGCCGTGCGCGCGGGGCGGCGGCGG
>NZ_BCQQ01000184.1 GCF_001552155.1 Actinomadura formosensis NBRC 14204 | reverse complement strand
GGGGCCGCCCCCGGACGCACGGTCCCGGGGCGGCCCCGCCGGAGCGGACTACTTCTCCAGCTCCTTGGCCTTCTTCTCGACGTCCTCGATGCCACCGCACATGAAGAACGCCTGCTCGGGCAGGTGGTCGTACTTGCCCTCGGCCAGCGCCTTGAAGGAGGCGATCGTCTCGTCCTTCGGCACCGTCACACCAGGCTGGCCGGTGAACTGCTCGGCCACGTACATCGGGTGCGACAGGAAGCGCTCGATGCGCCGCGCCCGCTGGACGGTGACCTTGTCCTCCTCGGACAGCTCGTCGATACCGAGGATCGCGATGATGTCCTGCAGCTCCTTGTACTTCTGCAGGATCCGGATGACCTCCTGGGCGACCTCGTAGTGCTCGTTCCCCAGGATCTGCGGGTCCATGATCCGCGAGGTGGAGTCGAGCGGGTCCACCGCCGGGAAGATGCCCTTCTCGGAGATGCTCCGCGCCAGGGTCGTGGTGGCGTCCAGGTGCGCGAACGTGGTGTGCGGCGCCGGGTCGGTGATGTCGTCGGCGGGCACGTAGATCGCCTGCATCGAGGTGATCGAGTTACCGCGCGTCGAGGTGATCCGCTCCTGCAGCACGCCCATCTCGTCGGCCAGCGTCGGCTGGTACCCCACCGCGGACGGCATGCGCCCGAGCAGCGTGGAGACCTCCGAACCGGCCTGCGTGAACCGGAAGATGTTGTCGATGAACAGCAGCACGTCCTGGTTCTGGACGTCGCGGAAGTACTCCGCCATCGTCAGCGCGGACAGCGCGACGCGCAGCCGGGTGCCCGGCGGCTCGTCCATCTGGCCGAACACGAGCGCGGTGTCCTTGAGGACGTCCGCCTCGTCCATCTCCACCCAGAGGTCGTTGCCCTCACGGGTGCGCTCGCCCACGCCGGCGAACACCGAGGTGCCGCCGAAGTTGCGGGCGACACGGCGGATCATCTCCTGGATGAGGACGGTCTTGCCCACACCCGCGCCGCCGAACAGGCCGATCTTGCCGCCCTTGACGTACGGGCACAGCAGGTCGATGACCTTGATGCCGGTCTCCAGCATCTCGGTCTTGGACTCCAGCTGGTCGAACGCCGGCGCCTTGCGGTGGATGCCCCAGCGCTCGTTGACCTCCAGCGAGGCGGTCGGGACGTCCAGCGACTCGCCGAGGGCGTTCCACACGTGGCCCTTGGTGATGTCACCGACCGGCACCGCGATGGACTCGCCGCTGTCGAACACCGGGGCGCCGCGGACCAGGCCGTCCGTCGGCTGCATCGAGATGGCCCGGATCATGTTGTCGCCCAGGTGCTGGGCGACCTCGAAGGTCAGGGTCTTCTCCTCGCCGCCCAGCGAGACCTGCGCGTTGAGGGCGTTGTAGATCTCCGGGAGGGCGTCGGCGGGGAACTCCACGTCGACGACCGGGCCGATGACACGGGCGACGCGCCCGGTCGCGGTCGCCGTCTCTACCTGTGCAGTCATTATCACTCCCCGCCAGACTCGGCGAGCGCGTCAGCGCCACCGACGATCTCGCTGATTTCCTGGGTGATCGCGGCCTGCCGCGCCTGGTTCATCTGGCGCGTGTAGACCCCGAGCAGTTCGTTGGCATTGTCGGTCGCCGACTTCATGGCCCGCCGGACCGACGCCTGGAACGACGCGGCCGACTGCAGCAGCATGTGGAAGATGCGGCTCTCGATGTAGTTGGGCAGCAGCAGGTCGAGCGCGGCCTGCGCGGACGGTTCGAACTCGTACGCCGGCGGGACCTCGCCGTCGTGGCTGTCCTCGATCTCCAGCGGCATCAGCCGCTTGACCCGGACCGTCTGGGTCAGCATCGAGACGAACTCGGTGTAGACCACGTGGATCTCACCGACCCCGCCCTCGGCGTCGGTCTTGAGGAAGTCCTCGGTGAGCCGGCGCCCGATCCGCTCCGCGTTCGCGAAGTGCGGACGGTCGCTGAACCCGTGCCAGGTCTCCGCGACCTCCCGGCCGCGGAACCTGTACCAGGTGATCCCCTTGTTCCCCACCACGTACGGGACCGGCTCGCGGCCCTCGTCCCGCAGCGCCCGGATCAGCGACTCGGCCTCGCGGATCACGTTGGCGTTGTAGGCGCCGCAGAACCCGCGATCACTCGTGACGATCAGGACGGCGCTGCGGGCGTCGGCCGGCTGCTCCTGCAGCAGCGGGTGGTCGATCCCCACGCGGTGGCTCACCAGCGCGGTCAGGGCCCGCGTGATCTGGTCGGCGTACGGCTTGGACGCCGCCACCGCCTGCTGGGCCTTGACGATCCGCGACGTGGCGATCATCTCCTGGGCACGCGTGATCTTGGCGGTCGACTTGACCGTCTTGATCTGCTGCCGGAGTTGGCGAAGCTGTGCGGCCATGGCCGTCAGCCCTTCTTGACGCGGGTGATCGTCTCCTGCTTGACGTCCTCGGCATCGATCGCCTCGACGGGCTCCTCGGCCAGCAGCTCGCCCTCGCTGGTCTGGAAGCCCTTCTTGAACTCCGTGATGGCGTTCTTGAGGCTGGTGAGACCGTCGTCGGAGAGCTGACCCGTCTCGCGGATGGAGGTGAGCAGGCCGCCCTCCTCGCGCTCGATGTAGTCGAGGAACTCGCGCTCGAAACGGCGGACGTCGGCGACGGGCACCTCGTCCAGCTCGCCGGAGGTGCCCGCCCACACGGACACGACTTCCTTCTCCGCCGGGAACGGCGCGCCCTGCGGCTGCTTCAGCAGCTCGACCAGGCGGGCACCGCGCTCCAGCTGGGCGCGGGACGCCGCGTCCAGGTCGGACGCGAACGCGGCGAACGCCTCCAGGTCGCGGTACTGCGACAGCGCGAGGCGCAGCGTACCCGCGACCTTCCGCATCGCCTTGATCTGCGCCGAGCCGCCGACCCGGGACACCGAGATACCGACGTTGATCGCCGGCCGGACGCCCTGGTTGAACAGGTCCGTCTCCAGGAAGCACTGCCCGTCGGTGATCGAGATGACGTTCGTCGGGATGTAGGCCGACACGTCGTTGCCCTTGGTCTCGATGATCGGCAGGCCGGTCATCGAGCCGCCGCCCAGGTCGTCCGACAGCTTCGCGCAGCGCTCCAGCAGGCGCGAGTGCAGGTAGAAGACATCACCGGGGTAGGCCTCGCGGCCCGGCGGGCGGCGCAGCAGCAGCGACACCGCGCGGTACGCCTCGGCCTGCTTCGACAGGTCGTCGAACACGATCAGGACGTGCTTGCCCTGGTACATCCAGTGCTGCCCGATCGCGGACCCGGTGTAGGGGGCGATGTACTTGTAGCCCGCCGGGTCGGACGCCGGGGCCGCCACGATCGTGGTGTACTCCAGCGCGCCGGCCTCTTCCAGGGCGCGGCGCACGTTCGCGATCGTGGAGCCCTTCTGGCCGATCGCGACGTAGATGCAGCGGACCTGCTTACTCGGGTCGCCGGTCGCCCAGGCTTCCTTCTGGTTGATGATGGTGTCCACGCAGACGGTCGTCTTGCCCGTCTGCCGGTCACCGATGATCAGCTGCCGCTGGCCGCGGCCGATCGGCGTCATCGCGTCGATGGCCTTGATGCCGGTCTGCAGCGGCTCCTTCACCGACTGCCGCTGCACGACCGTGGGGGCCTGCAGTTCGAGCGCGCGGCGCTCGGTCGTCTCGATCGGGCCCTTGCCGTCCAGCGGGTTGCCCAGCGCGTCCACGACGCGGCCGAGGAAGGCGTCGCCGACCGGCGCCGACAGGACCTCGCCGGTCCGCCGGACCTTCTGGCCCTCCTCGATCTTGCTGAAGTCACCCAGGACAACGGCGCCGATCTCGCGCACGTCCAGGTTCAGAGCCAGGCCACGGGTACCGTCCTCGAACTCAAGGAGTTCGTTCGCCATCGCGGAGGGCAGACCCTCGACGTGGGCGATACCGTCGCCGGAATCGACGACGGTGCCGACCTCTTCGCGCGCGGCGGCCTCGGGCTCGTACGACTGGACGAAGCGCTCCAGCGCGTTCCGGATCTCATCCGGACGGATCGTCAGCTCCGCCATGATTCCTCTCTTGCTCCCTAAAAGGTCAGCTCTACCGGCCTCAGCCGGCGCCGAGCCGCCGGCGAACGTCGTCCAGGCGTCCGGCGATCGTGCCGTCGATGATCTCGTCCCCGATCTGGATCGACAGGCCGCCGATCGCGCTCGGGTCGATCTCGATGTTCAGGTGTACTTCGTGCCCGTAGGCCGCGGCGAGCACCGCTGCGAGCCGTGTCCGCTGCTCCGCCGACAGCTCGGTCGGCGTCCGGACGAGCGCGACCAGCCGCTGCCGGCGCTGGGCGACGAGCTTGCCGTACTCGGCGAGCCCACCCTCCAGGCTACGTCCTCGCGGACGCAGCACCAGCTCGGTGACCAGGGTCAGCGTCGCCGGAGTGACCTTGCCCTCCAGCAGCGCGCCGACCAGGCCGGCCTTGCGGTCGTCCGGCAGCCCCGGTGCGGCGAGGGCGCCGCGCAGCGCGGCGTCCCCCTCGACGACCCGGGAGAACCGGAACAGCTCGTCCTCCAGGTCGTCGATCTGCCCGTCCGCCTCGGCGCGGGCGGCCTCGGCGGTGACCGCGAGGGTCTCCACCGCGTCCGCCAGCTCCGACGGCTTCGACCAGCGCAGCCGGACGACGTCGGCGACCAGCCCGAGAGCGGCCGGCGACACCTTGCCCTCCAGCAGGATCTGGACGAGCTGCGCCTTGTCGGCACCGTCGCGCGACGGGTCGGACACCGCCCGCCGCAGGCCGTGCTCGCGGTCGACCAGGTGCAGCACCGCGAACAGGTCGCCGCCGAGCGCGGCCAGGTCGGCGGAGGGAAGCACGGCCTCCAGCCGCTCCTTGGCCTCGGCCAGCGACGCCCTGCTCACCGCTCCCGTGATGGTCATGATGTGATCTGCTCCTGCGTGCGAGCGCGGCTTTCGAGCTCTTCGAGGAACCGGTCGACGACCCGGCTCTGCCGCGCGCTGTCCTCAAGGGACTCGCCCACGACACGCCCGGCCAGCTCGACCGACATGGCGCCGATCTCGGCGCGCAGCGACTGCAACGCCTGCTGCCGCTCGGCCTCGATCTGCTTCTTGGCGTCCTCGACGATCTTGCGCGCCTCCGCCTGGGCCTTCTGCTTGGCCTCGGCGATGATCTGCGCGCCCTGCTCCTCGGCCTTGCGCCGCTCGTTGGACGCCTCGACCGCGGCGGCCTTCTGCTGCGCCTTGTACTGGTCGAGGACCTGCTGGGCCTCTTTCTGCGCCTGCTCGGCCCGCTCGAGACCGCCCTCGATCGCCTGGGTCCGCTCCTCCAGCGTCTGCTGCAGGCGCGGGACGAGGATGCGGCCCAGGACGACCATGACGACGACGAACGAGAAGATGCCGACGACCAGCTCGTACGGGTGCGGGACGAGAGGGTTGTTCTCCTCCGCCGCTAGGACGGAAGCTGCTGTGATCATGTCTGCAGCCCTTCCTCAGATGGGACCCGTGGTCAAATGCCCTTGAAGATGAACGGAGCGACCAGACCGATCAGGGCGAGCGCCTCGGTGAGGACGAAGCCCAGCAGCATGTTGGTGCGGATCACGCCGGTCAGCTCGGGCTGGCGCGCGATGGCGTTCACGCCCTGGCCGAAGATGATGCCGATGCCGATGCCGGGGCCGATGGCGGCGAGGCCGTACCCGATCGCGGTGACGTTACCGTTGACGGCGGCGAGAACTTCTCCCGTCATGGGGTCATTCCTTTTCTGTCGGCCGGCGGAGGCTCCGCCGGTCTGGGCTAACGAGGTTGTCGATGGGCCTCGGCGCCGGGGCGCCGCGGCCACTTGGGGCTTAGTGGTCCGCTTCCAGGCCGCTCTGGATGTACATGGCGGCCAGCATCGCGAACAGGAACGCCTGCAGGAACTGGATGAGCAGCTCCAGCGCGGTCAGGACGATCGTGACGAGGACACCGACGATGCCGACGCCGAAGCCGAGCGCGGTGGGCTTCTCGAAGAGGAACCAGAAGCCGACCAGGCTGAAGAACGCCAGGATCGTGTGACCGGCGAACATGTTGGCGAAGAGCCGGACCGCGTGGGTGAAGGGGGCCAGGATGAACGTCGAGAGGTACTCGATCGGCACCAGCAGGAAGTAGACCGGCAGCGGCAGGCCCTTGGGGATCATGTTGGTGAAGTACTTCACCGGGCCCTGGTGCTTGAAGCCCAGGTACACCTTGACGACGTAGACGAACACCGCCAGGACGATCGGGAACGCGATGTGCGACGCGATCGGGAACTGGATGATCGGGACGACCGCGAAGATGTTCCAGATCCAGATCAGGAAGAACAGCGACATCAGCATCGGCATCCACCGGTCGGTGTTCTTGCCGAGGAACGGGCGGGCGATCTCGTCCCGCACGAACATGTAGCCGATCTCACCGATGTTCTGCATGCCGCGCGGCACGAGCTTCGGCTTGGCGAAGGCCGTCCAGAACAGGACGCACGTCACCAGCGCGCCGACGACCGCGAACACGACGGGTTTGGTCAGCCACGCGGGGCCGCCGGCGAACAGGGGCGGAAAGTCGAACAGCTCCGGGCCCGGGGCTTGGAACGTATCTCCCCCGGAGGCGAGGACCGTCAGCGCGTTCACGCGGCGTTCCCTTCATCAATGTGGTGATGTTTCACGAAGGCTTCCTCGGCGGCTTCCTTTGCTGGGCCGCTCAGGAGGAGTGGCGACCGTACTTCAGGTAGACCAGGTAGACGGCGAGCCCGGCACCGATGACCAGGCCGATCGGGATCAGCCAGGCCTGGTGCGTCCACTTGGACAGCAGCCACCCGAGCCCGCCCCAGATGAGCATCCCGGAGAGAAGGTAGCTGGGCACGGACCAGGCGACGTCGGCGAATTCCCGCTGACCGTCCTCCGGCCGGCGTTTCTGCTCGCTCATCGCGCTCCGGACGATAGCAGGCCACCCGTGCGGTGGTCATATTGGAGTAGTCCTTGGGGGCAGGCACCGTCCGCAGGGCCTGCATCACGGACTCCGGTCAAGGGCGTCCTCGGCGTCGTCAATGTAGGGCCTCCGCTGCAGCGCGATGCGGAACTCGGCGGCGATCCAGAGCAGCGCGAGCGCGATGACCGTCCAGCCGAAGACCGTGGTGTTCCAGATGGAGACGCTGTCCATCGCCGTGACCAGCACCATCACCGCGAGGATCTTGACCATGTAGCTCGCGAGGGCGGCCAGCATCATCGTCTGCGCGGAGTACCTGGCGGCCCACGAGACCACCAGCGCGCTCACCGAGAAGAAGGCGATCACCACGACGGAGGCCAGCGCCGCCGCCAGGGCGCCCTTGGCGCCGGCGGTCAACAGGCCGATCAGCACGGCGCCCACCCCGACCGCCGAGGTCGGGATCGCGGCGCCGCGGAGCATCCGGGCGTCGGAGGTATGCATGAGGGCTCCGGCTGGTCACGTTGAGTGTTCGTCTCTTGTTCGTGAAAGGTATCACAAGCGTCCGGAATGTCCACAATTACCCTAGAGGTAATGCCGATCCAGGGTCCGGGAGGCTACGCCCGGTAACGCTTGTACCTGGACTTTAGCCCAGCTCATCCCATGCATGGCCCAGTTCCGCCGGGACGGGCGTCCCGCTGGATCGTTCCTCGTCCGGCGGGACGGCGGCGCAGGTCAGACGTGCATCTGGGGGCGCTGTGCGGGCCGGCCGCCGGTGCCCGGATCGCCGGCGGGTTTCTTCCGGCGGCCGGGCTTGCGGAACATCAGCACGACACCGCCGATCGCGACCAGCAGCGTGATCCCGAGGGTGAGCCACGCGGCATCGAACAGCGCGAGCCCGACCAGGCCCGAGGCCAGCAGCCCCACCCAGAAGTACATGATCAGCACCGCGCGGCGGGTGGAGTGGCCGAGCTCCAGCAGCCGGTGGTGCAGGTGCTGCTTGTCCGGAGAGAACGGCGACCGGCCCTGGCTGGTGCGCCGCAGCACCGCCAGCAGCATGTCCATGAACGGCACCGCGGCCACCGCCGGGATCAGCAGCACCGGGACGAAGAACGGGAACAGCCCGTTGGCGAGGAAGGCCGCGTCGAACTGGCCGGTCAGCATGATCGTGGACGCGCTGAGCAGCAGCCCGATCAGCATCGAGCCGGTGTCGCCCATGAAGATCTTGGCGGGGCTGAAGTTGTGCGGCAGGAAGCCCGCGCACATCCCGAACAGCACCGCAGCGGTGAGCGTCGCGCCGGTCAGCGTGGACAGCCCGTGCGCCTTCGACAGCAGGTAGGCGTAGGAGAACAGCGCGAGCCCCGCGATGCCGACGACGCCCGCCGCGAGCCCGTCCAGGCCGTCGATGAAGTTCACCGCGTTGATCGTGGCGACCACGATGAAGACGGTCAGCGGCACCCCGTAGGCGGGCGGCAGCGACAGCGACTCGCCGTTCGGCAGCGGGATCGCGTAGATCTGGATGCCCTGCATGATGAAGATCCCGGCGGCCGCGACCTGCCCGGCGAACTTGGTGAGCGCGTCCACCTCCCAGCGGTCGTCGGCGATGCCGATCAGCACGATCAGCCCGCCCGACAGCAGCAGCGCCTTGGCCACGCTGATGTTGCCGTCCGCGAGGACCTTGCGCATCTCCGGCAGCCCGGTCGCGACCACCAGCGCCGCCACCATCCCGCCGAACATCGCGAGACCGCCCAGCCGGGGCGTCGGGATGACGTGCACGTCGCGGTCGCGCGGCACCGCCTGCGCGCCGAACCAGATGGCGAACCGGCGCACCGACGGGGTCAGCAGATAGGCGACGAGGGCGGCGACGAGCATCGTGAGCAGGTACTCCCGCACTCCCCTGCGCCTCCCTCACCCATCGCCGCTGGCGTGTT
>NZ_BCQQ01000183.1 GCF_001552155.1 Actinomadura formosensis NBRC 14204 | reverse complement strand
CGTGCCCGCCGCCGTCGCCGTCGCGGCGGGCGCCGCGCTCCTGCTCTACGGCCTGGACGGGACGGGCTGGACGACCACGGCGGCGGCCGCCGCGGGGATCGCGGGCCTGGTGTTCGGGCTGCCCCGGCTGCTGCCCCCCGGAACGCTCCGGTTCCACCGCGGGCTGCCGAGCGTCATCGCCGTCCGCGGGCTGCTGTCCGGCGCGTTCACCGGGGCCGAGGTGTTCATCCCGCTCGCCCTGGTCCGGCTGCACGGGTTCAGCGCGGGCACGGCCGGGCTCGTGCTGACCGCCGGGGCGCTCGGCTGGTCGGCGGCGTCGCAGATCCAGGGCAGGTCCGAGCGGCCCCGCGAGTTCTACGTCCTGCTCGGCGCCTTCTGCGTCATCACGGGGATCGCCGTCGCCACGGTCTGCCTCCGGTTCTCCGGGTGGACGACCGTCCTCCCGTGGATCGTGGCCGGGGCCGGGATGGGGTTCGCGATCGGCAGCCTGTCCGTCCTGCTGCTGCGGCTGTCGCCCGCGGACGAGCAGGGCGTCAACTCGTCCGCACTGCAGGTCGCCGACACCCTCGGCTCGTCCCTCGTCGTCGGCGTCGCGGGCGCGCTGGTCGCCGCGTTCGGCGCCGCCCGGCTCGGCACCGGCCTCGCCGTCGCGGGCGCGCTGTGCGCCGCGATCGCCGCGTTCGGGGTCTTCGCCGCGTTCCGCCTGGAGGTCAGGACATGACCGTCGAGTTCACCCTGCCCCCGTCCCTGGAGGCGCACGAGCCGCCCGAGGCGCGCGGCCGGACCCGCGACGGCGTCCGGCTCCTGGTCTCCCGGCGCGCCACCGGCGAGATCACCCACCACGGGTTCGGTGACCTGCCCGCCCTTCTCGACCCGGGTGACCTGCTGGTCGTCAACACCTCGTCCACGCTGCCCGCCGCCGTCCGGCTCGACCGGATCAGCGTGCACTTCTCCACCCCGGTGCCCGGCGCGGACGACCGGCTGTGGCTCGTCGAGCTGCGCCGCCTGACCGGCGCCACCGCCCACCCCTACGCGGGCGGCTCACCCGGCGAATGGATCCCCCTGCCCGGTGGCGCCACCCTCACCCTCGTCGGACGGCACACCCACCGCCTCTGGCGCGCCCGCCTGAGTACCGACGTCGTCCCGTACCTGCGGCGTCACGGGGTGCCGATCCGCTACGGGTACGTCCACCGCGACTGGCCCGCCGCCGCGTACCAGACCGTGTTCGCCTACGACCATGCGACGGGCGGTGCGGAGATGCCGAGCGCCGCCCGCCCGTTCACACCCGAACTGGTGACCCGCCTGGTGTCCCGCGGCGTCCTGATCACGCCGATCACGCTGCACACGGGCGTCGCGTCCCCGGAGGCCCACGAACCCCCGTACGCCGAGCGCTACCGCGTGCCGGAAGCGACGGCCGCGCTGGTCGAGCACGTCCGCTCCCAGGGCCGCCGGGTGATCGCCGTCGGGACGACCGCCGTCCGCGCCCTGGAAACGGCCGTGGACGCCTCCGGACGCGTCCGGCCGTCCTCGGGGTGGACCGAGCACATCGTGACCCCCGAGAACGGCGTCCGGGCCGTGGACGGCCTTCTCACCGGCCTGCACGAACCCAGGTCGTCCCACCTGATGATGCTCACCGCCATCGCCGGCCGCGACCTGCTCACCGCCACCTACGAGGCCGCTCTGGCCGAGACCTACCTCTGGCACGAATTCGGGGACCTCAACCTCATCCTGGGCCGGTAGCGTCTCGCATGCCGGACCGGGCGCACGAGCCCCACGTCACGGCCGGTACCGTGGAAAACAGCTATGGACGGGTCAGCACAGCGCACGCTGCTCATTACACTCACCGGACGCGACCGCCCCGGCGTGACGTCGCGTCTGTTCCGGACACTCTCCGACTTCCCGCTCACGGTCGCCGACGTGGAGCAGGTCGTGATCCGCGGGCGGCTCATCCTCGGGGTCCTGCTCGCCTACCACGAGGGCGCCGACATCGGACGCGTCTGGAACGCCGCCGAGCACGTCGCGAGCGACCTCGACATGGAGATCGAGCTGTCCACCGGCCGCAACCGGCGGCTGCCGAAGCGGACCGGGCGGCTGCACGTCACCGTCCTCGGCGCCCCGCTGAAGCCCGCCGCCATGGCCGGGATCGCCGGGCGGATCTCCGCGCACGGCGCCAACATCGACCGCATCGAACGGCTCGCGCAGACCCCCGTCACCTGCATCGAGATGGACGTGTCCGGCGCCGACCCCGACGCGCTGCGCGCCGCCCTCACCGCCGAGGCCGCCGAGCAGCAGGTCGACGTCGCCGTCCAGCAGAGCGGCCTGAGCCGGCGCGCCAAGCGGCTGATCGTCATGGACGTCGACTCCACCCTCATCCAGGGCGAGGTCATCGAGCTGCTCGCCGAGCACGCCGGCTGCCTCGGCGAGGTCGCCAAGGTCACCGAGGCCGCCATGCGCGGCGAACTCGACTTCGAGGGCTCCCTGCGCGAACGGGTCGCGCTCCTCGCCGGGCTGGACGCCTCCGCCATCGACGAGGTCCGCGACAGGCTCCGCCTCGCCGCCGGCGCCCGCACGATGGTCCGCACCCTCAAGCGCCTCGACTACAAGTTCGCCATCGTCAGCGGCGGCTTCACCCAGATCACCGACGCCCTCGTCGAGGACCTCGGCATCGACTACTCCGCCGCCAACACGCTGGAGATCGTCGACGGCAAGCTGACCGGCCGCGTCACCGGCCGGGTCATCGACCGCGCCGGCAAGGCGGCCGCCCTCGAACGCTTCGCCCGCGAGGCCGGGGTCCCCATCAGCCAGACCGTCGCGATCGGCGACGGCGCCAACGACCTGGACATGCTCCAGGCCGCCGGCCTGGGCATCGCCTACAACGCCAAACCGGTGGTCCGCCAAGCCGCCGACACCGCCGTCAACGTCCCCTACCTGGACACGATCGTCTTCCTCCTGGGCATCTCCCGCGACGAGGTGGAGGCCGCGGACGCCCTCGACGCCCAGAAGGCGGGCTGACCCATCGGGGTACGGTGAGACGCGGGGAAAGTGATCTCCGCGAGCGGCCGTAGGAAAGCGGAGGAACAGCGGTGCTGCAGCGTGCGCGCCAGGCGTACGTTCAGGCGAACGGGCGGGCGTCCCCCATTTACGGGGCCACCGCGGCCGTGGCGGTGGCCGTGCCGTTGCTCGTGGGGGCGCTGACCGGGCACCCGGCGCAGGGGTCGATGATCGCGCTCGGGGCCTATCTCGTCGCGCTGCGGGCGCCGGAGGGACCCTACGGGGCGCAGGCCCGGAGCCTCGCGGTCGGGGTCGTGGTCGTCGCGCTCGGGGCGGCCGTGGGCGGGCTGCTCAGCGGGCACCTGTGGCCGACCGTGATCGTCGTGCCGCCGCTCGTCGCGCTCGGGGTCGCGGTGCCGCGGATCGGGGCGACGGCGGGCCTGGCGGTACTGCTGAGCGCCGTCCGGCCGCCCGCCGGGGACGTGCTGAACATCGGGCTGCTGGAGCTGATCGGCGGGCTGCTCACCGCCGGGCTGCTGCTGGCGCCGTGGCCGGCCCGGCGGCTGCGCCCGCTGCGGGCGGCGCTGAGCGAGTGCGCCGACGCGGTCGCCGAGGCGCTCGACGCGGTCGCCGAGGACGTCGGGGCGCACGACGCCGGTCCGCTGGACGCCATCGAGCTGACCAGCCCCGAACTGCTGGCCGTCACCCGGATACCGGACTGGGAGGCCAGGCGGCGCGCCGCGTCCGAGGCGCTGACGTCGGCGCGCGCCACCTACGCGCTGTACCGGTCCGGACGCGGCCGGACCGACCCCACCCGGCCCGAACGGCTCATCGACGCGCTGGGACGCGTCCTGCACGAGACCGTCACACTCCAAGCCGTCCTGGAGGCCGCGAAGAACTATCCGCCCGACCGCGAGTGGCGGCTGGAGACGCAGACCGCGATCTCCGCGCTCGCGGCGCGGCTGCGGCTGCTGGCCGGGGCGACCGCGACGGCGGGCGAGGCGCCGCTCGGCGGGGAGGAGTCCGCGGCCGTCCGGCGGATGGGGCGCACCGCCGAGCAGATCCGGCGCGCCGGGCTCGCCGGGGACGAGGACCTCGTCGCGGTCGCGCTGATCAGCCAGGTGCGCCGGTCCATCGACCGCATCGCGGGCGAGGTCGCCTCCGCCCGCCGCATCGTCGCGGGCGGCCTGCGGATCGCGGTCGCGCCGCCCCGGATGCCGGGAACGCTCAACCCGATGCGCGCGTGGGAGCGGACACGGGGCGCCGTCCGCACCCGGTCCCCCGTGTTCCGGCAGGTGTCGCGGGTGTTCGTGACGGCGGCCGTGTCGATGGCGCTGGCCGCCGTGCTCGGCCTCTCCCACGGGCACTGGATGACGATCACCGCGATGCTGAGCCTGCGCGCGACCTACGGCGAGACCGTCGACCTGCTCGTGCAGCGCGTCGGCGGCACCGCGGCCGGGTCCGCCGTCGCCGCGGTCATCCTCACGCTCGTCCCCGGGCAGACCGCCATCGCGCTGATCGTCTTCGGGTTCGCGCTGGCCGGGTTCGCGATGCGGTCGGTGAACTACGTCTACTGGGCGCTGTTCGGGACGCCGCTGGCGATGATGCTGCTCGACTTCTCCGTGCCGGCCGACTGGCGCACCGCCAGCGAGCGGATCGGGCTGACGATCGCCGGCGCGGCCATGGCCTACCTCGCCGTCCGGCTGCTGTGGCCCGCCGGGCACGCCGAGCGGCTGCCCGTCCAGCTCGAACGTCTCCTCCGCACGCACGCCCGCCTGGTCCGGGCGGCGGCGGACGTCCTCGCGGGGGAGCGGGTCCGGCTGCCGCACGACACGATCGTCGCGGCCGAGCGGTCGGCGGAGGCGGTCGCCGAGACCCGGGCCCGGCTCGGCCACGAACGCCGGCCCGACACCGGCCTGATCGCCGAGCTGCGCAGGTCGGTGGACGCCGCGCACCGCACCCGCGACCACCTCATCACGGTCGCGAAGCTGTCCCGCGCGAAGGCCGTGGACACCGGGCCCATCCCGGAGATCCTCGACCGGCTCGCCGACCGGTTCGAGGAGGCCGCCGGCCTGCTGGAGGAGCCGGCGAACCTCGACGCCGAGCACGCCGCCCCCGTCCTGGAACTGGACGAGGAGCTCGCCGACCTCGACTCCCACCTGTCCGCGATCACCCGGCGGCGGCGCGCCGAGATCAAGGCGGGCGTGGACCGGGAGGAACTCACCCCGCTCCGGCAGGCCCTCCTGCAGGTGTCCGGCACCCGCTACACGATCAGATCACTGCGCCGCGACGCCGGGACGGTCGTCGAATCGTCCCTCACCGCCGCCGCACCCCGGCCCTGACCCGCGTCAGCCCTTCGGGGTGCGGACGGTCCGGAGCGTTCCCAGGCCGGGGCGGACGTCGATCCACGCGCCCGGCAGCTCGATCACGGCGAGCGCGCAGGTCGGGAAGGAGTCCGGGGCCTGCCCGGTCAGATCGTGCACGAACTGGTGCGCGGACGGGTTGTGCCCCACCAGCAGCAGCGTCCCGGCATCGTCCGGGGCCTCGTTGACCAGGGCGAGGAGCCGTTCGGGGTCGTTGTCGTAGATCGCGGGCTCGTGGCTCACGGCGGCGTCGAGCGCGAGCAGGTCGAGCGTCTCGCGCGTCCGGGCCGCCGTGGAGCACAGCACCCGGTCGGGGACGAGACCGTTCGCGCGGAGCCACTCCCCGGCCGCCGCGGCGTCGCGCCGGCCTCGGTCGTTGAGGGTGCGGTCGATGTCGGGCGTCCCGAAACCGGCGACGGCCTTGGCGTGGCGGAGCACGATGAGCGTGGGCATGACCGCCACATTAGGGCGCGGCGAGCGCCGCCAGCCCCCACAGCACGAGAAGGATTCCGAGCATCCCGCCGAGCACGAGGACGAAACCCTTGGCGCCCGACATGGTCGGCTTGCCGCCGCCGCTGTTCGCCACAGCGCCTCCCGATCTCATTGCACGTCCGGGTCCGGGGCGTCCGGCCCGCACGTCAAGCGTACGGCCGCCGCCGCGTGGCCGGGACACGACCCTGACATGCGGGAGGGCCGGCGGCGCGTCGCCACCGGCCCTCCCCTTCTGAACTGTCAGCCCTTCTTGGCCGACTCCCCGGTGCCCGTCTCGGTCTTGGCCGCGCCCGAGTCGGCGCCGACGGCCGCCTCCTCGACGGACTTGGCCTGGCCGTCCGCCACGGGGGGCGCCTGCACCGTGCCGCCCTCGACCGCGGGGGCCGGGGCGGACTCGGCCATCGGGGCGGCGCGCCGCTTGGAGACCACGATCGCCGCGACGACGACCGCGACCGACAGCACGGTCACCCCGACGCGCAGCGGGATGTTGCCCGCGTAGGTCACCACGGCGTCCGCGATCAGCAGCGCGACCAGGTTCATCACCTTGATCAGCGGGTTGATCGCGGGACCGGCGGTGTCCTTGAACGGGTCGCCGACCGTGTCCCCGATGACCGTCGCCTCGTGCGCCTCGCTGCCCTTGCCGCCGAGGTTGCCCTCCTCGACGACCTTCTTGGCGTTGTCCCAGGCGCCGCCGGAGTTGGCGAGGAACACCGCCATCAGCACGCCCGCGGCGATGGCGCCGCCCAGGTAGGCGCCGAGCGGCGCGTACCCGAGCGCGAAGCCGACCGCGATCGGCGTCATGATCGCCAGCAGTCCGGGGGTGGCGAGCTCGCGCTGCGCGTCCCGGGTGCAGATGTCCACGACGCGGTCGTAGTCGGGCTTCTCGGTGTAGTCCATGATCCCGGGCTTGGTGCGGAACTGCTCGCGGACCTCCACCACGACCCGTCCGGCCGCCCGGCCCACCGCCATGATCGCCAGGCCGGAGAACAGGAACACCACGGCCGCACCGATGATCAGCCCGATCAGGACGTTCGGGCTGGCGATGGACAGGTTGAAGGTGAGGAAGTCGGCGCCGATGGCGTCCTTGGCGCTCTTCGAGGCGCCGTCCAGCGCCGCGATGACCGTCGTCCGGAACGAGCCGAACAGCGCGGTCGCCGCGAGCACCGCGGTCGCGATCGCGATGCCCTTGGTGATCGCCTTGGTGGTGTTGCCGACGGCGTCCAGCCGCTCCAGGATGGACGCGGCCTCGCCCTTGATGTCCCCGGACATCTCGGCGATGCCCTGGGCGTTGTCGGACACCGGCCCGAAGGTGTCCATCGAGACGATGACGCCGACCGTGGTCAGCAGCCCGGTACCGGCCATCGCCACCGCGAACAGCGCGACGGTGGTGTTGCCGAAGCCGAGCAGGAACGCCCCGTAGACGGCACCGGCGATCACGAGCGCGGTGTAGACGGCCGACTCCAGGCCCAGCGAGATGCCGGCCAGGATGACGGTCGCCGGGCCCGTCCGGGCGCTGTCGGTGACCTCCCTGACCGGCCTGCGGTTGGTCTCGGTGAAGTAGCCGGTGAGCAACTGGATGACGCTGGCCAGCACGATCCCGATGATCACCGCGCCGAGCGCGACCCAGCGCGGGTCGGCGTCCAGGCCGCGGATCGCCTTGTCGGTGACGCCGTTCAGGTCGGCGAAGGACGACGGCAGGTACGCGAACGCGGCGATCGCGACGAGGATCGCCGAGATCGCCGCCGAGATGAAGAACCCGCGGTTGATCGCCGACATGCCGGAGCGGTCCCCGGCGCGGGGCGCCACCGCGAAGATGCCGATCACCGCGGTGATGACGCCGATCATCGGCACGACCAGCGGGAACACCAGGCCCTCGGTGCCGAACGCCGCCGTGCCGAGGATGAGCGCCGCGACCAGCGTGACCGCGTACGACTCGAACAGGTCGGCCGCCATGCCCGCGCAGTCGCCGACGTTGTCGCCCACGTTGTCGGCGATCGTCGCCGCGTTCCGCGGGTCGTCCTCCGGAATCCCCTGCTCGACCTTGCCGACGAGGTCGGCGCCGACGTCCGCGGCCTTGGTGAAGATGCCGCCGCCGACACGCATGAACATGGCGAGCAGCGCGGCGCCGAACCCGAAGCCCTCCAGCACCTTCGGCGCGTTGCCCTGGTAGGCGAGGACGACGACCGCCGCGCCGAACAGGCCGAGGCCGACGGTGAACATGCCGGCGACGCCGCCGGTGCGGAACGCGATCCGCATCGCCGTCTTCTCGCCGTCCTCCTCGCGGGCGGCCGCGGCGACCCGGACGTTGCCGCGGACCGCGAGCCACATGCCGGTGAACCCGGTGACGGCGGAGAACAGCGCGCCGACGACGAAGAAGACCGACCGTCCGATCCGCTCACCCGTGGAGTCGGCGGGGAGCAGCAGCAGAACGAGCGGGATCAGCACCACGAAGACCGCGACCGTTCTGAACTGGCGTTTCAGATAGGCACTGGCGCCCACCTGAACGGCCCGCGCGATCTCCTGCATCTTGGCGGTGCCCTGGCCCGCGGCCAGGACATCGCGAACCAGACCCGCGGCGACGGCCAGTGCCAGCAGCGCGATCACGGCGACGACGACGACCAGGGAAAGGTCGCCGCCGCCGAGATCCACTTCTGCGCTGGCCGGGCTTGACAGGGAAAACCCGGACATCCGTCCTCCTCGACAGGGGCGTTGCGACTCGATCGTCAAAAAGACGATCTTTACCGCGTACCCCGCGAGTCATGATTTCGAACGCCTCGCACGGCAGCGCGGGTGCCGGGAGTCTACGCACGTGCAAGTCGAATGTTAAGGCCGGACGGCCCTTGATGAGCATGTCGCCGAAATGCGATGGACGATATGCCGGAATTTGACATATAAGCCCGCCCAGCGGACATCGTCGCAGCTCAACGCAGGTAAGCCAACGCTTACTCCGCCGCCACCCCAACGAGGCGCGCGGCTATGGCCGGAGCACCACAACCACCGGCATCCGTATTAAAGCTAGGCATTAACACAGAATCTGTCCAGACCCAAATCGGTTCGAACTAAGATCAACTCAAAGAGAGTCTCACAACACCGGCAACACCGGCCCCACCGCCCCCACCAATCCCCTCCCCCGACCGCGCGCACGCGGCCCCTTGGAGCTCGTGTGGCGGTCGCGGGGTGTGGGCGCGCGGGGGGGTGGGCGCGCGGGGGGTGT
>NZ_BCQQ01000182.1 GCF_001552155.1 Actinomadura formosensis NBRC 14204 | reverse complement strand
CCTCGCAGGTCTTCCTCCATGCCCGGCGAACCTGCCTCAGCCTCCGAGATTCCCGCCGGGCTGGAGCAGCCGGCGGAGTTCCTCGGGCAGGTGCCTCAACGCCTGGTCCACACTGCCGGCGGTGCTGCGAGCGATCACCACCTCGGTCACGATCGCCGCGGTCTTCGGCACATCGCCCCGGGAAATGTTCGCGTCCTCCGCGAAACGGGCGGTGAACTCGTGGGCATCGTACTTGTGCGGCACGTGGGCGGGACTCCACCCGTCGTAGAAGACGCCGCGGAGCAGTTCCGGGAGCTGCGCCGCGAGATGGGCCGCGGCCTCGACCGGGAGGCGGTCGCGCAGGGTGTGCATCCAGGCCCGCAGTGTCCGGTAGGCGAAGGCACGATCTTCGGTGCCGAAGGCCGCGGCGATATCGGCGATCCATCGATTGGTGCTGTCGATGCTCCGGTCCAGCGCTTGGACTTTCGTGAACGACATTGGCCCGCCCCCCTGGCGTCCTCATCTTCATCGTCGTTACGAGCATTCCGCCGGCGAGCACTCCTGACGACCGGTGCAACGGTCCCGATCCGGCAAAGCGTCGGTCATGCCGGACCGCCACGCCCCCCACATCACAGGCCGACATGCGGGCACGGAAGAGAGAGACCGTGGCCTGCGGTAGAAGGCACCGGCAGGTATGGCGGTATCGGGAAGCTGGTGATGATGGTGCGGACGGACGCCAAGAGGCGCCGGGCTGAACCCCCGGAATCCGATGAGGAACCCGACCTGGTGCGGCAGTACCTGACCCAGATCTCGTCCACTCCCCTGCTGAACGCGGAGGAAGAGGTCGAACTGGGGCGGCGCGTCCAGCAGGGCGCGCGGGCCGCGGCGCTGCTGCGCGAATCCGACGCGGGCGAGCGCACCGTCCCTCCGGAACGGCGTGCGGAGCTGGAAGAGGCGGCACGGGAGGGCCGGCAGGCGAAGGACCACATGATCAGGGCGAACCTCCGCCTGGTGGTGTCGGTCGCCAAGAAGTACTCCCGGCACGGCCTGCCCTTCCTGGACGTGGTGCAGCAGGGCAACCTCGGTCTGATCCGTGCGGTGGAGAAGTTCGACCACACCCGCGGCTTCAAGTTCTCGACCTATGCGGTCTGGTGGATCCGGCAGGCGATCCAGCGGGGCCTCGCCGCGCAGGCCAGGACCATCAGGTTGCCGATCGACGTGGTGGAGGAACTGGCACGGGTCGGACGCCTCGAACGGGAACTCCAACTCGGCCTCGGACGAGAGCCCACGCCGGAAGAGGTGGCCGAGCACGCCGGGATCACGGTCGGCAGGCTCTCCGAGCTGCGCCGGCTCGCCCGCACGTCGGTCAGCCTCGACGCGCCGGTGGGGGAGGACGGGGACACGCGGGTACGGGATCTGATCACCGAGACCGAGGTGCTGCAGGCGGCCGAGGTCGCGGAGTACCGGGCGATGGCGGAGGAACTTCGCGCGCGGATCGACACCCTGCCCGCGCAGGAGGCGATGGTGATCAGCCTGCGCTACGGGCTGCACAACGGCAGACCGCGCTCGCTGCGCGAGATCACCCGCCAGACGGGGCTGGGCTCCAAGCGGATACGCAGCCTGGAGCGCTCGGCGCTCGCCCGGCTGCGCGGCTCCGCGCAGGGTGACGCCCGGCCGGCCGGAGAACGGCGGTCCGGCCGGCCGGACCGGGACTGAGCCCGTGCTACGCGTGGCGCAAACGCGCGACCGGACCGGCGGGATGCCGGCGCGGCGCGGCCAGACGGACGAGCGGGCCGCTGGAACGGCGGCCGGGGACCGCCGTCATGGGACGAGGTCCAGCGCGGCACGGACGATCGAGTCCGTGTCGATGCCGTGGTGGCGGTAGACGTCCTCGATCGTGCCGGACTGGCCGAAGCCGGTGACGCCCAGGTTGACGCAGGGGACGTTGTTCAGCCCGGCGAGGAAGGCCAGGGTGTGCGGGTGCCCGTCCAGAACGGTGACGAGCGGGGTGGCGCGGGCGGCGGGGAACGCCTGGTCGAGGATCCAGTTCGGGCCGTCATCGTGGCCCTGGCGGGAACGGAGTGCCTGGAAGAGCAGGCCGGGACTGGTCACGCACACCACGTCGGCGCCGAGGCCGGCCTGTTCCAGCCGGTCGGCGGCGGCGAGCGCCTCGGGGACGAGGGCGCCCATCACCGCCACGGTCACCGCGGGGCGGGCGGCGCGGCGCAGCGGGTAGCCGCCGGCGATGACCTGCCGGCGGCGGCGTTCCCGGGCGGCCGGGTCGGCCGGCACCGCGGCCAGCGTCTGGTCCACGGGGCGGGTCGACAGGCGCAGGTAGGCCGAGCCGCCGTCCGGACGGCCGAGGCGGGCCATGCTCGCCAGGAGCGTCCACTCGGTGTCGAGGGCGAACGCGGGCTCGTAGGCGACGCAGCCCGGCTGCTCGATCCCGATCGACGGGGTGAGGACGGACTGGTGCGCGCCGCCCTCGGGGGCCAGAGTGACCCCGGACGGCGTGCCGATCAGGATCGACTGGCCGCCGGCGTAGATGCCGAACGACCAGGGCTCCAGGGCGCGGCCGACGAACGGGTCGTACAGGACGCCGATCGGCAGCAGCGGCCGGTTCCAGCGGCTCCAGGTGGCGCCGAGCTCGCCCAGCAGCCCGACCAGGTTGGTCTCGGCGATGCCCAGCTCGATGTGCTGGCCCGCCGGGCCCTCCCGCCAGTGCAGGATCGTCTCGGCGTCGTCGGCGAACCAGTCGCGGCGTTCGGAGGTCGACCAGACACCGACCTTGTTGACCCAGCCGCCGAGGTTGGTGCTGGAGCTGACGTCCGGGCTCACCGTCACGACCCGCGCGGCGGCCTCGGGCGCCTCCCGGGTGAGGTCCAGCAGCAGCCGGCCCAGCGCGGCCTGGGTGGTCGCGGTGCCCTTGGGGGTACGGCCGATGTCGGTGGGCAGCGGGGGCGGGGCCTGCGGCGCGACCGGGTCGCGGCGCAGCCGCGCGGCCGTGTCGGCGCACAGCCGGGCCGCCCGCGTGCCCTCCTCGAAACGGTCCCACGGCGCGTCCGGGTCGATGCCGAGCCGGGCGGCGAGCCCGGTCATCTGGTCGGCGGTGAGCAGCGAGGAGTGGTTCTGCGGGTGGCCCTCGCTGGGCAGGCCGTGCCCCTTGACCGTGTACGCGAAGATCACGGTCGGCCGGGTGTCGTCGATCGCGTCGAACGCGTCGGCCAGGCTGCCGAGGTCGTGGCCGCCCAGGTTGCGCAGCGCCGCGAGAAGTGCGGTGTCGTCCAGCGTCGCGACCAGCTCGGCGACGGGGCCGCTCCCGCCGGGCAGCCGGTCGCGCAGCTCGGCCGCGTCGCAGCGCAGCAGCCGCTGGTACTCCGGGTTGGACATCGCGTCGATGCGGGCGCGCAGCGCGTCACCGCCGGGGCGGGTGAACAGTTCCGACAGCAGCCGGCCGTACTTCAGCGTCAGCACCTGCCAGCCCGCGGCGGTGAACATCCCCTTCAGCCGGTGCGCGGCCAGGTAGGGCACGACCCGGTCGAGCGACTGGCGGTTGAGGTCGACGATCCAGACGATCTCGCCGAGCTCGGCGACACCCGGGTCGAGGATCGCCTCCCAGACCGCGCCCTCGTCCAGCTCGGCGTCGCCGACCAGCGAGTACTGCCGGCCCGCGGGCGTCCCGCCGGCCACCCCGTCCACGTACCGGCGGGCCATCGCGCCCCAGATCGGCGCGGTGGCCCCGATGCCGACGGACCCGGTCGAGTAGTCCACCGGATCGGGGTCCTTGGTCCGGCTCGGGTAGCTCTGCAGCCCGCCGAACTCGCGCAGGGTCGTCAGGTACGCCCCGTCCAGCTCGCCGAGCAGGTAGTTGATCGCGTGCAGCACCGGGGACGCGTGCGGCTTGACCGACACGCGGTCGTGCGGCCCGAGGTGGCGGAACCACAGCGCCGTCATGATGGACACCATCGACGCCGAGGACGCCTGGTGCCCGCCCACCTTCAGCCCGGACGGGTTGGGCCGCACCCGGTTCGCGTGGTGCACGATGGCGGTCGCCAGCCACAGCACCCGCCGCTCGATCTCCTCCATCACCTCGGTGTGCGGCGCCGTCGCCACGGGGTCGTTCATCGTCGGCTCCTCTGCGTCAGCGCCAGGAAGGCGCCAGGTCGATGGAGATCGACTGGATCTCCGTCACGGCCTCGGCAATGTAGCGGCCGCCCAGCCGGCCGTGGCCGCTGGCGGTGCCCGGCGCGCCGCCGAACGGCAGATGCAGTTCCCAGTAGTTGCTGGTGTCGTTGACGGTCACCTGCCCGGCGCGGAGCCGGCCGGCCACCGCCAGGGTACGGTCCAGGTCCCGGCCGAACACCGCCGGGCGCCGCCCGCGACGCGCTCCGGCACAACGTCACCCGGCCGGCCGACGACCACGCCGGCGCCCGCGTCCTCGCCACGCTGCTCGCCGAGGGCGGCCTGCCGGTCGATCCCGCCGGGGTCGACACCAACTTCGTCTTCCTCGATCTGGCGCCCCTCGGGCTGACCCGCGACGCCGCCCGTGCCCGGCTCCGCTCCCACGGCGTCCTGTGGTCCAACGCCCACCATCCCACCGTCCTGCGCGCCGTCGCCCACCTCGGCCACTCCCGGGCGGACCTCCAGACCGCCGCGGCTCGCACCGTCCACGCCCTGACCACCGGCTGAATCGCGGCCCGGCCGCGCCTTCAGGCCGTCCTGATCAGGCCGTCCTGATCAGGCCGGCCCGATCAGGATGGCCCGATCAGGGTTCCAGGACAGCCGGACGGGTTTGCCGGGGTCGGCGGGGGCCGTGCCCGGGACGGTCAGTTCCACCGGCCGGGTGAGCCCCCCGACCTCGACGGCGACCCGGGAGACGCCGCCGAAGAAGCTGGTGTCCATGACCGTCCCCGCGAGCGGGCCCTCGTCGTCGAACCTGACGTTCTCGGGGCGCACGGACAGCACGACCGGGCTCCCGGCGGGCAGGTCCCCCGGGGGCTCGCAGGGCAGCGGCCCGGATCCGACCCCGGGCACCTCGACGCCCCCGTCCCGCAGCACCCCGTCGAACAGGTTGTTGGCGCCGACGAAGTCCGCGACGAACCGGGTCCGCGGGCGGCGGTAGAGCGAGACGGGCGCGTCGACCTGCTCGACCCGGCCCTCGCTGAAGACCGCGATCCGGTCGGCGAGCGACATCGCCTCCTCCTGGTCGTGGGTGACGACCACGAAGGTGATGCCGACCTCGTGCTGGAGCCGTTTGAGTTCGAGCTGCATCTCCGCGCGGACCTTCTTGTCCAGCGCGGACAGCGGCTCGTCGAGCAGCAGCAGCCGGGGACGTTTGACGATCGCGCGGGCCAGCGCGACCCGCTGCCGCTGCCCGCCGGACAGCTGGTTCGGGCGGCGCTTCGCGGCGCCGGGCAGGCCGATCGTCGCGAGGACGCCGGCGACCCGGGCGCGGATCTCGTCCTTCGGCAGTCCCTCGCGGTGCAGGCCGTAGGCGATGTTCTTCTCGACCGTCATGTGCGGGAAGAGCGCGTAGCTCTGGAACATGAGGTTGACGGGCCTGCGGTGCGCGGGCAGCGCGAGCAGGTCCGCGCCGTCGAGCGTCACGGTGCCGGTGTCGGGCCGCTCGAACCCGGCGAGGACGCGCAGCAGTGTGGTCTTGCCGCAGCCGGACGGGCCGAGCAGCGCGAAGAACTCGCCCTGCACGATGTCGAGGCTCACGTCGTCGAGGGCGGTCACATCGCCGAAGCGCCGCGACACACCGGTGACGCTCAGGAGGGTCATGCTGGTCCTAACGCAGGGAGTCGGTGAGGCGGGTGAGCCGCTGGGCGAGGATCACGACCGTGAAGCTGACCGCCAGCAGCACCGTGGCCAGCGCGTTGATCTCGGGCGTGACACCGAAGCGGACCATCGAGTAGATGACGATCGGCAGGGTCGGGTCCTTGGGTCCGGCGGTGAAGAACGCGATCACGAACTCGTCGATCGACAGGGTGAACGCCAGGAGCGCGCCGGCGACGATGCCGGGCGCCAGCGTCGGCAAGGTGATCCGTACGAACGTCGTGACCGGGCCCGCGCCGAGGTCCCGGGACGCCTCCTCCAGGGACGTGTCGGAGTGCGACAGCCGGGTCCGCACGACGGTCGCGACGAAGGCCATGCCGAACACGGTGTGGGCGAGCAGCACCGAGTGCAGCCCGAGCGTCGCCCTGACGGCGGAGTAGAACGCCAGCAGCCCGATCGCCAGGATGAGGTCCGGCAGGATCGCGGGCAGCGTGGCGAGCACCGCCAGCACGCGGAGGCGGGGGTAGCGGGCCAGCCCCACGGCGAGCAGCGTGCCGAGCACCGTCGCCAGCGCGGTGGACCCGGCGGCGACGACCAGGGTGTTGACCAGCCCTTCCCGGATGGCCTCGTCGCCGCTCAGTTCGCCGTACCAGGACGTGCTGAAACCGCCCCAGGAATAGGGCGTGTCGGCGGCGTTGAACGACATCGCGACGAGCACGACGATCGGCGTGTAGAGGAACAGATAGGTCAGCCAGAACGGCCCGTAGGCCCACCGCGCCCTACGCATGGTCGCCCTCCCCGGAGAACCGGCGCGCGGCCCACGCCTGCACTGTCAGCAGCGCGATGAGCACGGCGACGATGCTGAGCGCCAGCACCGAGCCGAAGGGCCAGTCGCGGGCTTTGAGGAACTGGTCGCGCACCAGGTTCCCGACCATGATCGTCCGTCCGCCGCCGAGCAGCTCGGGGATGACGAAGTTGCCGAGGCTGGGCACGAACACGAACACGCACCCGGTCAGCACGCCGGGCAGCGTGAGCGGCAGCGTCACCGACAGGAACGTCCTGGCCGGGCCCGCGCCGAGGTTGGCCGAGGCCTCCGCGAGCTGCGGGTCGAGCCGTTCGATCGCCGAGTACAGCGGCAGGATCATGAGCGGCAGGTAGGCGTAGAGCAGCCCGGTGACGATCGCGCCGTCGGTGTAGAGCAGCCCGAGCGGCCTGTCGATCACCCCGAGGTCGGTGAGCGCCGAGTTGACCAGCCCCTCGGAGTTCAGCAGGACGATCCAGGCGTAGGTACGGATCAGGAAGTTGGTCCAGAACGGCAGCACCACCGCGACGAGCGCCGGCGTCTTCCACCGGGCGGGCAGGCGCGCGATGACGTAGGCCGTCGGATAGCCGATGGCCAGGGCCAGGAGCGTCGTCATCGTCGCGAGCTTCACCGAGGTGAGCAGCACGTCCAGGTAGAGCGGGTCGGCGGCGCGGGTGAAGTTGTCGCCGGTCGCCTCGTGGACGATCCCGCCGAACCGGCCCCGCTTGAAGATCGTGTAGCTGAGGACCAGGGCGAGCGGGACCAGCAGGAAGGCCAGCAGGTACAGCAGGCCGGGACCGAGCAGCACCAGCGGCTCGGCCCGCGGGCGGCGGGCCCTGCCCGCCGCCCGCGTCCGCGCGTCCTTGGGCACGGCGGTCATTTCTTGGCCGCGACCTCGGTGGCGATCTGCGTGTAGGTCGGCGCGGCCTCGCCGAGGTCGACCAGGCCCTCGCCCTTCAGCAGGTCACCCGGGGGCATGGCCAGGTGCGGGTGGCTCTTGACCAGTGCCGGGTCGACCTTCTCCATCGCGAGCTTGTTCGGGACCTTGTAGAGGATGTTCGCCGCGGCCCAGCCGTGCACCTCGGGTTCGAGGATGTAGTTGATCAGGGCGTGCGCGGCCTCCTTGTTCTTGGAGGACTTCAGGATCACCATCGTGTCCACCCAGAGGTCGCTGCCCTCCTTGGGCACCGCGAACTTGATGTCCTTGCGGTCGGTCGGGCACCAGCCGTCCCATGCCTCGGCCAGCGCGGCCTCGCCGGACTTGAGCCGGTCGCCGAAGGTGGCGTCGTCGAAGGCCAGCAGGTTCTCCTTGGCCTTGACGAGGACGGACTTCACCTGGTCCATCTGGCCCTTGTCGCGGGTGTTGGCCGAGAAGCCGAGGGACTTCTGGGCGGGCAGCATCAGCCAGCGCTCGGTGGCCAGCATCGTGATCTTCTTCTTGAGCTCGGGCCTGGGCTTGAGCAGGTCGTTCCAGCTGTCGGGGGTGTAGCCGGTCAGGTCGCTGCGGTAGCACAGGCCGGTCGTGCCCCAGGTGTAGGGAACCGAGAAGGTGTTGCCCTTGTCGTAGGCGAGCCGGGTGGCCTCGGGATAGAGGTTCCCGAGGTTCGGGATCAGGTCCGCGTGGATCGGTTCGAGCAGGCCCTGCTCGTTGAGCGCCTGGGCGAACTGGCCGGAGACGAAGGCCACATCGATGCCGCTGTCCCCGCCCGCGGTGAGCTTGGCGACGATCTCCTCGTTGGTCACGTGCTTGGTGACGGTGACCGGGGCGCCGGTCTTCGCCTTGAACTTCGCCGGCAGGTCCGCCGGCATGTACTTGTCCCAGTTGGAGATCGTGAGCGACTGCTCGGCGAGATCGGCGCTCGGGTCGAGCCTGTCCGGGGCGGCCGCGCCTCCGGAAGCGGAGCCGCCGCAGGCGGCAAGGGTCAGGGCGAGTGCCGCGACGATCGTCGCGGTCGATATGCGGAGCATACCGACACCACCTTCGGTGGTCGGAGGACTGCGGTCGAAGGCTGAGTGTTGCATCTCACCTCAACATGAACAAGACTTAAATCTGCTACTCAACGCCTACTTGTGGTTACAAACTTGAATTTGCATTCAACAGACGTCGTGGCCCCGGACGGGGTCCCGGAGCCCTACACGGCGCGGGACTTCGCCGTGCTGCCGCCGCTGGCCGACCCCGCCGAGCGGGCGATCACCGCCGACCAGACGCACCGGTCGGTGATCGTCGGCGAACGGCTGGTCGTCAAGTGGTTCACCCCGCCCGCTCCGCCGCCGCACCGGGCCCTGGCGGTACTGGAACAGCTCGCGCTGGCCGGGTTCACCGGGACCGCACGCCCCTACCGGGCGGTCTTCGCCCCGGACGGCGCGTTGGTCGCGCTGGTCACGGCCTACCTGCCCGAGGCCCGCGACGGCTGGGAGTGGTGCGTGGACGCGGCCGTCGCCGGGGAACCGGTCGGCCGGCTGCTGGGCACGCTCACCGCGGACCTGCACAGGGCCCTGGCCACCGCCACCCCCGCCCACCCCGCC
>NZ_BCQQ01000181.1 GCF_001552155.1 Actinomadura formosensis NBRC 14204 | reverse complement strand
TCGTCGCGTGGCTTGGGGGCGGCGGCTGGGGTGGTCAGTGGGTGTGGGGGGCTACGGTGGGGCCTTCGCTGGCCTGGACTAGGACGAAGCCCTGGCCCTGGTAGGCGAGCTGCATGGCCTCGCCGCTGCCGCGGCCGATGAGGGCGGAGGCCTTGAAGGTGCGGTTGACGCCGACCTGGAGGCTGGTGCTCCATGCGACGGCGGACTGGCCGTCCGCGAAGGTGGGGGCGCGGCCGCAGTCGAGCATGACGGGCGTGCCGTGCGTGGTGAGGGCGACCCAGCCGGTGCCCTGCAGGGTGGTGTTGAACAGGCCGCCCGCGGCGATGCCCGCGCCCTGGACGCGCTGGATGTCGGACTGCAGGTGCGAGTCGTAGGCGAGGATGTTCCTGCCGTTGACCGTGATGCCCTCGTTCTCCAGGTAGAACAGGTGGATGTCGTCGGCGTCGTTGGCGACGAACAGCAGGCCCTGGCCCTTGACGCGCATGAGCGGGACGCCCT
Organism: Actinomadura formosensis NBRC 14204; assembly: GCF_001552155.1. GTDB lineage: Bacteria > Actinomycetota > Actinomycetes > Streptosporangiales > Streptosporangiaceae > Spirillospora > Spirillospora formosensis. The sequence continues at coordinate 8,597 of NZ_BCQQ01000181.1, read as the reverse complement.
CGCCGGTCAGCGCCTTCTTCATGAACTTGCCGAGACCGCCCGCGCCCTCGTAGTCGAACTCCATCTGGCCCTGGAAGGCGACCATGGAGCCCTGCCGGGCCAGCACGTCTCCGTTCAGGTGGATACGGAGCATCTTGGAGTTCTGGAGGGCGAAGTGGCCGGGGAGCTGCTGGCCCTGGTCGAGGTTGCCGAAGAACTGGCTGCGCATGGGTCGGGTCATGCCTTTCGTGCGGATTACTGGGAGATCCGCCAGCATAACGAGCCGGGCGGGGTCAGCGGTCTCGATCGTGTGGAGCGGTCCAGTCCAGGAGCGGGCCCTTGGGGACGACGCCGGACGGGTTGATGTTGCGCTGCGTCACGTAGTAGTGGCGCTTGATGTGGTCGAAGTTCGTCGTCTCGCCGAACGCCGGGATCGAGTACAGGTCGCGTGCGTAGGCCCAGAGGTTCGGGTAGTCGGTGAGGCGCCGCAGGTTGCACTTGAAGTGCGAGTAGTAGACGGCGTCGAAGCGGGCCAGCGTGGGGTAGAGGCGGACGTCGGCCTCGGTGAGGTCGTCGCCGAACAGGTAGCGGCCGGTGGAGAGGCGCTCTTCGAGCCGGTCGAAGGTGGCGAAGAGAGCGTCGAACGCCTCCTCGTAGGCGTCCTGGGCGGTGGCGAACCCGGCCTTGTAGACCCCGTTGTTGACGGTCGTGTAGACGAGGTCGTTCAGCTCGTCGATCTCGGGGCGGAGCGCCTCCGGGTACAGGTCGGGCGCGTCCTCGCGATGGTGGGCGGTGAACTCCGTCTCGAACATCGTGGTGATGTTCGGGAAGTCGTTGGTGACCAGGCGCTCGGTCTCGGTGTCCCAGATGCACGGGACGGTGTAGCGGCCCCGGAACGAGGGGTCGGTGGACAGGTACAGCTCGGACAGGAAGACCGCGCCGGTGACAGGGTCGCGGTCGGGGAACCGCCAGCCCCGCTCGTCCCGGATGGGATCGACGACGCCGACGCCGATCGCGTCCTCCAGGCCGAGGAGCCGCCGGACGATCAGGGTCCGGTGCGCCCACGGGCAGGCGTAGGAGACGAACAGCCGGTACCGGCCGGGCTCGGCGGGGTACCCGGAGGAGCCGTCCGCCGTGATCCGCGCGGTGAACCGGTTCGCCTGCCGGACGAACCGGCCCTCCTCGACCTCCTGAACGCTCATGGGTGCCTCCTTCGGGGGATCTTCCGGGAACCTCGCGGCTACGATGACCGTCTGTAGCTAGTGTCGGCGGCCGATGTCGAACGGCTGCGACGCGGTCCCCGTCGGGGGTGGGACGCTCCCCGCCACCCGGCGAAATCCGAGACGGCAACGAGATGGCAGGTCCATGCTCGAACAATTCAGCGCCCTGGTCAACGGGCTGCCACCCGCGATGATCTACCTCGTCATCGCGGCGCTGGTGTTCGCCGAGGCCGCGCTGTTCGTCGGATTCGTGTTCCCCGGCGAGACCGCGATCGTCGTCGGCGGCGTCCTCGCCAGCCAGCATGTGCTGTCACTGCCGCTGCTGCTGGTCATCGCGGTGGTCGCGGCGGTCGTCGGCGACTCCGTCGGCTACGAGATCGGCCGCAAGTACGGGCCGCGGCTGCTGGACGTCAAGGTGATGCGAAAACACCGGGCCAAGGTCGCCGGCGCGCAGGACCTCATCCGCCGGCGGGGCGCGTTCGCGGTGTTCATCGGCCGGTTCACCGCGCTGCTGCGGGCGCTCATGCCGGCGCTGGCGGGCAGTTCGCGGCTGCCGTACCCGAAGTTCCTGCTGTTCAACTTCATCGGCGGCGTGACGTGGGTGGTGACGTTCACACTCGGCGGCTACTTCGCGGGTGCCGCGTTCGAGCACGCGGCGAAGCTGGCCGGCCGGGGCCTGGCGATCGGGCTCGCGGCGGCGGCCGTCGTCGCGCTGGCGGTGTGGAGCATCCGCAGGCACCGCAGGGAGGCCCGCGAGGAGACGGAGGCCGAGGCGCGGGCCGAGGAGGACGACGGGGAACCCGCTCCCGCGCGGCCCCTCCGATAGCGGTCAGACCTGCATGCGGCCGCTGATCACCGGCAGGTCCAGGTACGTCCGGATGCCGGGGTCGGCGGCGCACACGGCGGGGACGGAGTTCAGCGCGTGTGCCGCCGCCGCAGAGATCGCGTCGCAGATCAGCTCCTCGCCCGCCGTCATCGTGAGCGGGGGGCGGCCGTCGACGCGAAGCGAGTACCCGGGGCGCCCCCACTCGTCCGACATCCGCGCGGCGTTGGCCTTGTGCACGATCTCGACCGTGATCACGGGACGCCCGGCGGCCAGCCCGCTGAACGTCCAGCGGGCCGCCGCGACCGTGCCCCGCGGGATCGGCCCGGCGGCGGTGGTGAGGTCGGCGCCGGCGAGCCGGTAGTCGACGTCCACGTCGATCTCGTCCAGGTCGACGCCGAGGCCGGCCGCGACCAGGTGCAGGCTCTCGGCGAACATCGCCCGCATCGCGGCGCGGTTGGGCCGCAGCGCGCGCTGGTACGCCTCCTCGGTCTTGCCGAAGCCGAGCATCTCGTGGACCATCCGCCAGGACGGGTGCCTGGCGAAGTCGGAGCACTCCCGGGCGTACACGTGGGTGATCCGCCGGGACAGCCGGGTCAGGACGAGCGGCATGACGTCCGCCATGAAACCGCCGCTGACCCCGGTGCCGTGCACGGACGTCCCGCCCCGCTTGCAGGCCTGTTCGAGTTCGCCGGCGAACTGCGGGCCCTGCGCCCGCGGGTAGACGAGCCCGCTGAGGGAGATCAGGTTCTTGCCGGACGCCAGCAGTGCGCAGATCGTGCCGAGTTCGGCGAACCGGTCGTGGACGGGGCTCGGGGCGTAGATCACGCAGTCGGCGTCCAGGGCGAGGATCTCGCCGATGTCGCGGGTCGCGTGGACACCGATCGGGGCCCGTCCGGCGAGGGCCCCGGCGTCGGCGCCCTCCTTGGCGGGGGTGTGCACCCAGACGCCGGCGAGCTCCATGTCATCGCGGTCGAGGACGCCCCTGATCACGCTGCGTCCGATCGCGCCCGTCGCCCACTGCACGACGCGGTGGCGGCGGCCGGTGGCCGGCGCGTCGGCGCGGATCATCGGACGGGACCTCCGTTGCTCCTCACGGCTTCGAAGGAGACTACGCGGCAGCTCCGGTGGAACGCGGCATTTGCCGCTACTTCCTCGTCATCCATGGTACGCGGGGGACCCCGGTGCGCCGCGGCCGAGCGTGATTCGGTTTAGTGGTACCACTTGGCGACCCCGGATGATTACCTGGGGGCAGGCCCCACGATGTGAGGAGAAGCGAATGTCGGAACTGCGCTACGACGGCCGGGTCGCGGTCGTGACGGGGGCCGGCCACGGCCTCGGCCGGCAGCACGCCCTGGAACTCGCCGCGCGCGGTGCGAAGGTCGTCGTCAACGACCTCGGCGGAGACCGGTCCGGTGCCGGCGCCTCCGCCGGTCCCGCCGAGGAGGTCGTGGCCGAGATCAAGAAGAACGGCGGCGAGGCCGTCGCGAACCCCGACAACGTCGCGACCCCCGAGGGCGCGCAGGCCGTCATCAAGACCGCACTGGACGCGTTCGGCAAGATCGACATCATCATCAACAACGCGGGCATCCTGCGCGACAGGTCGTTCAAGAACATGACCGTGGAGGAGTTCGACGCGGTCATCGCCGTCCACCTGCGCGGCTCGTTCCTGGTGAGCAGTGCCGCGTGGGCGCACCTGCGCGAGCAGGGCTACGGCCGGATCGTGAACACCTCGTCCCCGGCGGGCCTGTTCGGCAACTTCGGCCAGGCCAACTACTCCACGGCGAAGATGGGCCTCGTCGGGTTCACCAAGACCCTCGCCCAGGAGGGCGCGAAGTACAACATCAAGGCCAACGCGATCGCGCCGGTCGCCTGGACCCGGATGACCGAGGACCTGCTGCCCGCCGACTTCGCCGCCAAGCTCGGCGTCGACCAGGTCACGCCGCTGGTCGCCTGGCTCGTCCACGAGTCCAACGAGGACTCCGGCGAGGTCTACACCGTCGGCGGCGGCCGGATCGCGAAGATCTTCGTGGCGGAGGGCCCCGGCTACGGGCAGCGGGAGACGCTCTCGGTCGAGGACGTCCGGGACAACTGGGCGGCCGTCAGCGCGAACGAGCCGCTGACGGTGTTCGGGAGCGTGGGCGAGCAGATGGGCCCGCTGATCCAGCAGCTCACCTCCTGAGCCGTTGGCCGGGATCAAGCTCGACCGGCGGGACGGGGTGCTCACCATCACCCTGTCCCGGCCGGAGCGCCTGAACGCCGTCGACGGCGCCCTGACCGAGGAGATGCTCGACGTCCTGGGCGAACTGGCGCGCGACCCGTCCACCCAGGTGGTCGTGCTCACCGGCGAGGGCCGCGGGTTCTGCTCCGGGATGGACATCCAGGGCGGCGATCCGGGCGGGGAGAGCACCGAGGGCCGCGTCCAGCGGCTCTACCGGAGCATCGCCCGCGGCGGCGAGGTCACCGCGCGGCTGCGGGAGATCCCGCAGCCGGTGATCGCGGCGCTGCACGGGCCGGTCGCGGGCATGGGCGTGTCCTGGGCGCTGGCCTGCGACCTGCGGGTCGCCGACCCGACCACCCGCTTCGTCGTGCCGTTCACCGATCTCGGCCTGTCGGCCGGCGACTGCGGCCTGTCCTGGCTGCTGCCCCGGCTCGTCGGCCCGGCCCGCGCCGCCGAGATCTTCTACCGCGCCCAGCGGCTGGACGTGACCCGCGCCGACGCGCTCGGTCTCATCACCGAGATCACCGCCGAGGGCGCGGACCTGGCGGGCGCCCAGGCCCTCGCCGACGAACTGCTCGCCAAGTCCCCCTACGGCCTGCGCCGCACGAAGGAACTGCTCAACGCGTCCCTGGACGCCCCCGGCCTGCGCCGCCAGCTCGCCGCGGAGACCGCCGTCCAGACCCTGGCCTTCTTCAGCGAGGACCTGACCGAGGGCATGACCGCGGCACTGGAGAAGCGCCGCCCGGAATTCAAGAACCGCTGAGCCGGCCCAGGGGGGCGACCCCCTGGAACCCTCGTTGCGGGTCGGGCGGCCTCCGGGCGCAGCGCGCCCTCCGGCCGCCCGACCCGTGTACCTCGGCTGAGGCTCAAGCCGGTGGGTCAGTCGGCCAGGGCCGTGGAGAGTGCCTCGACGTAGCGGAGGGCGGCTAGGCGGGCCAGGGCCGGGTGAGCGCCGAGCGGAGCGGAGTGGGCGCAGCCCACGGAGGCGGCGGCGCGGGCGACCAGGGCCGCCTCCGGCTCGGGGCCGATCAGGTGCGGGGCGACCGCGATGGACGTGGCACCGGCGATGCGCAGCTGCTCGGCGGCGGCCTTGACGGACGCCTCGTCGTTCAGCGAGGCGGTGAAGACCGGGGCCGCGAGGCGGGAGGCGAGGAGCACGCCGGTGACCTCGGCCTGCCGGACGGCGGTCGCGTCCCCCGGTGTCGCGACGATGACGCCGGACGCGGCGGTCACCATCGTCATCAGCCGGATCCGGTCGGCGCGGGCGAGGCCCGCGTCGGCGAGCCGGTCGTGCAGCGCCTCGGCGATGAGCGGGTGCGGGCCGAGCGGCTCGGCGGCGACGGCGTGCACCGGCGCGCCCGCCACCGCGGCGTGGACGGCATGGTCCAGCGCCGGGTCGGGACCGGTGGACAGCGGCACCACGACCGCCGCGAGCTCGTCCCGCTCCGGCCGGAGCCCGGCGAGGACGGCGTGCAGGTTCGCCTCGTCCCCGGCCAGGTGCCCGATGTGGGCGGGCTGGCCGGTGTGCTCGATCTCGACGAGCCGGGCGATCTCGGTGGCGATCTCGGTGCCGATCTGCCGGGCGTGGCCGGAGACGGCCAGGACCAGCGCGGGGGATCCGGGGGGGAGCAGGAAGGACTCGTCGCCGCGGTGCCGGCCGCCGCGGGGGGTGCGGCGCCGTCGCGACGGCAGTGCCTCGGGTGCCTGGCTTTCGGGACTCACGGCGGGCATCGTAACGTCCTCCGGCCTGGGAGTCGGCCTCCCGTCCCGGCCGGGCGTGCCCCGCGGCCCGGTGGGGATGCCCCCGTCCCGGCCTCCGTCGTTGCCTGTATAGATCGCGGATCTCCTTCCGGTGCCGGCGCGACGCGAGCGGTGTGAAGAAGCAGAGTATGGTGCAAAGCTCCGGAGCAACAGGGGGAAATGAAGTAAATTGTCCGGATTTGCCGCTATCCCCTCCGGGTACCTCCCACAAGATCACCCAAGCCGCGGGCATCGCCGCAGGTGACACGGAATGGTGCCAATGCGTCCGAAAGGCGCCAAAGGGGTTGCGGTCCCGTCGCAGACCGCCTTTATGATCCAGGGACCCTCCGCGCCGTAACGTTCGAGGTCACATGAAATCCCCCCGTACGCGCTCGATCCGCTCGAAGGTGACCGCGCTGCTGCTCGTGCCGCTTCTCTCCCTCGTCGCGCTGTGGGGGTACGCCGCGAGCGTCACCGGCCGCGAAGCCCTCGCCCAGCGCAACTACCACACGCTCGACCGCACGTTCGCGCCGACCGGCCAGGGCGTCCTGGTGGAGCTGGGCAAGGAGCGCCGGCTGTCCGCCGTGTTCCTCAGCACGCCGCGCGCCACGGCGCCCTCCGCGCCCGCCCAGCTCACGCTGCAGCGCGGACGCGTGGACGAGGCCGTGGCCCGCTTCCGCCGCGCCGCCACCTCGGACGCCGCCCGCGGCGTCACCACCGACGAGATGAAGAGCCGCGTCTTCGAGGTGCTCGACGCGCTCGGCGGGCTCGGCGGGCTCCGGTCCGCGGTCGACGACCGGACCATCGACCGGCTGTCGGCGATCAGGATGTACGGCGGGATGGTCGACGGCATGCACCGGCTGTACGACTCCCTCGTGGTCATCAACGACTCCGCCCTCTACAACTGGACGCTGTCCACCCGGCACGCCGGACGGGCCATGGAGCTGCTGCAGCGTGAGGACGCGCTGGTCGCCGCCGCCTTCATCACGAGGGGCCGGATGACGGCGGCCGAGCACCAGCTGTTCGTCGGGATGGTGAGCGAGCAGGAGTGGCAGTGGATCAAGCAGCGGTCGCTGCTCGACCCGGCCGTCTACCGGACCGGGACCGCCCAGCTCTTCGCGTCCCCGCTGTACCAGCACTTCAAGTCGGTGGAGGGCATCGTCGCCGACGCCGATCCGCGCCGGCGGCTGCCCGTCGAGCAGGCCGACTGGCAGCAGACGGTGGAGCCGCTGGTCGCCGCGGTCAACAAGATGGTGCTCAGCAACTCCAAGCGCGCCGGTGAGCACGCGGACCGGCTCGGCATCGACGCCTACATCCGGGTCGGCATCGTCGGCGGCCTCGGCCTTGTCGCGATCATCATCTCGGTGCTGCTGTCGCTGCGGTTCGCGCGCGGGTTCGTCCGCGAGCTGGTCGGGCTGCGCGGCTCGGCCGAGGAGCTGGCCGACCGGCGGCTGCCCGGCGTCGTCGACCGGCTGAAGCGCAACGAGAGCGTGGACGTCGCCGCGGAGGCGCCGCCCCTGCACGCGGGCAGCACCACCGAGATCGCCCGGCTCGCCGACTCGTTCGCCAAGGTGCAGCGGACCGCCGTGGACGCCGCCGTCGGCCAGGCCGAGCTGCGCGCCGGCGTCAGCCGCATCTTCCTCAACATCGCCCGCCGTAACCAGTCGCTGCTGCACCGCCAGCTCACGATGCTGGACGGGCTGGAGAGCCGCGCCGAGGCCGACGACCTGGAGGACCTCTTCCGGCTCGACCACCTCACCACCCGCATGCGGCGGCACGCGGAGAGCCTGATCATCCTGTCCGGCGCCACGCCCGGACGCGGCTGGCGGCAGCCGGTGCGGTTCGCCGACGTGCTGCGCGCCGCCGTCTCGGAGATCGAGGACTACACGCGCGCGACCGTGCTCACCGACTCCGAGGACGGCCTGATCGGCTCCGCCGTCACCGACGTCATCCACCTGCTCGCCGAGCTGATCGAGAACGCGGCGACGTTCTCCCCGCCCAACACCGAGGTCCGGGTGATGGGCGAGCGGGTCGGCACCGGCTTCGTCGTCGAGATCGAGGACCGCGGCCTCGGCGTCAAGCCCGAACTGCTCGCCGAGGCCAACCGGCGGCTCGCCGAGCCGCCCGAGTACGACCTGGTCGACACCGACCAGCTGGGACTGTTCGTCGTCGCGCGGCTGGCCGCCCGGCACGACATCACCGTGACGCTGCAGCGGTCCCCGTACGGCGGCGTGACGGCGGTCGTCCTGATTTCGCACGATCTGGTCGTCCCGGCGGAGCACATGGCCGCGGGCATGCTGCCCCCGGCGCCGGCACCCGGCAGGGACGAGGACGGCGCATCCCCCCTCGACACCGTCGCCGACGGCGAGCGGGAGGGCACGATCCTGATGCCCGCGCCGCGTTCGGAGGCCGTCGTCCCACTGCGCGAGACCCCGCAGCCGGACGCGAACGGGCGGTTCACCACCCTGCCCGGCGACGAGTCGTACCGGCGCAGGCGCCGTGCGGACGAGGCCGCTGGCTCCGAGGCCGCTGGCTCCGAGGCCGCCGGCTCCGAGGTCGCAGACGGGGAGGCCGGCGGCGCGGCGGCGCAGGCGCCGCCCGAGCCGGCCGGACC
>NZ_BCQQ01000180.1 GCF_001552155.1 Actinomadura formosensis NBRC 14204 | reverse complement strand
GAGCGCCTCGCCGAGCTGCGCGGGCACCTCGCCGCGGCGGTCGGCGCGTGGCGTCCCGCCGCGGGCCGCCACGCGGTCGCCGAGCGGCTCGCGGGCCTGACGTCGGGCAAGCACGCCGCGAACCGGCACGCCATGTCGCTGTCGGCGTACGTGCTGGCAGCCCGTCTCGAACAGGTCGTCGCCGCCGCGAACGAGCGCCTGTCCCGCATGTCCGGGGGCCGCTACGCCCTCGTCCACACCACCGACAAGGCGGCGGGCGACCGCACGAAGGGCGCCGGCGGTCTCGGGCTGCGCGTCGCCGACGCCTGGACGGGCCTCGAACGCGACCCGGTGACGCTGTCGGGGGGCGAGTCGTTCATCACCTCGCTGTCCCTGGCGCTCGGCCTCGCCGACGTCGTCACCGCCGAGGCGGGCGGCACCGAGATCGGCACGCTGTTCGTCGACGAGGGCTTCGGCACGCTCGACGAGGAGACCCTCGACGAGGTCATGGACGTCCTGGACGGCCTGCGCGACGGCGGCCGGGCGGTCGGCATCGTCAGCCACGTCGCGGAACTGCGCGCCCGCATCCCCGCGCAGCTCCGGGTGACCAAGAACCGGGCCGGTTCCACCGCGACGATCGTCGTCTGACCGGCGGCGTGCCCGGCGGCCCGCCGGACACGCCGCGGCCCGTCCCGTTCCGCGGCGGGTGTCTCAGCCGCCGGGCGCGGAACGGACCGCGTCGAGGAAGCCGGCGCAGCGGCCGAGCAGGGCGATGAGCGTCTCCCGCTCGGCCTCGGTGAACTCGGCGGCGAGCCCCCGCTCGACCTTGACCGCGCGGGCGTCGGCGTCCGCCAGCACCTCCTCGCCCTCGGCGGTGAGCCGGGTCTCCAGGATGTTGCGGTGCCACTCGTGCGGGGTGCGCTCGATCAGCCCGCGCTCCCGGAGGTTCTTCAGGACGGTGTTCATCGTCGGCGGGGTGACCGAGCACTTGCGGGCGAGCGCGGCGGCCGACATGCCCGGGTTGGCGGCCTACGTGCTGCCCGGCGACCGCGTGTACCCCGAAGGCATCGCCGCCGACCCCCGCACCGGCACCCTGTACGCCGGGTCCTTCCAGGACGGCACCGTCTACCGGATGCGTCCGGGCCACCGCGCGGCCGAGGTGTTCCTCCCGGCGGGCGCGGACGGCCGCCGCACCGCCAACGGACTGAAGGTCGACGGGGCCGGACGGCTCTGGGTGACCGACTCCTCCGCCGGTGTCTCGGTGTACGACACGGGGAGCCGCCGCCTCCTTGCGCGGTTCGTCGTCCCCGGCACCGGCGCCCGTTTCGTCAACGACCTCGCCATCGCCCGCGACGGCGGCGCCTACCTGACCGACAGCCTCCGTTCCGTCGTCTACCGCGTCACACCGCGCGACCTGGCCGGCGCCCGCGGAGGACCCGCCACGCTGGCGGTGGGCTTCGACCTGGGGGACGCCCTGGAACCGCACGGTCCCGGCGACTTCACCCTCAACGGGATCGTCGCCGCCCCCACCGGCCGCTTCCTGCTGACCGACGACATGCTCGGCGGTGACCTCTACCGGCTCGACCTCGCGACCGGGGCCGTCCGCGAGGTCGCTCTCCAGGGCGGCGACATGCGCAACGCCGACGGCCTCGAACTCCAGCACGGGCGGCTGTGGACGGCCCACAACCTCGACAACGTCATCCGCCGCTGGCGGGTGGCGCGCGACGGGACCCGCGTCCGGCTGGAGCGCAGCCTGGCGGACGCGTCCCTCCAGGTGCCGACGACGCTCGTCCGCCGCCGCGGCACCCTCTACGTGGTCCGCTCCCAGTTCGACAAGGGCGGCCCGCTCGGCGACGGAACCCCCGAGATCCCGTTCACCATCGCCGCCGTCCGCGGTATCTGACCGCGGCCGCCGTCCGGCACGCTCGCGGGTGGCGCGGGGGAGCGGTCAGAGGTAGAGGCCGGTGCCGTGCTCGGGCCGTTCGCTGGCGATCGCGTGCAGGTCGCGTTCCCGCATGACGAGGTAGTTCTCCCCCTGGATCTCGACCTCGTACTGGTCGCCGGGGTGGAACAGCACGCGGTCGCCGGGCTTGACGATCCGCACATGGTGGCCGACCCCGCAGACTTCGCCCCACACCAGGCGGTTCCCCTGCTCCACCGTCGCGGGGATCACGATCCCCGCGGTGCTGCGGCGCTCGCCGCTGTCCTTCTCGACCTTGATCATGACCCGGTCGTGGAGCATCTGGACTTCGAACTTCGGCTCGGACACGCCGGTGAGTTTATCCGCCCGCGTCAACCAGGGCGTTCCACGAACCGGCGATGATCTCCGGCCGCGCGGACCGCTCGGGCCGCCGGCCGGGATCGGCCCGGATCGCGGCGGCGTCGCAGATCACCCTCGGCGCCGCCGGCCGGGTCGGGCGGCGTCCAGCGCCCGCACATGGGCGGAGGTCAGTCGTACCTGCGGCCGGTCCCGGACGACAGCCGCGTGATCAGCCCGCGCGGGACGAACCGGACGACGCCGGCGATCGCCTTGTACTGCGCGCCCGGGATGCTGACCTGCGCGCCCCGGCGCAGGTCGCGGAGCGCGGTGTCCACGACGTCGTCCTTGTCCAGCCACATGAAGCCGGGCAGGTCCGACATGTCCATCTGGGCGCGTTCATGGAACTCGGTGTGCACGAAGCCGGGGCACAGCGCCATCACCCGGACGCGGCCGTGCGAGCGCCGCCCGAGGTCGGCCGCGACGCCCTGGCTGAAGCTCACCACCCACGCCTTGGACGCCCCGTAGGTGCCGCGCGTCGCGAACGCCGCCATCGAGGAGACGTTGATCACCGCGCCCCGGCCGCGCTCCAGCATCCCCGGCAGGACGGCGTGCGTGAGCCGCAGGACCGCCTCGCAGTGCACCTTGAGCATGGTCACCTCGTCCGACACGGGGACGTCCAGGAAGACGCCCTTGTGGCCGAACCCGGCGTTGTTGACCAGCAGGTCCACGCCCTCGCGGAGGCGTTCCTCGGCCGCGGCGACGCCCTCCTCGGCGGACAGGTCGGCGGGCAGGGTCTCGGCGCGGACGGCGTAGGTGTCGCGCAGCTCGGCCGCGGCCCGTTCCAGGCGCTCGGCGTCGCGGGCCAGCAGGACCAGGTCGAACCCGTCGGAGGCGAGGCGGCGGGCGAACGCGGCACCGATCCCCGCGGTCGCGCCGGTGATGAAGGCGGTCGGCATGGCACCGAGCCTAAGCCGCAGGCCGTGCGGTGAAGTGACGCGGGTCGGGACGGCGCGTCGCACGGCGGTAGGCGAAGGTGAACCCGGGCCAGTTGTTGACGACCGTGCCGTCGGCCGTCATGTACCAGCTCCGGCAGCCCGCCTCCCACACGGTCGCGCGCATCCGCTCCCGCATCTCGCGGGTGAACGCGTCCTGCGCCTGCGGCCGGACGTCGATCCAGGCGAGCCCGGCCCGGCGCAGCGCCGCCACGCAGCCGAGCACATACCGGAACTGCGACTCCAGCATGTAGATGATCGAGTTGTGCCCGAGGTTGGTGTACGGGCCGTAGAGCAGGAACATGTTCGGGAAACCGCTGACGGTGATGCCGAGGTGCGCCTGCGCGCCGTCCCGCCACGCCTCGTTCAGCTCCCGCCCGTCCCGTCCGACGATCTTCATGGGGGCGAGGAACCCGCCGGCCTGGAACCCGGTCGCGTACACGATGACGTCCACGTCGTACGCGCGCTTCGCCGTCGCGACACCGGACGGCGTGATCCGCTCGATCGGATCGGTGACGAGGTCGACGTTCGGCCGGGCGAGCGCCGGATAGTAGTCGTTGGAGATCAGGATGCGCTTGCAGCCCATCGGGTAGCCGGGGATGAGCGCGTCCCGCAGGACGGGGTCGTCGATGCCGTTCTTCAGCGTCCTGGTGAACCGCTTCTCCAGCATCGCCATCAGCTTCGGGTACTTGACGAACCCCAGCGCCCGCGCCTCGTAGAGCGCGTACGTGCGGGCGCGGCTCAGCTCCCACACCCCCGGCACGTTCCTCAGGACGGCCTGCTCCCACTTCCGGTACGCCCGGTCGGGCTTGTCGATCACGTACGGCGCGGACCGCTGGAACACCCGCAGTTCGGCCGCCTCCTTCGCGATCTCCGGGACGATCTGGACCGCGCTCGCCCCCGTCCCGATCACCGCGACCCGCCTGCCCCGCAGGCCGGCGCCGTGGTCCCAGCGGGCGGAGTGGAAGCTTCGCCCGGCGAACGACTCGCGTCCCCCGATCGGCGGCAGGACGGGCCGGTTCAGCTGCCCGCACGCCGAGACCAGCACCCGCGCCTCCAGTGCGCCGGACGTCGTGGAGATCCGCCAGAGCGCCGCGTCCTCGTCGAACCGCGCCTCGGTGACCTCGGTACCGAACCGGATGTTCGCCAGGACGCCGTACTTGCGGGCGCAGTGCCGCAGGTAGCCGAGGATCTCCGGCTGCGGCGGGAACCGCCGCGACCAGTCCGTCTTGCGCTCGAACGAGAACGAGTACAGGTGCGACGGGACATCGCACGCCGCGCCCGGATAGGTGTTGTCCCGCCAGGTGCCGCCGAGCTCCTCGGCCTTCTCCAGGATCACCACGTCGCGGATGCCGGCCTCCCGGAGCCGGATCGCCATCCCGATCCCGCCGAAGCCGCTTCCGATGATCACCACGCTGTGCGTCATGGCCGTCCCGAATCTTGTTCTATCGCGCTCTCCCGAGCCTAGGTGACCATGAGGTCACTGACCAGATGCCCCCGATCGCCGGGTTTCTGTCGGCGCCTCCTGCCAGCATTCCGCCATGCGCTACGACCCCTTCGCCGCCGAGGCCCGCAAGGACGATGGCCTGGACGACGTCCGGTTCGCCGCCCTTGGCCGCTCCCAGTGGCTCCTCGACCTCCTGCGCCGCCGGCACGCGGAGAGCCAGGGCGACGGGACGCTCTGGAAGGACGACCGGGAACTCGAAGCGCACCTGCGGCGGCGCCAGGAGATCGAGGATGAGATCCACCGGCGCCTCACCGCGTGCGCCGGAGCGGACGCGGGCGCGGCCGTCCTCTCCGTCGCGCTGGTGGCCGACCTCGATGACGTCGGCTTCTGGGAACTTCTGCGGCGCGTGAGATCTCTCGTGCCGGTGGCCGGGCCGTGGACGCCGGGCCAGGTCGTGGTGCTGCTCCAGCGGGCCTGCGAGTTCCCGAGGAACGGCTACTGGTTCGCCGAGATGCTCGATACCGCCCTGACCGTCGCCGACCGCCTCGACCCCGGCGGGCGCCGGGAACTCCTGCCCTGGCTGAGGCACGTCGACGGGCGGTTCGCCAGGGCCGACGTCCCGATCGGGTATCGCCGGCCGGTCACCAGGCGGCTGTCGGCGCTGCTGGAGAACCTGGACGAGGACTACATCCCCGAGGGGCTGCTGCCCGTGTGCGAGGCGTGGGCCGCGCCGCTGCGCGACCTGACGGCGGCGAGCCCGACGGCCGGGCTGAGCCGGTTCGTCCGGCACCTGGTGAGCCTGTCGGCGCCCCGCCCCTCCCAGAAGTGGCGCAGGACGTGCGTCTCCCTCGCGGACGAGGCGTCCGCGAGGGACGCCGTGGCCGCATGCCTGCGCGCCCTCGCCGGGGACGACCCGCTGTGCAGCGCGGAGCGCGGCGCGCACGCGGACTGGATTCCCGACGAGCATTCCCACCACTACCACTACCTGGTCCACCAGAACCACGGGGACATCGCACGCGGCATCGTCTGGGCGGCGGCCCTGACCGGCGGCCCCGGGACGGCGGCGCGCCTCGGCGCCCTCGCCCTGCGCGTCGGCACGCCCGGCGGTGACGTCCACGAGGACCTCAAGCTCGCGGGCGCGGCGATCAACGCGCTCGCCGCGGTGGACGATCCGGGGGCGCTGGAGTCGCTGTGGCGGCTCCAGGGGAAGACCAAGAACCGGGCGCTGCGCAAGCAGATCGACACCGCGCTGCGGACGGCGGCCGAACGGCGCGGCATCACGCCCGCGCAGCTCGCCGAGCGCAGCGTCCCCGCCCACGGCCTGCGGCCGGACGGCTCGGTGGAGCGGACGCTCGGCGCCCACACGGTGCGGGTCGCGATCGAGGACGCGGCGAGCGTCCGGCTCACCTGCACCGGCGCGGACGGACGCGCCTCGCGGACGGTCCCGGCGGCGGTCAAGGAGGGCTTCCCGGACGAGCTGAAGGAACTGAAGGCGCTGGCCAAGGAGGTGCGGGGCGTCCTGTCGAGCGAGCGGGCGCGCATCGAGGGCCTGATGTCGGACGACCGCGTCTGGCCGTACGGCGAATGGTGCGAGCACTACCGCGACCACCCGATCACCGGCGCCCTGGTCCGCGGCCTCATCTGGGAGTTCCAAGATCAGGACGGCGGCTGGCACGCCGCGCTGGCCGACTCGGGGGGCGGGCCCGTCCAGGTGAGGCTGTGGCACCCCATCCGGGCGACCACGGGCGAAGTGCGGGCCTGGCGGGAGCGGATCGCGGGCGAGCGGATCAGGCAGCCGTTCAAGCAGGCGTTCCGCGAGATCTACCTGCTCACCCCGGCCGAGAAGGAGACCGGGACGTACTCGAACCGGTTCGCCGCGCACATCGTGCGCTACCGGCGGCTCTACGCGCTGTTCAAGGAGCGCGGATGGCGGGCGAACTTCCTCAGCGGCCACGGCGGCGGCCGCGAGGGCGAGGCGTGCGGCGAGTTCGGCGGTGGGCGGTGGCGGGCGTGCTTCTTCCACGATCCGGTGAGCGAGGCCGGCTGGGGGACGCCGGAGTACGCCACGACCGACCAGGTGCGGTTCGAGCGCGGGCACGGCCGCCGCCGGCGGGAGACGCCGCTCGCGGACGTCCCGCCGGTCGTGTTCAGCGAGGCGATGCGGGACGTGGACCTGTTCGTCGCCGTCACCTCCATCGCCGCCGACCCGCGGTGGAGCGACCGCGGCGCGGACCGCTACGCCGCCTACTGGCGTGCGGCCACGTTCGGCGAGCTGACCGCGAACGCCGAGGTCCGCCGCGCGGCGCTGGAGCGGATCCTGCCGCGCACGAAGATCGCCGGCCGCTGCTCGATCGACGGCCGTTACCTGGTGGTGAGGGGCGAGCTGCGCACCTACAAGATCCACCTGGGCTCGGCCAACATCCTGATGGAACCCGATGACTCCTACCTGTGCGTCGTTCGAGCCGGCGGCGGGGGAGGGGGCTCGGTGCATCTGCCGTTCGAGGACGAGCGGCTCTCGCTGATCCTCAGCAAGGCGTTCCTGCTCGCCGCCGACCACAGGATCACCGACGCGGCGATCCTGACCCAGATCAGGCGCCCGGTCACCTGAAACACCGGGAAGCGTCGGTGGCTTCTGGAAAGATCACCTCATGTCCGACGACCTCAGGGCGCATTTGGACGCGCTCAACGCGCCACGGCCGACGCGCACGTGGCGCCGCCGCACGCTGGAACTCCTGGCCGACCCCGCCGCCCGCGACGAGGTGCTGCGGCGGGTGCGCTGGTACGCGACGAAGGAACCGAGCCTCGTCGGCGACCGCCCGTTCTCCGACCCCTCGCTGCGGAACGAGCAGGGCGCCCGCGGACGGGTGTGGGCCGCCGCGCTGCTCGGCGACCCGGGCGTGATCCCGCTGCTGGACGCCATCGTCCGCCGCGCCGCCGGGGCGACCCGCGAGTTCGAGCCGTCCGTGAAGCTGGCGGGCGGCGCGGTCAACGCGCTGAGCGAGTTCGCCGACCCGCAGGCGCTGGAGGTGCTGCGCGGGCTGCGCCGCGACGTCCGCTACCCGGGCCTCGGCCGGCAGATCGCGGCCGCCATCGAGGCGGCGGCGGCCCGCCGCGGCATCACCCCCGCGCAGCTCGTCGAGCGCGGCGTGCCCGCGCACGGCCTCGGCCGCGACGGCTCGCTCGCCCGCGACATCGGCGCCTACCAGGCGGTGCTCGTCATCGAGGACCCGATGACCGTCCGGCTCACCTTCACCGGCGCGGACGGCCGCCCGCTGCGGACCGTCCCGGGCGCGCTCAAGGTGCCGTTCGCCGCCGAGATCAAGGAGCTGAAGTCGCTGGTGAAGCAGGTCCGGGCCACGCTCGCCGCCGAGCGGACCCGGATCGAGGCGCTGCTGGCGGTCGAGCGGACCTGGCCGTTCGCCGAGTGGTGCCGCCACTACCGAGACCACCCGGTCACGGGCATGGTCGCGCGCGGCCTGATCTGGGAGTTCGAGACGCCGGACGGCCGGTGGCACGCGGCCACCCCCGGCGAGGACGTGCTGGTCACCCTGGACGGCCGGGCGCTGCCCGTCCCGTCCGGCGACGCGCGGGTGCGGCTGTGGCATCCGGCGCGCGCGTTCCCGGGCGCGGTGCGGGCCTGGCGCGGCTTCGTGACCGGCAACCGGATGACGCAGTCGTTCAAGCAGGCGTTCCGCGAGACCTACCGGCCCGCCCCGGCGGGCGCCGGCCCCGCCCCGCCCCGCGGCGGTTTCGACGGCGAACTGCGGCGCGTCTTCGCCGAGGGTGCGTGGCGGGTCTGCCGCCACGACGGCACGCGGTTCGAGCGGCGGGTCTCCGGACGCTGGCGGGAGATCCGCCCGGCGGACGTGCCACCGCTCGTGTTCAGCGAGGGGACACGGGAGGTCGATCTGCTCCTCCGCGTCACCTCGACCACGCGGGAGGAACCGTTCGGCGAGCTGTCCGCCGCCGCCGAGATCCGCGGGGACGCGCTCCGCCGCATCCTGCCCGGCACGAGGATCGCCGACCGCTGCGCGGTCGACGGCCGGTTCCTCGTCGTCCGCGGCGACCTGCGCACCTACAAGATCCACCTGGGGTCGGCGGGCGTGCTGATGGAGCCGGGCAACGTCCGCCTGCGCGTCGAGCCGTCCCGCCGGCCGGGGCAGCGGGGGCTGTTCCTGCCCTTCGAGGACGAGCGGCTCTCGCTGGTCCTCGGCAAGGCGTTCCTGCTCGCCGCCGACCACAGGATCAGCGACGAGACCGTCCTGCGGCAGATCAGGCGAGGTGCCTGATGCCCGCCGTGAGCTTCCGGGACGAGACCGCGGCGGGCACGCCCGGCGCCGCGTTCCGGGTCGAGGGAGTGCCGGAGCGGATGACCCTCCGGGAGCTGATCCGGCTGCGGGTCCGCGAGGAGGTCGCCCGGCACAACGCGCGGCCGTCCGACCGGTTCAACGGCCTGGTCCGCCCGGACGACGCCGAGACCGAACTGAACGGCTACCGGCTCCGCGAGCCGCGCCGCCTCGACTGGGAACGGCAGGGGG
>NZ_BCQQ01000179.1 GCF_001552155.1 Actinomadura formosensis NBRC 14204 | reverse complement strand
CCGGCGGCGCGCTGCTGCGCGGCCTGCTGCTCGCGCTCGGCGCGGGTCTGCGCGGCCTCGCCCTTGTAGATCCACACCTTGACGCCGATGCGGCCGAACGTCGTCCGGGCCTCGTAGAACCCGTAGTCGATGTCGGCGCGCAGCGTGTGCAGCGGGACCTGGCCCTCGCGGTAGAACTCCGACCGCGACATCTCGGCGCCGCCGAGCCGGCCGCCGCACTGCACCTTGATGCCCTTGGCGCCCGACTTCATCGCCGACTGGATCGCCTTGCGCATGGCCCGGCGGAACGCGACCCGGCTGGACAGCTGCTCGGCCACGCCCTGCGCGACGAGCTGCGCGTCGATCTCGGGGTTCTTCACCTCGAGGATGTTCAGCCGGACCTGCTTGCCGGTCAGCTTCTCCAGGTCGCCGCGCAGCCGCTCGGCCTCCGCGCCGCGGCGGCCGATGACGATGCCCGGCCGGGCGGTGTGGATGTTGACCTCGACGCGGTCACGGGTCCGCTCGATCTCCACCTTGGAGATGCCCGCCCGGTCCATGCCCTTCTGCAGCATGCGCCGGATCTGGACGTCTTCCTTGACGTAGTCCTTGTAGAGCTTGTCGGCGAACCACACGGACTTGTGGTCGGTGGTGACTCCGAGCCGGAACCCGTGCGGGTTGATCTTCTGACCCACTACCGGGCCCTCCTCGTCTTCTTACCGCCGCCGGACGCCCCGCTGGACGCCTCATCCCGCGACTCCACGACCACCGTGATGTGGCTCGTGCGCTTGTTGATGCGGTAGGCCCGGCCCTGGGCGCGGGGGCGGAAACGCTTCAGCGTCGGCCCCTCGTCCACCCACGCACGGCTCACGACGAGCGTGTCCGAGTCGAGCTTGAAGTTGTGCTCGGCGTTGGCGATGGCACTCGCCAGCACCTTGCCCACCGGCTCACTCGCAGCCTGGGGGGCGAACCGCAGCACCGCCTGAGCCTCCGCGGCAGGCAGGCCGCGGATGAGGTCCACCACGCGGCGGGCCTTCCTGGGCGTGACGCGGATGTACCGCGCCTGGGCCCTGGCTTCCATCGCTGTTCCCTCTCTCCTACGTGCGAACTGCTCTGCCTGCTCAGCCGCGACGGCTGCGGCGGTCTTCCTTGACGTGGCTGCGGAACGTGCGCGTCGGCGCGAACTCACCGAGCTTGTGTCCCACCATCGCGTCGGTGATGAACACCGGGACGTGCTTGCGGCCGTCGTGCACGGCGATCGTGTGACCGATCATGTCCGGCACGATCATGGAGCGCCGCGACCACGTCTTGATGACGTTCTTGGTGCCCTTCTCGTTCTGCACGTCCACCTTCTTCATGAGGTGGTCGTCCACGAACGGGCCCTTCTTAAGGCTACGTGGCATGACGAGCGACTCCTACCGCTTCTTCTTGCTGCGACGACGGACGATCAGCCGGTCGCTCGACTTGTTCGCCTGGCGAGTGCGGCCTTCCTTCTTACCTGCCGGGTTCACCGGGTGCCGACCGCCGGAGGTCTTGCCCTCACCACCACCGTGCGGGTGGTCGATCGGGTTCATGGCCACACCGCGGACGGTCGGGCGCTTGCCCTTCCACCGCATCCGGCCGGCCTTGCCCCAGTTGATGTTCGACTGCTCGGCGTTGCCGACCTCGCCGACCGTGGCGCGGCACCGCACGTCCACCATCCGCATCTCGCCGGAGGGCATGCGCAGCGTGGCGTACTTGCCCTCCTTGGCCAGCAGCTGGACACCGGCGCCCGCGCTGCGGGCGATCTTGGCGCCGCCGCCGGGACGCAGCTCGATGGCGTGGATGACCGTACCGGTCGGGATGTTGCGCAGCGGCAGGCAGTTGCCCGGCTTGATGTCCGCGCCCGGCCCGTTCTCCACCCGGTCGCCCTGCTTCAGGCCGCGCGGGGCGAGGATGTAGCGCTTCTCGCCGTCCACGTAGTGCAGCAGCGCGATCCGCGCGGTGCGGTTCGGGTCGTACTCGATGTGCGCGACCTTGGCCGGCACACCGTCCTTGTCGTGCCGGCGGAAGTCGATCACGCGGTAGGCGCGCTTGTGCCCGCCGCCCTGGTGCCGGGTCGTGATGCGGCCGTGGTTGTTACGGCCGCCCTTCTTGGGAAGCGGACGCAGCAGCGACTTCTCCGGCTCGCTGCGCGTGATCTCGACGAAGTCGGCCACGCTGGAGCCGCGACGCCCCGGAGTCGTCGGCTTGTAGTTACGGATGCCCATCTTTTTCGTTCATCCCTTGTCTGTCTTCGGGACGACCCTGGCCTGCTTAGGCCGGGCCGCCGAAGATGTCGATCCGCTCGCCCTCGGCGAGGCTGACGATGGCGCGCTTGGTGTCCTTGCGCTTGCCGTAGCCGAACCGGGTGCGCTTGCGCTTGCCCTGCCGGTTGAGCGTGTTCACGTTCGTCACCTTGACGCCGAACACGGCCTCGACGGCCTGCTTGATCTGCGTCTTGTTGGCGTCCGGGCGGACGATGAACGTGTACTTGTTCTCGTCCAGCAGCCCGTAGCTCTTCTCCGAGACGACCGGCGCGATGATGATGTCGCGGGGGTCAGCGATCTTGTTCACTTCGCCGCCTCCTTCTTGGTCTTGGCCGCACGCGCAACGAACTTGTCGTAGGCGCTCCGGGTGAAGACGACATCGTGGTTCACCAGCACGTCGTAGGTGTTGAGCTGCCCCTGGTCGATCAGGTGCACCTCGGGCACGTTGCGCAGGCTCGTCCAGGCGGTGGCGTCCGGGCCGGGCTCGTTCCCCTGGCCGACGACGTCGAGGACGACCAGCACCCGGTCGGCCTCGGTGACACCGCGGAGGTTCGCGAGCGCCGTCTTCGTCTTCGGGGCGTCGCCCTCGAAGAGGGTGTCGACCACGTGCACCCGGCCGAAGCGGGCCCGGTCGGACAGCGCGCCGCGCAGCGCGGCCGCCTTCATCTTCTTGGGCGTCCGCTGCGTGTAGTCCCGCGGCTGCGGGCCGTGGACGATGCCACCGCCGGCGAACTGGGGCGCGCGGGTCGAGCCCTGGCGGGCGCGGCCGGTGCCCTTCTGCCGGTACGGCTTCTTACCGCCGCCGGAGACCTCGCCGCGGGTCTTGGTGGAGTGCGTGCCCTGGCGCGCCGCGGCCTCCTGGGCCACCACGACCTGGTGGATCAGCGGCACGCTCGTCTTCGCGTCGAAGATCTCGGCGGGCAGGTCGATGTCGAGCTTGGAAGTCACTTGCCCGTCCCCTTCACTGCGTCGCGGACCAGCACCACGCCGCCGTTGGGACCGGGAACCGCGCCCTTGATGAGCAGCAGGTTCTTCTCCGCGTCGATGGCGTGGACGGTCAGGTTCTGCACGGTGGTACGGGCGTTGCCGTGCCGTCCCGCCATGCGGAGGCCCTTGAAGACGCGACCGGGGGTCGCGCAGCCGCCGATCGACCCCGGCGAGCGGTGCTTGCGCTGGGTGCCGTGCGAGGCGCCGAGGCCCTTGAAGCCGTGGCGCTTCATGACACCGGCGGTGCCCTTGCCCTTGCTCGTTCCGGTCACGTCGATCTTCTGGCCGGCCTCGAAGACGCTGGCGGTGATCTCCTGGCCGAGTTCGTACCCGGTGGTGTCGTCGGCCCGCAGTTCGACGAGATAGCGGCGCGGTGTGACGCCGGCCTTCTCGAAGTGACCCGTGCGCGGCTTGTTCACCTTGCGCGGGTCGATCTGCCCGAACCCGATCTGGACGGCGCTGTAGCCGTCCTTCTCCTGGGTCTTGAGCTGGGTCACGACACACGGCCCGGCCTGGACGACGGTCACCGGGACGATCCGGCCCTCATCGTCGAAGACCTGGGTCATGCCGAGCTTCTCGCCCAGGACGCCCTTCCTCTGCGTACTCATCTCTCGGTGCGTCCCTTAGAGCTTGATCTCGATGTCAACGCCGGCCGGAAGGTCGAGCCGCATCAGCGAGTCGACCGTCTTGGGCGTCGGGTCGATGATGTCGATCAACCGCTTGTGCGTGCGCATCTCGAAGTGCTCGCGGCTGTCCTTGTACTTGTGCGGCGAGCGGATGACGCAGTACACGTTCTTCTCGGTCGGCAGCGGCACCGGGCCCGCGACCTTGGCGCCCGTCCGCGTCACCGTCTCAACGATCTTCTTCGCGGAGGTGTCGATGACCTCGTGGTCGTAGGCCTTGAGCCGGATGCGGATCTTCTGTCCCGCCATGGTGGCCTCGGTGTCCTTTGCTGTAGTGCCGCTGTTTACTTCGGTTCATAGCGCGGCGGCCCGGCCGTGGCGGCTGGGCCGCCGCGCTACGAGGGGTGTTACTTGATGACCTTGGTGACGCGACCGGCGCCGACCGTCCGGCCACCCTCACGGATGGCGAACTTCAGGCCCTCCTCCATGGCGACGGGCTGGATCAGCTCGACGCGCATCTCGGTGTTGTCGCCCGGCATGACCATCTCGGTGCCCTCGGGGAGGTTCACCACGCCGGTGACGTCCGTGGTCCGGAAGTAGAACTGCGGACGGTAGTTGTTGAAGAACGGCGTGTGCCGGCCGCCCTCGTCCTTGGACAGGATGTAGACCTGCGCCTCGAACTCGGTGTGCGGGGTGTTCGTGCCCGGCTTGATGACGCACTGGCCGCGCTCGACGTCCTCGCGCTTGATGCCGCGCAGGAGCAGGCCGACGTTGTCGCCCGCCTGGCCCTGGTCGAGGAGCTTGCGGAACATCTCGACACCGGTGACGGTGGTCGAGGTGGACTCCGGCTTGATGCCGATGATGTCGACGGTCTCGTTGACGTTCACGACACCGCGCTCGATGCGGCCGGTCACGACGGTGCCGCGGCCGGTGATCGAGAAGACGTCCTCGATCGGCATCAGGAACGGCTTGTCGGTGTCACGCACCGGCTCGGGCACGTTCTCGTCGACGGCGTCCATGAGCTCGATGATCGACTGGGCCCACTTCTCGTCGCCCTGCAGCGCCTGGAAGGCGGACACGCGCACGACGGGGAGGTCGTCGCCCGGGAACTCGTACTCGGAGAGCAGCTCGCGGACCTCGAGCTCGACGAGCTCCAGGATCTCCTCGTCGTCCACCATGTCGCACTTGTTCAGCGCGACGACGATGTACGGGACGCCGACCTGGCGGGCCAGGAGCACGTGCTCCTTGGTCTGCGGCATCGGGCCGTCGGTGGCGGCGACCACCAGGATGGCGCCGTCCATCTGCGCCGCACCGGTGATCATGTTCTTGATGTAGTCGGCGTGCCCCGGGCAGTCGACGTGCGCGTAGTGCCGGGCCTCGGTCTGGTACTCGACGTGCGCGATCGAGATGGTGATACCGCGCTCGCGCTCCTCCGGCGCCTTGTCGATGTCCTCGAACGGCGTGAAGGGGTTGAGGTCCGGGTACTTGTCGTGGAGCACCTTGGTGATCGCCGCGGTAAGCGTGGTCTTACCGTGGTCGATGTGTCCAATGGTGCCGATGTTCACGTGCGGCTTCGTCCGCTCGAACTTGGCCTTCGCCACTGGTTGCTCCTTGTTGCGATCCTCGGCCGTCTAGACGACCGCTTCGATGTACGTCCTTGGTGATCTGTGGGCAGGCCCGGTGCTTACTCGCCCCGCGCCTTGGCGATGATCTCCTGCGCGACGTTCGTGGGAACCTCGGCGTAGGAGTCGAACTGCATCGTGAAAACAGCCCGGCCCTGGGTCTTGCTGCGCAGATCACCCACGTAGCCGAACATCTCGGACAGGGGCACGAGCGCCTTGATGACGCGCATGCCGTGCCGCTCGTCCATGGACTGGACCTGACCGCGGCGGCTGTTGAGGTCGCCGATCACGTCGCCCATGTTCTCCTCGGGCGTGCTGACCTCGACCGCCATCATCGGCTCCAGCAGCGTGGGGGACGCCTTGCGGGCGGCCTCCTTGAACGCCATGGAACCGGCGACCTTGAACGCCATCTCCGAGGAGTCGACCTCGTGGTAGGCGCCGTCCTGCAGGGTGACCTTGACCCCCACCATCGGGTAGCCGGCGAGGACACCGAACTCGGCGGCCTCCTGGCAGCCCGCGTCGACCGACGGGATGTACTCCCGCGGGATGCGGCCACCGGTGACCTTGTTCTCGAACTCGTAGCCGTCGGACCCGCCGCCCAGCGGCTCCAGGTCGATGATCACGCGGCCGAACTGGCCGGAGCCACCCGTCTGCTTCTTGTGGGTGTACTCGACCTTCTCGACCTTGCGGGTGATCGTCTCGCGGTAGGCGACCTGCGGCTTGCCGACGTTGGCGTCGACCTTGAACTCGCGCTTCATCCGGTCGACCAGGATCTCCAGGTGCAGCTCGCCCATCCCGGAGATGACCGTCTGACCGGTGTCCTCCTCGGTGCGGACCTGGAACGACGGGTCCTCCTCGGCCAGCCGCTGGATCGCGGTACCCAGCTTCTGCTGGTCGGCCTTGGTCTTGGGCTCGATCGCGACGTGGATGACCGGCGCCGGGAAGTTCATCGACTCCAGGACGATCGGGTCCTTGTCGTCGCACAGCGTCTCACCGGTGGTGGTCTGCTTGAGACCCATCACCGCGACGATGTCGCCGGCGCCCGCGCGCTCGATCTCGGTGCGCTTGTTGGCGTGCATCCGGTAGATCTTGCCGATGCGCTCCTTGCGCTCCTTGACGGAGTTCATCACGCTGGCACCGGACTCCATGACGCCGGAGTAGACGCGCACGAAGGTGAGCTTGCCCAGGTGCGGGTCGCTCATGATCTTGAACGCCAGCGCGGAGAAGGGCTCCTCCTCGCTGGGCTTGCGCGACAGCGTCTTCTCCTCGTCCCGGACGGCGTGGCCCTCGATGGCCTCGACGTCCAGCGGGCACGGCAGGTAGCGGACGATCGCGTCCAGCAGCGGCTGCACGCCCTTGTTCTTGAACGCGGTGCCGCACAGCACCGGGGTGAGCTTGGCGGCGATCGTCGCGCGGCGGATGCCGGCGTGGAGCTGCTCGACGGTGGGCTCGTTGCCCTCCAGGTACAGCTCCATGATCTCGTCGTCGTTCTCGGCGAGGGTCTCGACGAGCTTGTCGTGCCACTCGCGCGCCTGCTCGGCGTGCGTCTCGGGGATGTCGAGCACGTCGTACATCTCGCCGAGCTTGGCCTCCTCGTTCCAGACGAAGGCCTTCATGGTGACCAGGTCGATGACGCCCTTGAAGTCGGCCTCGGCGCCGATCGGCAGCTGGACCGCGAGCGGCGTCGCGCTCAGCCGGTTCTCGATCATGTCGACGCAGCGGTGGAACTCCGCGCCGACCCGGTCCATCTTGTTGACGAAACACATGCGGGGCACGTCGTACCGGTCGGCCTGACGCCACACGGTCTCCGACTGGGGCTCCACACCGGCGACACCGTCGAACACCGCGACCGCACCGTCGAGCACGCGCAGGTTGCGCTCCACCTCGACGGTGAAGTCGACGTGCCCGGGGGTATCGATGATGTTGATCGTGTGATCGGCGTCGTCCACGGCCCAGTGGCAGGTGGTGGCGGCCGAGGTGATGGTGATACCCCGCTCCTGCTCCTGCTCCATCCAGTCCATGGTGGCGGCGCCGTCATGGACCTCGCCGATCTTGTAGCTCATCCCGGTGTAGTACAGGATGCGCTCGGTCGTCGTGGTCTTGCCCGCGTCGATATGGGCCATGATCCCGATGTTGCGGACCTTGGCCAGGTCTACACCGGTTTTGGTAGCCACTGTCGTCCTCGCGTGTCTCGTCGTTGCAGATCCGCCGGGGTTACCAGCGGTAGTGGGCGAAGGCCTTGTTCGACTCCGCCATCTTGTGCGTGTCCTCGCGCTTCTTGACCGACGCGCCAAGGCCGTTGCTGGCGTCGAGCAGCTCGTTCATCAGCCGCTCGGTCATCGTCTTCTCGCGGCGCTGCCGGGCGTAGAGCACCAGCCAGCGCAGGGCGAGCGTGGTGCTGCGCGCGGGCCGCACCTCGACCGGGACCTGGTAGGTCGCGCCACCGACGCGGCGGCTGCGGACCTCCAGGGTGGGCTTCACGTTGTCGAGCGCGCGCTTCAGCGTGACGACCGGGTCGTTGCCGGTCTTCTCACGGGCGCCCTCAAGGGCGTCGTACACGATGCTCTGCGCGATCGAGCGCTTGCCGTCCAGGAGAACCTTGTTGATGAGCGCGGTGACCAGCGGCGAGTTGTACACCGGGTCAGCGATCAGCTGGCGCTTGCCAGCAGGGCCCTTGCGCGGCATCAGCTCTTCTCCTTCTTCGCGCCGTAGTGGCTGCGCCCTTGCTTGCGGTTCCGGACGCCCTGGGTGTCGAGCGAACCGCGGATGATCTTGTACCGAACGCCGGGGAGGTCCTTCACACGGCCGCCGCGCACAAGCACGATCGAGTGCTCCTGCAGGTTGTGGCCGACACCGGGGATGTAGGCCGTGACCTCGATCCCGCTGGTCAGCCGGACACGGGCGACCTTGCGAAGCGCGGAGTTCGGCTTCTTGGGCGTCGTCGTGTAGACACGCGTGCAGACTCCCCGGCGCTGGGGGCTGCCCTTGAGCGCGGGCGTCTTGTTCTTAGTCACCTTGTCCTGGCGGCCCTTTCGGACCAGCTGCTGGATCGTGGGCACCGCGTCTCCGTCTTCCTCGTACCGAGCCGGTAAGTCTTGTTGCTGGAATCACCACCTCTGGCGAGGCTGTGACCTGCCGGTTTCCCGACCTCTCCGACCCACGCGGTCGGGCGTGTCGCCCCCCCACGGAAGTAGACCGCGAGAAACCGACACAGACCGCCCGGCCCCTGAAAAGGGCCGAATCAAGCCGGGGAGTGAGCCTCCCCCATCCGGCACGTCCCGACGACTCGAAACCGTCAAGCCCACCGAGGATGAAAGAGCCTCATCAGATGCGGCGCTGGGGCTGGCCTGCCGGCCTCGCCGACGCGCACGCATAGTGGCCCGCAGAGCAGGCGCAAGTGAAGAGATTACCGACCCGTGCCTCAAAGTGCAAAACAGAGAGCGCACTACCGTGTGCGCCTCTGTGGCGCAAGCCCGCGGGGCGGCGGGAGGGCTCTGCCCTGCCTGGAACGGCACAATGCCGACGGAAGTTCCCGTCCCGTCCGAGGAGGTTCGAGGGGGAACCCGTCGGCATTGTGTCCCACATTCCCCCTGTTGGGGAAGATGTGGACCGGCTTTTACTCCGGCTGGGACGTACCCGGTTACCGGAGGAAGGCGACGTAGACCACGGCGAGGATCACCAAGAGGGCGACGACCCCGGCGACGATCAAGAGCATGTTCTTGTTGCCCTTGCTCTCCTCGGCGCCGTAACCGGACTGCTGCCCGTACTGACCCTGCTGCCCCTGCTGCCCCTGCTGCTGCCCGTACTGGCCGTAGGGCTGCTGGCCGTACTGCTGCTGCTCGCCGGGCTGGCCGAACTGCTGGCCCTGCTGCCCGTGCTGGCCCTGCTGG
>NZ_BCQQ01000178.1 GCF_001552155.1 Actinomadura formosensis NBRC 14204 | reverse complement strand
GGGCTAAAGACAGCGTGCCTTCAGGTTGTCGCGTGGCTCTGGGGCGGGTGCTGGCGCGCCTTCCTGCAACGGGTGAAGCGGTGATCGCCGCATCGCTCCGGCTCGCCCAGGGGCTCGCTGCGCGATCAGGTTCTTGCTTTGCTTGAACCTGCCTTTGGGCGCGATCGCAACGCGGCGGGTTGCTGCGGGGCTGGGGTGGTCGCGTCTGTTGTGTTTTTGCCTTGCCTTCGGTGTCGGGTCCTCCTGTAACGGGTCGCGCGGCGATCGCTCCGGTTCGCTGCGCGATCAGGTTCTCCCGGCTAAGGCTTCGGACGTGATCGCAATGCTGGAGTCGCTGGGGCTTCACGCCCAGAGAGGCTGCCTTCTCTTGGGGTGTCGGTGATGAGTGGTCGGCCCCCGCGGTGGTTGTAGCTGCGCAGGGTTGTTTGTGACGCTGTGCGAGGCCGACGTTCTCTTTGTGCGCCTGCCTGCGGTGGTGGCGGCGCTTTTCGGTATGGGCCAGGGTGACCACCCTGGGGGGTTTGGGGTGCCCGGAATTGGGGCTTTGAGTTGGTTGGGGTGGGGTGGGGCATTCGTTCGGAGGCGGAGCCGGGAGGAAGGGGCGGGGGTCGGTATTCGCGGTGGCCAGGGTCGTCGGTGCAGGTACGCGATAGCCTCTAGCGTTGCGGTCGTGGACGGGTCCCGGCGGCCGGGGCCGTGCGGAGCAGGGAGGATGGCGGGGGTTTGTACCTGAAGACCTTGACGTTGCGCGGCTTCAAGTCCTTCGCGTCCTCCACAACGCTCAAGTTCGAGCCGGGGATCACGGCCGTCGTGGGGCCGAACGGGTCCGGCAAGTCCAATGTCGTGGACGCGCTGGCCTGGGTGATGGGGGAACAGGGCGCCAAATCGCTGCGCGGCGGCAAGATGGAGGACGTCATCTTCGCCGGGACGGCCAACCGGGCGCCGCTGGGGCGCGCCGAGGTCGTGCTGACGATCGACAACTCCGACGGGGCGCTGCCGATCGACTACACCGAGGTGACGATCAGCCGGCTGATGTTCCGGTCGGGGTCGAGCGAGTACGCGATCAACGGTGACGCGTGCCGGCTGCTGGACATCCAGGAACTGCTGTCGGACTCGGGCATCGGCCGCGAGATGCACGTGATCATCGGGCAGGGGCAGCTCGACCGCGTCCTGCACTCGGGGCCGGAGGGACGCCGGGCGGTCATCGAGGAGGCGGCCGGCGTCCTCAAGCACCGCAAGCGCAAGGAGAAGGCGCTGCGGAAACTGGACGCGATGCAAGGCAACCTCACCCGCGTCCAGGACCTCACGGGGGAGCTGAGACGGCAGCTGAAGCCGCTGGGCAAGCAGGCCGAGATCGCGCGGCGGGCGGCGGTGATCCAGGCCGATCTGCGCGACGCGAGACTGCGGCTGCTGGCCGACGACCTGGTCACGCTGCGCAGGAGGCTGGATCAGGAGGCCGCCGACGAGGCGGCGATCCGGGAGCGGCGCACCGAGACGGAGCGGGCGCTGAGCGGGGCGCAGGAGCGCGAGGCCGTCCTGGAGGCGGAGGAGGCGGAGCAGGCGCCGCGGCTCGCGCAGGTCCAGGACACCTGGTTCCGGCTGTCGGCGCTGAAGGAGCGGCTGCGGGGCGTCGCCGATCTCGCCGCGGAGCGGCATCGCAATGCCGCGGAGGCGCGCGAGGAGGAGCGGCGGGGCCGCGACCCCGAGGACATGGAGCGTGAGGCCGCCGAGATCCGGGAGCAGGAGGAGATGCTCCGCGCCGTGCTGGACGAGGCGCAGGACGGGCTGGCCACCGCCGTGGACGAGCGGTCCGGTGCCGAGGAGGCGCTCGCGGGCGAGGAGCGCAGGCTGCAGGCGGCCGCGCGGGCCGCCGCCGACCGGCGTGAGGAACTGGCCCGGCTGCGCGGCCGGGTGGAGGCGCTGCGCAGCAAGGCGCAGGCCGGACGGTCGGAGATCGGGCGGCTCACCGAGGCGCGCGAGGAGGCCGAGCAGCGCGCCGAGGACGCCCGGATGGAGTTCGAGGCGTTCGAGGCCGAGGTCGTCGAGGACCCGGCGCTCGCCGCCGAGCACGAGGCGGCGCAGGAGGCGCTCGCGACCGCGAAGGACGCCGCCGAGTCCGCGCGTGCGGCCGTGGACGGTCCGCGCCGGGCACTGAAGGAGGCCCGCGCGGCCGTCGGGGCGGCGCGGTCCGCCGATCAGGCCGCGCAGAAGAAGGTCACGGCGCTGCAGGCCCGGATCGAGGCCCTGAACTTGACGCTGGCCGGCGCCGCCGACGGTGGAGAGGCCCTGCTGGCGGCGGGCGCCGACGGGTCGCTGGACGGTGTGCTGGGGACGGTCGCGTCGCTGCTGAACGTCCGCCCCGGATATGAGACGGCGATCGCCGCCGTGCTCGGCAACGCCGCGGAGGCGATCGCCGTCGGGTCGCTGGAGACGGCCGAGGCCGCGCTCACGCTGCTGCGCTCCCGGGACGCCGGACGGGCCGGGCTGCTCATCGGCGGGGGAGCGGTGGCGCCGTCCGCGCGGACGCCGGGCGCCGACTACGCGCTCGACGCGGTGAGCGTCCCCGATCCGGTGCGGCCCGCTCTTGAGCATCTTCTGCGGGACGTGGTCGTGGTGGACGGCGTTTCGGACGCCGCCGCCCTCGTCCGCAGGGAGCCGTCGCTGCGCGCCGTCACCCGTGAAGGTGAGCTGGTCGGTGCGCACTGGGCGCAGGGAGGCGCGGCCGGGAGCGGCCGGGGCCTTCTGCAGATGCGGGCGACGCTCGATGAGGCCACCGAGGACCTTGCCGCGGCCGAGACCGCGGCAGGAATCGCCGCCGATGAGCTTCATGCGGCGACCGAGCGTGAGGCATCCGCCCAGGCGGCGCTGGAAGCCGCTGAGGCCGCCGCCGGTGAGGCCCAGTCCAGCGTGAACCGGGCCCAGGGCGAACTTGACCGCGTCCGCGCGCGCTTGCGTGAGTTCGACGCCCAGGCCGCGCAGGAGGCCAAGCGCGCCGCCCGGCTGGAGGCCGATGCCCGCGCCGCCCGGGGCGAGGTGGAGCGGCTGAGCAAGGCGCTCGACGCGGCGAACGAGTCCCTGGAGCGTGACACGCAGGCGGCCGAGGAACTCGCGATGCGGCTCGCCGAGGCGGAGGAGGCCGCCGAGGTCGCCGACGAGGCCGGGCACGACACCGAGGCGCGCGACGAGCTGAACGCCCGCTGCCAGGAACTGCGCACCGCCGAGATGGAGGCGCGGCTGTCGGTCCGCACCGCCGAGGAACGCGTCCAGGCGATCGCCGGCCGCGCCGACAACCTCGAACGCGGTGCCCGCCGCGAACGCGAGGAGCGCGCCCGCGCCGCCCAGCGCCGCGCTCGCCGTGAGGAACAGGCCCGGGTCGCCAAGGCCGTCCTCCAGGGTGCCCGGACGGCCCTCGACCGCATCGAGCACTCCCTCGCCGCCGCCGTCCGCCGCCGCGAGGCCGCCGAGCAGGCCAAGGCCGCCCGCGAGGCCGAGCTGAAGGTCGTCCGGACGCAGGTGCGCGAGCTGTCCGCGACCCTGGAACGCCTGGTCAACGTCGTGCACGGCAACGAGGTCGCGCGCGCCGAACAGCGGCTCCGGCTGGAGCAGTACGAACAGCGGGCCCTGGAGGAGTTCGGCCTGGAGGTCGAGTCGCTCGTCGCCGAGTACGGGCCCGACCAGCTCGTCCCGCCCGACCCCGAGAAGGGGGAGGACGCGCAGCCCGTCCCCTATGACCGGACCGTCCAGGAGAAGCGGGCCAAGACCGCCGAGCGCCAGCTCAACCAGCTCGGCAAGGTCAACCCGCTCGCCCTGGAGGAGTTCGCGGCGCTGGAGGAACGGCACGCGTTCCTCACCTCCCAGCTGGAAGACCTCAAGAAGACCCAGCGGGAACTGCTCGGCCTCGTCAAGGAGGTCGACGACCGCGTCCAGCAGGTGTTCGCCGCCGCCTACGACGACACCGCCCGCGAGTTCGAGCGGATCTTCGCCCGGCTGTTCCCCGGCGGCGAGGGCAGCCTGTCGCTGACCGAACCCGACGACATGCTCACCACCGGCGTCGAGGTCGCGGCCCGCCCGCCGGGCAAGAAGGTCAAGCGGCTGTCGCTGCTGTCGGGCGGCGAGCGGTCGCTGGTCGCGATCGCGTTCCTCGTCGCCGTGTTCAAAGCCCGCCCGTCCCCGTTCTACGTGCTGGACGAGGTCGAGGCCGCGCTGGACGACACCAACACGCAGCGGCTGCTCACCGTCTTCGAGGAACTGCGCGAGTCGTCCCAGCTCATCATCATCACGCACCAGAAGCGCACCATGGAGGGCGCCGACGCCCTCTACGGCGTCAGCATGCGCGGCGACGGCGTCACCCAGGTCGTCAGCCAGCGGTTGTGCTGATTGCTTCGCTCTCGGCGTCGGGCCTTGGCGGCCCTCCTTCAACGAGCAAAGCGGCGATCGCTGCATCGCTCCGGCTCGTTTAGGGGCTCGCTGCGCGATCAGGTTCTCGCAGGCTCGAACCTGGCTTCGCACGCGATCGCAACGCTGAGGTTGTTGCGTGGCTGGGGTTAAAGACAGCGTGCCTTTAGGTCGTTGTGGGGCTGAGGTGGGGGCCGGTGTGATCACGTCCGGTTGGTTCCTGCGGGCTCGGACATGATCGGAACGCCTGGGGTCGCTGCGGATTTTACATGTCCGTAATATCTGTCTCCATCGTTGGAGCGTTACATCGTACGGGGACCGGGAAATTCGGACATGCGGTAATTCCTGTCCTTGAGATTTTCGGTGTTCGGCAGCCGGGGGATCGTGGGATGTTCTCCCTGGTCGTGTCCGTCGAAAGGGCCACGGTGCACTGAACGTGACGGGATGGCGACGCTGGCGGACTTGTGTGTTTTGAAGCGCATCGGCTACCCATATGCACCGTGGTTCTCCGGCCACCCCGACCGGGCATCTGGCGCCCGCTAAGGAGAATCAGAGAGGTGCTACCCGTGGACGCCTGGAAACTCAAGGAAAATTTCGCCCTGGTGGGCGCTAATGGCGTGGACGTCGCCGAATATTTCTACGCCGACCTTTTCGCGCGTGCGCCGCAGCTCAGGTCCATGTTTCCGGCGGCGATGGCGAAACAGCACGAGGTGCTGCTCGCCGCGCTGTCCCAGATCGTCGGCTCGGTCGACGATCCCGCCGCGCTCGTCCCGTTCCTGCAGGACCTCGGCCGCCGCCACCGCGGCTTCGGTGTCGTCGCCGAGCACTACCCGCTCGTCGGCGCCAGCCTGCTGGCGACCCTCGCCCACTTCAGCGGCCCCGCCTGGACCGAGGACCTCGAACGCGGCTGGACGGCCGCCTACGGCCTCGTCGCCGAGGTCATGACGGAGGCCACCGCCGAGCCCGCCTCCTGATCCGGCGTGGACGCCCAGCGACTGAAGCACAGCTTCGACCGGGTCGCCCGGCAGGGCGACTCCGTCGCAATGTTCTTCTACTCCGACCTGTTCGTGCGCAATCCCCACCTGCGCGACATGTTCCCGATCGGGATGAGCGGCCAGCGCGACAAGCTGCTGCGCGCCCTCGGGCACATCGTGGCCCAGGTCGACGACCTGCCCGCCCTCGTCCCGTTCCTGCGCCAGCTCGGCCGCGACCACCGCAGGTTCGGGATCGTCGCCGAGCACTACCCGCACGTCGGCGCCAGCCTCCTCGCCACCCTCCGGCACTTCACCGGGGACGACTGGACCGACGACGTCGAGAGCGACTGGAACGCCGCCTACAGCCTGGTCGCCAAGGTCATGCTGGAGGCCGCCGACGAAGACGCCCTGAGCCGGCCCGCCTGGTGGAACGGCCAGGTCGTCGCGGTCGAGCGGCGCCGGTTCGACATCGCCGTCCTGCGCGTCCAGCCGGACCGGCCGCTGCCGTACCTGCCCGGCCAGTCCGTCGCGCTGGAGGTGCCGTCCCGGCTGCGGCACTGGCGGTACTACTCGATGGCGAACGCGCCCCGTCCCGACCACACCGTGGACTTCCACGTCCGGCTGGTGGACGGCGGGCCGGTGAGCCCGGTGCTGGTGCGCGGCACCGAGGCCGGCGACCGGGTCCGGATGGGCGCCCCCGTCGGCACGCTCACGCTGGACGAGGAATCCCCGCGCGACGTCCTGCTCGCCGCGGGCAGCACCGGCCTGGCCCCGCTCAAGGCGATCCTGGAGCAGATCTCGCGCCGTCCCGTCCCGCCGCGCGTGCACCTGTTCTTCGGCGCCCGCACCCGCGACGGCCTCTACGATCTGGAGCACCTCACCAAGCTGGCCTGCGAGTTCCGCTGGCTGACGGTCGTCCCCGCCGTGTCGGACGAGCCCGGTGGGCACGACCTCTCGGCGGTGTTCCGTTCGGGCGACGTCGAGTACGGCAACCTGTCGGACGTCGTGGCGGGGCACGGCCCCTGGGACGGCCATGACGCCTACGTGTGCGGGCCGTCCGCGATGGTCGGGCACACCGTCGAGCAGCTGACGCGGCTCGGTGTCGCGCGTGACCGCATCCGCTTGGAAACCTTCACCGAGGCACAGAGGTGAGCGCGTTGAACCCCCCGAACCTTCCCGTCGTCTCCGAGGGCTCGCGGCTGACCCCGGGCGAGCTCCGCTCGGTGGTGTTCGCCCGGGCCGCCCTCGGGCGCCGCGGGTACGACGAGGAGCAGGTCCGTAACTTCCTGGCGCACGTCGAGCGGGAACTCGTCCTGATCTACAACGACAAGGCGGCCCTCGCCGACGAGGTGAACCGGCTGCGCGCCCAGGTGGCCCAGGGCGGCGCGCCCGGCGTGATGGCGCCCGAGGACGCCCACTTCCAGGCCGTCCGCATCCTGTCGCAGGCCCAGCAGACCGCCGACCTGTACGTCGCGGACGCCGAACGCTACACCCGGGAGCTGGCCCACGAGGCGCGGCTGCACCGGGAGGCGATCCTGGCCGACGCCAAGGGCCGCGCGGAGCACATGCTGGAGGACGCCCATCGCAAGGCCGCCGAGGTCGCGGACGCCGCCGTCCGCGCCGCGCCGCCCCCGCCCGCCCGTCCCGTGCCGCTCCCGGACGACGAGCGCCGCGCGATGGAACGAGAGATCGCCTACCTGCGCACCTACAGCGACGTGTACCGCACCCACCTGCGCTCCTATCTGGAGGCGCTCCTCCGCAACGTCGACGAATGGGAATCCTCCGAACGGGCATCCCTCCCGGGCCGCTCACCGGACTGATCCCGCCTCGCCGAGCCGACCGGCCGCGGCGTCCCGAGCGGATCGCGCGGTCCCGGCGCACCAGTACCGTGGCGTGCGGACCGACCGGCTCATAACAGGAGGTCCGGGGGGTCGCTTCCCTGGGTAACACCTTCTGGGAAACTGGGGGCGCTATGGAATATCTGATCGTCATCGCCGCGCTGGCCGCCGTCGCGCTGATCATCGGCGGCATCATGCTGCTGCGGCCTCGCCTTACCCGTACGCGGCCGCCGGTGGAGCGGCCGGCGGAACGGACCGGTGGCGCGACCGCCGTCGACGAGGCGGAGGCCGGGGCGCCCACCCTTGAGCGGGCGCCGCCGACGGAGGTGCCCGCGCCGCGGCCCACGGTCGAGATCGAGAAGCCGCCGCCCGGCGCGGGCCGGCTCGTCCGGCTGCGCGCCCGGCTCGCCCGCTCCCAGAACACGTTCGGCAAGACCCTCCTCGGCCTGCTGTCGCGCGACACGCTCGACGAGGACGCCTGGGAGGAGATCGAGGACACGCTGATCACCGCGGACATGGGCACCGCCGTGGCCCGCCAGGTCACCGAAGACCTGCGGACCCGCGTCCAGGTCCTCGGCACGCGCAGCCCCGAGGAGGTCCGCGGGCTGCTCAAGGAGGAGCTGATCAAGCAGATCGGCCCCGACCTGGACCGCTCGCTGCACACCGACGCGCACGGCGACCGCCCGGCGGTGCTGATGGTCGTCGGCGTCAACGGCACCGGCAAGACCACCACCTGCGGCAAGCTCGGCCGCGTCCTCGTCGGCGACGGCGACACGGTGCTGCTCGGCGCCGCCGACACCTTCCGCGCGGCCGCCGCCGACCAGCTGGAGACCTGGGGGGCGCGCGTCGGGGCGCAGGTCGTCCGCAAGGACGAGGGCGCCGACCCCGCGAGCGTCGCGTTCGACGCGGTCAAGCAGGGCATCGACACCAAGGTCAACGTGGTGATCATCGACACCGCGGGGCGGCTGCACACCAAGACCGGGCTGATGGACGAGCTGGGCAAGGTCAAGCGCGTCGTGGAGAAGCAGGCCACGGTGGACGAGGTCCTGCTCGTCCTGGACGCGACGACCGGGCAGAACGGCATGCAGCAGGCCCGTGTGTTCGCCGAGGTCGTGAACGTCACCGGCGTGGTGCTGACCAAGCTGGACGGCACCGCGAAGGGCGGCATCGTCGTCCAGGTGCAGCGGGAGCTGGGCGTCCCGGTCAAGCTGGTCGGGCTGGGAGAGGGGCCGGACGACCTCGCGCCGTTCGAGCCCGAGGCGTTCGTGGACGCGATCCTGGGCGACTGAACCACCCCCTGATCGGCTGAACACGACATGTGAGGAGTTGGAAACACCGGCGAAACCCGCCGGTGTCGGTTTTCACATCTCGGAAACGTGACGGCCCCGCGCGCGAAACCGCCGGGGCCGAATCTCTGAGCAGTGAGTCCTTTTCGCCCGGTGGCTCCCTGGAGGGCCCGCACCCGCAGGCCTTCCAGGGTGGAAAGGACTCGGGGCCGAAGTTCCCTGGCGAGGAGGGACTCTCTCAGAGATGAAGATCGATAGCGGTAGTACCGCCTGGATGCTGACGAGCACCGCGCTCGTCCTGCTGATGACACCCGGGCTGGCCTTCTTCTACGGGGGCATGAGCCGGGCCAAGAGCGTGCTCAACATGATGATGATGAGCTTCGTCAGCATCGCCGTGGTGGGCATGGCGTGGGTCGTCTACGGCTACTCCCTCGCCTTCGGCGACGGCGGCGCGCTCAGCCCGGTCATCGGCGGATTCGGCGACTGGGGACTCGTCGGCCTGGAGAAGGCGGCCACGGCCGGTGACGGCACGGGCATCCCGCAACTGGTGTTCGTGGCCTTCCAGGCGACGTTCGCCATCATCACCGTCGCGCTGATCAGCGGCGCCGTCGCGGACCGCACCAAGTTCGGCGCCTGGGTCCTGTTCACCCTGGTCTGGTCGACGCTCGTGTACTTCCCGATCGCGCACTGGGTGTGGTGGACGGACGGCGGCAAGTCGGGCTGGCTGTCCGGCCTGGGCGCGCTCGACTTCGCGGGCGGGACGGTCGTCCACATCAACGCCGGTGTCGCCGCGCTCGCGCTGGTGCTCGTCCTCGGCAAGCGGAAAGGCTGGCCGAAGGAGCCGATGCGCCCGCACAACCTGCCGTTCGTCCTGCTCGGTGCCGGGCTGCTGTGGTTCGGATGGTTCGGGTTCAACGCCGGTTCCGCCCTGTCGGCCGGCGCCACCGCGGCCGTCGCGTTCATCAACACGCTCGCCGCGACCTGCGCCGCCGCGTTCGCCTGGATCGTCGTCGAGAAGGTGCGGGACGGCGCGTCCACCACGCTCGGCATCGCGTCCGGCATCGTCGCCGGGCTGGTCGCCATCACCCCGGCCTGCGCGTTCGTCACCCCGCTCGGTGCGATCGTCCTCGGCCTCGTCGCCGGCGCGGTGTGCGCTTTCGCGGTCGGCCTCAAGTACAGGCTCGGCTACGACGACTCACTCGACGTGGTCGGCGTCCACATGGTCGGCGGCATCGTCGGCGCCCTCCTGATCGGCCTCCTGGCCACCACCGCGGTGAACGGCGCGGGCGCGGACGGGCTGCTCGCGGGCGGCGGATTCGCGCTGCTCGGCAAGCAGGCCGTCGCCGTCCTCGCCACGCTCGGCTACTCGTTCGCCATG
The DNA here is from genome assembly GCF_001552155.1 of Actinomadura formosensis NBRC 14204. Taxonomy (GTDB): domain Bacteria; phylum Actinomycetota; class Actinomycetes; order Streptosporangiales; family Streptosporangiaceae; genus Spirillospora; species Spirillospora formosensis. The sequence continues at coordinate 623 of NZ_BCQQ01000178.1, read as the reverse complement.
ACCTACGTGATCGCGAAGGTCATCGACCTGACCATGGGCCTGCGGATCAGCGCGGACGACGAGGCCGCCGGCATCGACGGCACGGCGCACGCGGAGACCGCCTACGACTTCGGCACCATCCGCGCGGGTGTCCGATCCGGGGCGACCGCCGCCCCCATCACCGAGGGCGCGGCCAAGAAGGTGGAGGCGCGGGGATGAAGCTCATCACGGCGGTCATCAAGCCCTTCAAGCTGGACGAGGTCAAGAAGGCCCTGGAGAGCTTCGGCGTCAGGGGCATGACGGTCAGCGAGGCCAGCGGCTACGGGCGGCAGAAGGGGCACACCGAGGTCTACCGGGGCGCCGAGTACCAGGTCGACCTGGTGCCCAAGCTGCGGATCGAGGTCCTGGTCGAGGCGGCGGACGCCGACGACATCATCGACGTGATCGTCCGCGCCGCGCGCACCGACAAGATCGGTGACGGCAAGGTGTGGGCGGTGCCGGTGGACACGGTCGTCCGCGTCCGCACCGGCGAGACCGGCCCGGAAGCGCTGTAGGACTCCCCGTGCCCCTCGCCCGCCCGCCGGCCGGAGACCGGGCGCCCATGCCCGGCGCGGCCGGCGGCACCGCGGCGGCCGGCACCGCCC
>NZ_BCQQ01000177.1 GCF_001552155.1 Actinomadura formosensis NBRC 14204 | reverse complement strand
GAAGTCGAACACGTGCTCGCCGAGGACGTCCGCCATCAGCTCGCTGCGCTCCATCGCGTGGATCGCCTCGTCCAGGTTCTGCGGCAGCGGCTCGATGCCGAGGGCGCGCCGCTCGGCGGGCGTCAGCGCCCACACGTCGTCCTCGGCGCCCGGCGGCAGCTCGTAGCCCTCCTCGATGCCCTTGAGCCCGGCGCCGAGGATCGCCGCGAACGCCAGGTACGGGTTCGCGGCGCTGTCCAGCGACCGGAACTCGATGCGGGTCGAGTGCCCCTTGTGCGGCTTGTACATGGGGACGCGGACGAGCGCGGACCGGTTGTTGTGCCCCCAGCAGATGTAGGACGGGGCCTCTCCCCCGGCGCCGGCGGCCGACCCGACGTTGCCCCACAGCCGCTTGTAGGAGTTGACCCACTGGTTGCACACCGCGGTGATCTCCGCGGAGTGCCGCAGCAGCCCCGCGATGAACGCCCGCCCGACCTTGGACAGCTTGTACTCCGCGCCCGGCTCGTAGAAGGCGTTGCGGTCGCCCTCGAACAGCGACATGTGGGTGTGCATGCCCGAGCCGGGATGCTCGGTGAAGGGCTTCGGCATGAAGGTCGCGTGCACGCCCTGCTCCAGCGCGACCTCCTTCATCACCAGCCGGAACGTCATGATGTTGTCGGCGGTGGTGAGCGCGTCGGCGTACCGGAGGTCGATCTCCTGCTGGCCTGGGGCGCCCTCGTGGTGGCTGTACTCCACCGAGATGCCCATCGCCTCCAGCATCATGATCGCGTTGCGCCGGAAGTCGTGCGCGGCGCTGTGCGGGGTGTGGTCGAAGTAGCCGCCCGCGTCCGCCGGCTCGGGCTCGCTTCCGTCCTCCGGCCGGTCGTTGAGCAGGAAGAACTCGATCTCGGGATGGGTGTAGAAGGTGAACCCGAGGTCGGCGGCGCGGGCCAGCGCCCGCTTGAGGACGTACCGGGGGTCGGCGAAGCTCGGCGCCCCGTCCGGCATGAGGATGTCGCAGAACATGCGGCCCACGCCGGGCGACTCCGACCGCCAGGGCAGCACCTGGAACGTGGACGGATCCGGCTTGGCGATCATGTCGGCCTCGTACACCCGGGCGAAGCCCTCGATCGCCGACCCGTCGAAGCCGATGCCCTCGCCGAAGGCGCCCTCCAGTTCGGCGGGGGCGACGGCCACCGACTTCAGGAACCCGAGCACGTCGGTGAACCACAGCCGGATGAAGCGGATGTCGCGCTCCTCCAGCGTGCGGAGCACGAACTCCTGCTGACGCTCCAAAGCCTTCTCCCTCGATACGGCCCTGCCGGCGACATGGGGCGGGGACTCATGCCGGCCGCGAGAGACGGTCCGGCCCACCTCGAAGTATGCCCGGCGGCTGTTACCGCGACGTTACGCCTGACCATTCCCGCTGACCGGAACATATCCGACTACTCACCCTCCCCGATCCGTGTCGCGGCCGGATCGGGGCGGCCGGTTCCATGACCGTTCATGGAGATCCGTTTCCCGGGATTTGACGTGCCGGTCCCGCTCGCCCGGCGAAGTGATCGTTAGCGTGGGCAGGGCCGTGGACATCTCTCTTCTTCTCTCGACGGCCGACCGGGTGAGCGCGCTGGCGACCCCGTCGGCCGTGCATCCTGAGTCGAGCCGGCTGTGCGCGCAGGTGGAGGGCTGGGCACGCGACCTGGGCCTGGTAATCGCGGATCCGGACGCCTCGCCCCTCGGCCGGGCCCGCTGCGGCCGGCTCGCCGCCCGCGCGTTCCCCTCCGCAGGCCCCGCCGGCGTGAACCTGTTCGCCCGCTGGCTGACCTGGGCGCTCGCGCTGGACGACACGCTGGACCGGCCGCCGTTCGCGGGCAGCGGCAGCGCCGTGCACGCCCTGTACGACGACCTGCTGCGCGCGATGCGGCGGGGCCACCCCCGCCCGGGTGCCCGTCCGCTGGAGGCGGCGCTGGTGGAGCTGTGGCACGCCACCACGTCCAGGGGCATGAGCCGCGACTGGCGGCGCCGGTTCGGGCTGCGACTGGAGGCGCACCGGGACGGGTGCGCGGAGGAGGCGGTCAACCGCCGGATCCGGCACGTCCCGACGGAGGCGGAGTACGCGCCGCTGCGCCGCCGGGCGTGCGCGCCGTTCCTGTACGACCTGATCGAGCCGGTCCTCGGGGTCGAGCTGCCGGCGCGGCTGCTGCGCACACCCCCGTGGAAGACCCTCACCGACGGCGTCGCGGACGCCGTCGCCTGGTCCAACGACCTCGCCTCGCACGATCTGGAGTCGGCCCGCGGCGACGTCCACGACCTGCCCGCCGTCCTGTCCCGGGCGCACGGGCTGGACGCCGCGCAGGCCGCCGCGGCGGTCACCGGCAAGATCACCGACCGGCTGGAGGAGGCGTGCACGGCGGCGCGGCGGCTGCCCGCGATGCTCGACCGGCTGGAGCTGACCGTCGCGCAGCGCGCCGCCGCCGCGCAGGTCGTCACGGTGCTGCTGGCCGTCCCGCGCGCCCACCTGGACTGGCTCGCCGAGACCGGCCGCTACGAGCCCGGCACGCCGCGCGTGGACGCGCTCGCCTCGCTGCCCTGACCGCCGGCGAGGGCGTCACCGGCGGGCGTGCGGACGTACAGGACACGGCGTCCCATCCGGTGCCCGGTGACGAGCCCGCAGGCGCGCAGCACACCGAGATGCTGGCTGACCGCACCCGCCGTCACGCCCAGCCGCCCGGCCAGATCGGTGGTCGACGCGGGGGTGGCGAGCGCGGCCAGAAGGGCGGCGCGGCGGCGGCCGATGAGCGCGGCGAGCGCCTCCTCCCGGGCCCCGGCCGGGCGCCCGGTCTCCCAGAGCGTCGCCACACCGCGCGGCGGGTAGCTGAGCAGCGGCTGGTAGGGCGGCACCATCACCGACACGCTCGGCCACACGAACACGCTCGGGACGAGCAGCATCCCGCGTCCGGCGAGCTCGCCGCGGAAGCTCCAGGCCCGCTCGACCGACAGCGTCCCGGCGCGCCAGGAGACCGTCTCGTGCAGGTCCCCGAACACCCCGGCGGTGCCGGACGCGGTCAGGGCGCGCGTGCGGCGCAGCACGTCGCCCTCCAGCAGGTCGGTGATGCGCGGCCAGAACGGCTCGACGGCGGCGGCCCAGTAGTGTTCGAGGAGGCCGACGAGCGTCCGGAGGGTGCGCCCGGGGTCGGCGGCCATCTCCGCGCGCCGCCGTCCCGGCCGCCGCACCCGGTCGCCGCTCAGCAGTTCGGCCACGACCACGTCGGGTGGAGTGGCCAGGACGGTCTCCAGTTCGGCGGCCAGGTCGGGCAGCGGGCTCTCCGGCGGCGGGGTCAGGAAGTCGGGGGCGTACCCGGTGGGCGGGACCACCTCCAGCAGCGGCTCCAGATCGAGCCCGCGCAGCCGGGGCCGGACGGCGTGCACCCAGGGCAGGTGCAGCGCGTGCCCGGACGGGTCGCCGAGCACCCGCAGGCTCAGCACCATCTCCCACAGCGGCGAGAACGCGAACCGGACGCGGGCCACATCGTCCGGCGCGAACACGAACTCAATCATTTAGCCCAGGCTAAATGAATACCGCGCACCCGGTGGAGCGCCCACCATCGTGCAGTGACCACTCTGGAAGACACTCCTGTCGGTCCCGTTCCGGGGCGGCTCGCGGCGTTCCTGCATCCGCGGGTCGGCGGACTCCCCCGGCATTTCTGGGTGCTGTGGGCCGGGACGCTGCTCAACCGGCTCGGCACCATGGTCGAGCCGTTCCTCGGCCTCTACCTGACCACCGCCCGGGGGTTGTCGCTGGCCCAGGCCGGCGTGGTGCTGGCGGTGCTCGGCGCGGGCTCGCTCGGCGGCCAGATGGCCGGCGGCGCGCTCGCCGACCGGCTCGGCCGGCGCGCGACGCTGACGCTCGCGACCGTCGGCACCGGTACCGCGATGCTCGCGCTCGGCTACGCGCAGGGGTTCGCCGCGATCGTCGCGGCGGCGCTGCTGCTCGGCGTCCTGCTGGACATGTACCGGCCGGCCGCGCAGGCGATGGTCGCCGACGTCATCTCCCCGGCGGACCGCCCGCGCGCGTTCGGGCTGCTGTTCTGGGCGGTCAACCTGGGCTGGGCGGTCGCGATGGTGCTCGGCGGGGCGCTCGCGCAGGAGGGCTTCCTGTGGCTGTTCTGGATCGACGCGCTCACCTGCGCCGGGTTCGGGATCCTGGTGTGGCGGGCCGTCCCCGAGACGCGGTCGCGGGACGCCCGTGCCGGGGACTCCGGCGGGTTCGGGCGGGTGCTGCGCGACCGGGTCATGGTCTGCTACGTGCTGATCACCCTCGTCTACACCTTCGTCCTGATGCAGGGCATGACGACGATGCCGCTGGCCATGAAGGAGGACGGGCTCGGCCCGCGGGCCTACGGCCTCGCGATCGGCGCGAACGGGGTGCTGATCATCATCGTCCAGCCGCTGGTCAACGCGTGGCTGACGCGGCGCGACCACAGCCTGGTGCTGGCCGCGGGATTCGCCCTGGTCGGGATCGGCTACGGGCTCACCTCGCTGGCGTCGACGGTGGCCGCCTACACCGCGACGATCCTGGTGTGGACGCTCGGGGAGATCGCCGCCGCGGCCGTCCTGCAGGCCGTCGTCGCCGATCTCGCGCCCGCCGGCCTGCGCGGCCGGTACGGCGGCCTGTACGGGATGGCGTGGTCGGGCGGCTTCCTGCTGGCGCCGCTCGGCGGCACCCAGCTGCTCGGCTCGGGCGGAGCCATCACGCTGTGGCTGACCTGCGCGGGCCTGGCGTTCACCGCGGCGGCGGCACAGCTCGCGCTCGCCCCCGCGATCAGGCGGCGCCGCGCCGCGGTCCTCGACACGTCCTTCTCGTCAAAGTGACGAAACCGCCTCCGACGTTCTACCCTTGGGGCGTGGCACAGCTCAGGATCGCGCTCGCGCAGGTGAACCCGACCGTCGGCGACCTCGACGGCAACGCCGACCTGATCGTGGAATGGAGCAGGCGCGCCGCCGACGCGGGCGCGCACCTGGTCGCCTTCCCCGAGATGATGCTGTCCGGCTACCCGGTGGAGGACCTGGCGCTGCGCTCGTCCTTCGTCGAGGCGTGCCGGGGGGCCCTGGAGCGGCTCGCCCGCCGGCTCGCCGACGAGGGCCTCGGTGACCTGCCCGTCGTCACCGGCTACCTGGACCGCCGGGCGGTCGGGCTCGTCCGGTCCGGGCAGCCCGCCGGGGCACCGCTGAACGCCGCCGCGTGGCTGCACGGCGGCGAGGTGCTCGTCCGCACCGCCAAGCACCACCTGCCGAACTACGGGGTGTTCGACGAGTACCGGATCTTCGTGCGCGGCGACCGGCTGCCCGTCGTCCGCGTCCACGGCGTCGACGTCGCCACCGTCATCTGCGAGGACCTCTGGCAGGACGGCGGCCCCGTCAGCGTGACGGGCGAGTCCCGCGCGGGTCTGCTCCTGTCCGTCAACGCCTCCCCCTACGAGCGCAACAAGGACGACGTCCGCCTCGACCTGTGCGCCGAACGCGCCCGCGAGGCCGGCTGCGCCCTCGCCTACGTCAACATGGTCGGCGGCCAGGACGAACTCGTCTTCGACGGCGACTCCGTCATCGTCGGCCCCGACGGCACCCCGCTCGCCCGCGCGCCCCAGTTCGTCGAGCACCTCCTCGTCGCCGACCTCGCGCTGCCCGCCGCCGATCCGTCCGCCCGGCCGGGCCGCACCCCGGTGGACGCCCTCGACGGCACGACGATCACCATCGACCGGCACGTCCTGACCCCGGCCCCGCTGCCCGCCTACCCGGTGCGGCCGCAGACCACCGCCGAGCCCATGGACGACCTCGCCGAGATCTACGCGGCCCTGGTCCTCGGCACCCGCGACTACGTCCGCAAGAACGGGTTCCGCTCGGTCGTCCTCGGCCTGTCCGGCGGCATCGACTCCGCCCTCGTCACCACCATCGCCTCCGACGCGATCGGCCCGGAGAACGTCCACGCCGTCCTGCTCCCGAGCCGGTACTCCTCGGAGGGCTCCATCGTGGACGCCGAGGACCTCGTCAAACGGCAGGGCGTCAACTCCCGGATCGTGCCCATCTCCGGCATGGTCGAGGCGTTCGAGGAGCATCTCGACCTGCACGGCCTCGCCGCCGAGAACCTGCAGGCCCGCATCCGCGCCAACATCTGGATGGCCCTGTCCAACGAGCACGGCCACCTCGTCCTGACCGGCGGCAACAAGAGCGAGCTCGCCACCGGCTACTCCACCCTCTACGGCGACTCCGCCGGCGGCTTCGCCCCCATCAAGGACGTCTTCAAGCTCACCGTCTGGGACCTCGCCCGGTGGCGCAACACCCAGGCCGGCGTCGACCTGCCGTTCCTGCACCCGTTCGGGCACGAGCCCATCCCCGAGGCGATCATCGTCAAGGAGCCGTCCGCCGAGCTGCGCCCCGGCCAGCGCGACCGCGACAGCCTCCCCGAGTACACCGTCCTCGACCCGATGCTGGCCGACTACGTCGAACGCGACATGGGCCGCGAGGCCCTCGTCGCCGCCGGCCACGACCCGGCCCTCGTCGACCGCGTCATCCGCCTGGTCGACATGGCCGAGTACAAGCGCCGCCAGTACCCGCCCGGCCCCAAGATCACCCCGAAGAACTTCGGCCGCGACCGCCGCCTCCCCATCACCAACGCCTGGCGAGAGAGGTAGCCCCCAGAACCTCAGCCCCTCGGCCGTAGCAGGGGTTCCGGGGGGTTGCCCCCTGGGCTAACCGCGGTGATGGCTTTCGCCCGGCCAGGTCTCCTCGGGCCATGCGGGGACCTGTTCGGAGGCGTCGGGGTCGATGCCCGGGACGATCTGCTCGCACCAGACGACCTTGCCGGCCGCGGTGCGGCGGGTGCCCCAGCGGTGGGCGAGCTGGCTGACCACGAGGAGGCCGCGGCCGTTCTCGTCGTCGTCCTCGGCGCGGCGGAGGCGCGGCAGGGCGGCAGAGCGGTCCAGCACCTCGCAGACGAGGGTGCGCTCCAGCAGGAGGCGCAGCTGGATCGGGCCGGGCGCGTAGCGGAGCGCGTTCGTGATGAGCTCCGACGCCAGCAGTTCGGTGGTGTAGTCGAGTTCCTCCAGGCCCCACTCCTGCAGCCGGGAGCGGACGAGGCCGCGGGCGCGGCGGACGGCGGCCGGGTCGGCGGGCAGCGTCCAGGAGGCGTAGCGATCCTCGGGGAGGCGGCGCAGCCGGGCGATGAGGACGGCGATGTCGTCGCGGTGCTGGTCGGCGTAGACGCCGGCGAGGGTCGCCTTGGCGAGGTCCTCCATGGGACGGTCGACCGAGTCCGGGCCGAAGATCTTCTGCAGGCGGGCGAGCCCGTCGTCGATGTCGCGGCCGCGGTTCTCCACGAGGCCGTCGGTGTAGATGACGAAGAGGCTGCCGTCCTCGACGGTGAACTCGCGGCTCTCGATGGCGGCGCCGCCCGCGACGCCGAGCGGCGGGGCGGGCGGGACCTGCAGGTACTCGTTGTCGCCGGTCGGGCCCGCCAGCAGCGGCGGCAGGTGACCGGCGGAGGCGATCTCGATCGTGCCGGTGGTCGCGTCGTACACCGCGTACACGCAGGTGGCGAAGTGGGGTTCCTGCTCACCGAGCTCGATCATCAGCTCGTGCATGACGTGCAGGGCGTCGGCGGGCGGCAGTTCCAGGTTCGCGAGCGTGTGCAGCGCGGTGCGCAGCCGCCCCATCGTGACGGCGGCGCGGACGCCGTGCCCGGCGACGTCGCCGACGATCAGGGCGACGCGGGCGCCGGGCAGCGCGATCGACTCGTACCAGTCGCCGCCGACCTCGACGAGCTTGCTGCCGGGCAGGTAGCGGTGCCGGACCTCGACCGAGGACGGCGCGGACAGCCGCATCGGCAGCAGGCTGCGCTGCAGCGCCAGCGCGGTCGCGCGTTCCCGGCTGAACAGCCGGGCGTTGTCGATGACGATCGCGGCGCGGCTGGCGAACTCCATGCCGATCTCGACGTCGTAGGCGTCGAACTTGCGGAACCCGGGGACGCGGGTGCAGGCGATGAAGCCGAGCAGCGTGTCCCGGGCGATCATCGGCAGCAGCACCATCGACACGCCGGACAGCAGTTCCCCGGCCGGGCCGCGGCGCCACAGCCGGCCGATCTCGGTCGCCTCGTCCAGGGGGATGTGCCGCAGGTGGACGGGCCGGGCCGTCTCCATGACCTGCCGGTACGGGGTGCCCTCCGGGAACACGAGCACCTCGCCGACGGGGAACGTGGACGTCCACGCCGGGTTGCCGTCGTCGGAGGTGACCGCGATGCGGCGCAGCACCGCCGAGCCGGTCTCGGTGTGCACCTCGTCGGCGGCGACGAGGCTCTCCAGCACCAGCACCGACGCGGCGTTGCAGTAGTGCGGGACGACGACCTCGACGAGGCCGCGGGCGGACTGGTCGAGGTCGAGGGACGCGCCGAACCGGGTGAGCTGGTCGTCCATCAGCGCGCGGCGCATGAGCGCCGGGTCCTGGTAGCGCTCGCTGGGCGGCAGCTCCACCCGGATGAACAGCAGCGCGGCGGGCGCGGCGTCCGGGCCGGTGCCGATCATCGGCTGCACGGTGACGAGGGCGGAGGCGCCCTGGTCGCCGCGCAGCACGGACATCACGCCGCTGCGCTCCTGGTCGTTCGCCTCCAGGAGCGCCTCAAGCTCGGCCTTCGCCTCGTCCCCCACCAGGTCGGTGGCGGGACGGCCGATCAGGTCCTCGGGGGCCCGGCCGAGGACGGCCCGGGCGTTCGGCCCGCACTGCACGATCCGCCTGGCACCGTCTATGCCCAGGACAAGGGTCCGGGACGCGGAATCGGTGGCGGGCGCATCGCCTTGCGGCGCCATGACGGATCTCACCTGACGCGCTCCAGACAGCCGGTCATTTAGCACTACCCAGCGCCAGTATGGGGCATGACACAGCCGAACGGGGAGAAGATCACGCCTACCGTGCCGAAATTGCGTCACTTCCGTCGTCCGCGCGTCATTCCGGGGCGGTTCCGGTGCCTCGGAGTCATCGCCTGCGGGGCGCGGCACGGGAAATCGGGGAATCGCGAGGGGTACCCGAATCGTTTTCGAAGTGGCACGATCGGTTCCGTCTGGGTACGCCACCGTGGCGCCTCAAGACCGGAGGTTCTCGCATGTCTTCTTCTGCTGCATCCCCAGCGCAGCCGACCGCGCTCTACGGCGGTACGAGCGGACGCCGGGTCACCGTACGCGACATCGCCGCCGCCAAGGAGCGGCACGAGAAGTGGCCGATGCTCACCGCGTACGACGCGCTCACCGCGCGGATCTTCGACGAGGCCGGCATCCCCGTGCTGCTCGTCGGCGACTCCGCCGCGATGGTCGTCTACGGCTACGACTCCACCATCCCCGTCACCGTGGACGACCTGATCCCGCTCACCGCGGCCGTCGTCCGCGGCTCCAAGCGCGCCATGGTCGTCGCCGACCTGCCGTTCGGCTCGTACCAGACGGGCGTCAAGGAGGCGCTGACGGCCGCCACCCGGTTCCTCAAGGAGACCGGCGCGCACGCGATCAAGCTGGAGGGCGGCCGCCGGATCATCCCGCAGGCCGAGGCGATGGTCGCCGCCGGCATCCCCGTCATGGGCCACCTCGGCCTCACCCCGCAGTCGGTGAACGTCTTCGGCGGCTACCGGGTGCAGGGCCGCGGCCAGGACGGCGAGGAGCTGATGGCGGACGCGAAGGCCCTCGAAGCCGCCGGCGCGTTCTCCGTCGTCCTCGAATGCGTGCCGGAGGACCTCGCCGCCCGCGTCACCTCGTCGCTGTCGATCCCGACGATCGGCATCGGCGCCGGCCACCAGACCGACGCGCAGGTCCTGGTCTGGCAGGACATGGCGGGCCTCACCCCGCACACCGCGAAGTTCGTCAAGAAGTTCACCGACATGAACACCCTGCTCGGCGAGGCCGCACGCACCTACGCCGAAGAGGTCGTCAGCGGCGCCTACCCCGCGCCGGAGCACTCCTACCGCTGAGCCGCCGCGCGGCCCGGCCGTCGCACCGGCCGGGCCGCGGGCCCGGTCACCGGTCGGGCCCGCCCCGGACCGGCTCGGGGCGGGCCTCGCGGACCCGGCCGCCGCGGGGCGGCGGGACGCGATGCCCGTCGGGGTCGTCGGCCATGATCTCGGCGCGCAGCGTCTCCACCGCGGAGCGCAGCACGTCGGGCCCGGCGACGTTCATCAGCAGCAGCCCGAGGTTGAGCGCCATCTGCCCGTCGGTCATCTCGCTGCCGGCCAGGGCGTCCACGGCGGTGCGCAGATCGGCCTGGTCCTCGGCGGACACGTTCTGCAGCAGCCCGAGGCAGTACGTCGGCAGCGCGAGCCGCGACTTCGCGAACGACACGCCGCGCATGATCTCGCCCGCCTCCTGTGCGCGGGTCTTGGCCTGCATGCGGTCCACGCCGCGGTCGGCGGCGGCGAGCAGCGAGGTCAGCAGCGTGCTCGGCCCGACCGCCACGTCCTCGTCCCCGACCCGGACGGTGAACACCGCGCTGCGGAACACCATCATCGAGCCGAGGCTCGCGACGAGCACCTGCGTCGCCCCCGCGACCTCGGGGGACCGGACGCCGAACTTCCAGCCGAACGTGTGCAGAAGCAGCAGCGAACCGGCGCCCGCTCCCCCGTTGATCAGCACG